>DASYCK010000178.1:0-63542 GCA_036500205.1 Polyangia bacterium | reverse complement strand
CCCGGATGGTGCGCAGGGCCACCACCACCTTCTGCACCAGCGCCATCGATGCCTCCGAGGCGTCATCGATGAACCGCAGATCGCGCACCGGATACAGCGTGATCATGATGCTCTGGGGGGCGCCGGCCGGCTTGGGAAGCTGCTGCCAGATCTCCTCGGTCAGGAACGGCATGAACGGGTGCAGTAGGCGCATGGCCGTCTCCAGCGCGGAGACGAGCGCGCCCTGCACGCGCCAGCGGCGCTCGGGATCGGCCGGCTCGCGCACGAACGAGGCCTTGGCGAGCTCGATGTACCAGTCGCACAGCTCGTTCCAGACGAAGTGATAGGCCGCCTGCGCGGCGTCGGCGATGCGGTAATCCTCCAGCGCCGCGTCGACCGCCTCCACCGCCCGCTGCACGCGCGACAGGATCCAGCGCTCGGGCAGATCGAGATCCATCCCGTCGGGCCCCTCGGCCGAACGATCGGCGAACCGTTCCGCGTCGAACCCCTGCAGGTTGATGAGCGCGAAGCGGCTGGCGTTCCAGATCTTGGTGGCGAAGCGGCGCGCGTCCTCGACGTTCGACACAGCGAACTTGATGTTCTTCCCCTGCGCCGCCTGATTGGTCTGCCAGGCCAGCGCGAAGCGCAGCGGATCGGCGCCGAACTTGGCGATGATGTCGAGGGGATCGATGGTGTTCCCCTTGACCTTGGACATCTTGTCCCCCTTCTCGTCCGTCACCATCGTGTGCAGGTACACGGTGCGGAAGGGGACCTTCTTCATGAAGTGCAGGCCCGCCATCATCATGCGCGCCACCCAGAAGAACAGGATGTCGTAGCCGGTGTCGAGCACGGTGGTCGGATAGAACGTCTTCAGCTCGCGCGTCTCCTCGGGCCAGCCGAGCGTCGCGAACGGCCACAGCCAGGACGAGAACCAGGTGTCGAGCACGTCCGGGTCCTGCGTCAGGTCGGCCTTGCCACACTTGCCACACGCGGTCGGCGTGGTGCGCGCGACGGTGATCTCCTTGCAGGCGGCGCAGGTCCAGGCGGGGATGCGGTGCCCCCACCACAGCTGACGCGAGATGCACCAGTCGCGGATGTTCCGCATCCAGTGGAAGTAGGTCTTCGACCAGGTCTCGGGGACGAAGCGGGTGCGCCCCTGCTCCACCGCCTCGATGGCCGGCTTGGCCAGCGGCTCCATCTTCACGAACCACTGCGTGGACAGCATCGGCTCGACCACCGTCTCGCAGCGCTGGCAGTGACCGACGGCGTGGACGTGCGGCTTGGCTCCGCGCTCGAGCCCCAGCTCTTTCAGGCGCGCCTTGACCGCCTTGCGGGCGGCGAAGCGATCGAGCCCCGCGAACGGACCACCCGCCTCGGTGACGATGCCCGCCTCGTCGAAGATCGAGATCATCTCCAGCTTGTTGCGCTGGGCCGACTCGAAGTCGTTGGGGTCGTGGGCCGGCGTGATCTTCACCGCGCCGGTGCCGAACTTCGGATCGACCAGCACCGGATCGGCGATGACGGAGAACTCGTGACCGGTGATGGGGTTGCGGATTCGCTTCCCGAGCTCGTGCCGGTGGCGCGGATCATCGGGGTGCACGGCCACCGCGGTGTCGCCCAGCATCGTCTCTGGACGGGTGGTGGCGATCACCACCTCGCCCGAGCCGTCCATGAACGGATACGCGAACTCGTACAGCTGCCCCTGTGTCCCCTCGTCGTAGTCGACCTCGAGATCGGACAGCGCCGTCCGGCACGACACGCACCAGTTGATGAGGCGCCGGGCCCGGTAGATCAGCCCCTCCTCGTGCAGCCGCACGAACGCCTCGATGACGGCCGCCGAGTACTGCGGCTCCATGGTGAACTTCAGGCGATCCCAGTCGAGCGAGCAGCCGAGCTTCTTCAGCTGCTCGAGGATCCGGTCGCCCGAGGTGGCGCGCCAGGCCCACACCTTCTCGACGAACGCCTCGCGGCCGATGTCGTGGCGCGACTTCTTCTCCTTCTCCTTCAGCTGCCGCTCGACCACCAGCTGGGTGGCGATGCCGGCGTGATCGGTGCCGGGCAGCCACATGGCGTTGTAGGCCGCCATGCGCTTCCAGCGCGTGAAGATGTCCTCGATCGTGCAACCGAGGGCGTGCCCCATGTGCAGGAAGCCCGTTACGTTCGGCGGCGGGATGACGATCGTGAACGGGGCCTTGGGGGCCTGCGCGTCCGCGTGGAAGTAACCCCGCTCCATCCACTCCGCGTACCACCGGGGCTCGATGGTGGCCGGATCATAGTTCTTCACCTGGTCGGACATAGCTTCGAAAACTCCGGGGCGCCAGCGGCTGGCGCGGTCAGATCCGGCCGCGCTTCTGTAGTTCTTCGCGCACGATGGCCTCGGCCAGCTCGGGAACGATCTCCCAGGCGATCTTCTCGATGATCTCGCGCGACAGCTTCGCGATGGCCTCGTACTCGGGGCCACGCGCCGAGATGGCGGCCATCTTGTCGGCCACCCGCGATGAGACGGCCGACACGGCCTGCGCCGCCAGGCCGCCGCTCGAGACGGGGGGCGGCGTACGTACCTCGGGCGCCGCCGCCGGAGGCACCGCGCGCACCGGCGACGTGGCAAACGAGGTCGAGGTGGTGCGCGGCGGCGGCTGCAGCCCGGCCACCGGCAACCCCATCATGGTGCGGGTCCCGCCGTGGACCACGGGCGGCGGCTGAGGCGCGGCCGGACGCAGGCCCACCGGCGCCGCGGGGTACGGAGCCACCGGGGCGGGTGCCGCGACGGGACGAACGGGAACGGTTCCCGGACGCGCCCCCGGTACGCCGGGACGCATCCCTGGAATGAGAGACGGCCGCATCCCGGGAGGAGCGGACAGCGGGGATGGAGCGGGCGCGGCCGGTAGGAACACAGGCTGTCCGAAGGCCGGTTGCACCACGGAGGGCCGCGCCGGGGCAGCCGGCGGGGGCGTGACCACGTTTTCGTCCTCGGACGAACGGGCCGGAACGACCGCGCCCGCGCGCAGCCCCGAACCGCCCACCGAGATCTCTCCGTAGTCATCCACCAGCGCCGGAGGAGGCGCCGTGCGCGGATCGGCGGCGGCCATTCCCGGAGCGGACGACGTCTTCGTCAGCGCCTCGTTGATGCTGACGACGATGGCCGCGGTATCGAACGGCTTCGTGAGCTGGCCGTCGGCGCCGCTTTGCCGCGACCGCCCCTCGTCCAGAGGATTGTGGGTCGACGTCAGGATGTAGACGGGCACGCCCCGCAACGACGCGTCCGATTTGATGGCGGCGCACAGGTCGTAACCCGATCGCCCCGGCATGACGCCGTCGGCAATGACCAGATCCGGACGGGCGCGCTGCGCCAACGTCAACCCCTCGTCCGCGGACCGCGCCGCCACCAGCGTCACGTCCTCGCCCGCAAACGTCATCGCGAAGGCCTTCTGGATCGTCACACTGTCGTCGGCGATCAGGATACGCTTCGCCATGTCGTTATTTGGATATCACGTCGAGTCATCACCGGTCAATGTCGCGCCCCGTCGAGATCGCCCTTCAGGCCGCCCCGCGGATATAGTTCGGCCGTGCTCGATCCCTTGCGGCGACGACTGACGTTCTGGACCCCGGGCCTGGTCTTGCTGGGTTGCCTCGGGGGTTTCGGGGCGAGCGCCAGCGCAGACGAGGACGACTGGCAGATCGCGGGGCGGTTGGGAGTGGCGAGCGTCGTGGCCGACGGACGCTCTCCGCTGGGCGCGGGATTGGGAACCGACGTCCAATACGGGATCAATGATACTTTTTCGGCCCGGCTGTCCTTGTCGGGAGGTTTTCAAAGTGTGTCGACCGACGCTGGCAAGCAGCTTCCCGGTGGCAGCATCTGGTCGTACGGCGCCTTTGCCGGTCTCGGCTACACGATGGACGTGTTGCGGCTGTTGCCGACGTTCGAGGCGGGCATCGGGGTGCTGGGGTTCGGGGGGGCCGTCAAGAAGTCGCACCTGGCCATGGGGACGCAGCTGGGCATCGGGGCCGACTATCTGTTGACCCCGCGCTTCAGCATCGGCGCCACGGCGCAATACGTGTTCGCGCCGTTCGATCTGCTGTCGCACGTCCTCACCGGCGAGCAGGTGCCTCAGGCTTTCGCGTTCTCGGCGCGGGCAACCTGGACCCTGCGTTGAGCGCTCCCCCTGACCTCCCCCGACGGTCACTTCTTTTCCTCTAGCTGATCGTCCTCCGATCTTCCTCTCATCCTCCTCTCATCGTCCTATGATCTTCCTCGGTTGATCTCCGTCCATTGATCTCCGGTCTGGAAAAAGGGCGGACCGGAGCCGGTGGCCGTCCGCGGCCACCGGCGAGGACCGCATCGTGCGGCCCCGGCCGTTCGCTTTCAAGACGACGCCATGCCGCGAGACCCTGGGATCAGCTCGCCCGTCGACCGGCAACGGCCCGACCGCAAACAAGATCCAGACGCCTCACCTTCGAGCGATTCCCAGGGTCTCGCGGCATGACATCGTCTTGAAAGCGAACGATCGGGGCCGCGAGAATGCGCTCCTCGCCGCTGGCCGCAGACGGCCAGCGGCTGCGGTGCACTCTTTTTCCAGACCGGAAATCAGAGCAAAGGAACTAGGACGGGATCAGGACCACGCGAATCGGACGACGTGACATCCCGGTAGGCCTAGTCTTTGGAAAGGGCCCGCGAAGGAGCCTTGCTCCGCTTCTTGCGCTTGCGCTCACGCAAGACGATCCGCACCGGGGTCCCCTCGAAGCCGTAGGTCTGACGAAATTGATTCGCCAGAAAGCGGCGATACGACGGCGGCACGACGTCCGGGTGGCTGGTGCTGAACACGAACGTGGGCGGTTTCACCGAGACCTGCGTGCCGAAGAACAGCCGCACGTGCTTCCCCATCGGCCCGGAGGGCGGCGGGCGCGTGGCCACGACGGTCTCCAGGAAGCGGTTCAGCTCGCCCGTCGCGATGCGCTTCGACGACTCGCCGAACACGCGCGCCGCCAGCCGCGGGATCTCCACCACCCCTGCGCCAGTGATGGCCGAGGCCCACACGACGGGGGCCCAGGAAAGGAACGGCAGCGTCTCCTTCGTCTTCTCCAAGGTCGCGCCGGTGGCTGCCCGCGGAACGAGATCCTTCTTGTTCAGCAGCACGATCGCCGCGCGCCCCGCGTCCTCGATCAGGCCCGCGATCTTCGCGTCCTCGGTGGTGGGGCCGATGCCGGCGTCGATCACCAGCACGGCGACGTCGGCGCGCGCAAGCTGATCGCGCGTCATCTTCGCGGCGACGGCATCCGTCAGCGTCTCGACGGTGCGGCGGCGGCGAAGGCCCGCCGTGTCCACCAGCACGAACTGCTTGCCGCCGGCGGAGAACGGCGTGTCGATGGGATCGCGCGTGGTGCCCGGAACGTCGTGGACCAGCACGCGCTCCTCGCCCAGCAACCGGTTGACCAGCGACGACTTGCCGGCGTTCGCCTTTCCGATGAAGGCGATCCGGATCGGTCCCTCGGGCTCCGCGACCGGTTCAAGCTCGCCCTCCTCGTTCGCCTCGCCGACCTCGGTCGGCGCGGGGGCGGGCTCGGGCGCCACGGACGCCGCCGGTCCCAGCAACACCAGCAATCGATCGAGCAGCTCGCCGATGCCGCGCCCGTGTCCCGCCGAGATGGGGAACACGTCCTTGAAGCCCATGCCGTACAGATCGCCGAGCGCGTCCTCGCGCTTCGTCGAGTCGACCTTGTTGGCCGCCAGCACCACCGGCTTGTTCGCGCGCCGCAGCAGTTTCGCCACCTCGCTGTCCACGGTCGTCAGCCCTTCCACGGCGTCGACCACGAACACCAGCACGTCGGCCTCGTCGACCGCCTTCAGCGTCTGGGAACGCATGGCGCCCAGGATGCCCGCCGCCGAAGGATCGAGCCCGCCCGTGTCGACCACGCGAAAACGGCCGTTCATCCAGTCGACGGCGCCGTAGCGACGATCGCGGGTCACGCCGGGCATGTCCTCGACCAGCGCCGGGCGTCCCCCCACCAGGCGGTTGAACAGCGACGACTTCCCGACGTTGGGGCGCCCGATGAGCGCGACCAGCGGCCGCGCGGCGTCCGCGTCCACGTTCGACGAGCGGTACTTCTTCATCGCTGGTAGCCCGCGTTCGCGAGCGTGTTCGTCGACGAGGTCCACTCGGGGGCGACCTTGACGTGCAGGCGCAGGTGCGCCGGCCGCCCCAGCATCTCCGAGACCTCCGCGCGGGCGCGCGAGCCGATGTCCCGGATCATCGTTCCCCCCTTGCCGACGACGATGACCTTCTGGCTGTCGCGCTCGACCAGGATCGAGGCGTCGATGACCACGTCCTTGCGATCGGCGCGCTCCTCCCAGTTGTCGACGATGACCGCCGTCGCGTAGGGGAGCTCCTGCTTCAGCGACGTGAACAGCTGCTCGCGGATCAGCTCGCCGGCGAGGAACCGCTCGGTGCGATCGGTCAGCATGTCGGGCGAGAACAGCGGCTCACCCTCGGGCATCAGCTTCGTCAACTCGGAGATCAGGCCGGGGACACCCGAGCCGCGGCGGGCCGAGACCGGGACCAGGGCGGAGAACTGCGAGATCTCCTGCCACGCCGTCAGGATCGGAAACAGCGACGGCTTGTCCTTGACGGTGTCGACCTTGTTGATGGCCAGCACCGTCGGCACCTTGCCCTGCCGGAGCAGGTCGAGGATGCGCCGCTCCTCGGTCGCCACCTTGACGTTGTGCGCGCTGTCGGGCGGGGTCACCACCAGCAGCGCGGCCTCGATGCCTTCGACGGCCGCCAGCGCCTCGTCCACCATGAAATGCCCGAGGGCGTTGCGGGCCGAGTGCAGCCCCGGCGTGTCGACGAAGACGATCTGACCGGCGGGACCGTTCCAGACGCCCAGGATGCGGTTGCGCGTCGTCTGCGGCTTCGAGCTGACGATGGCCAGCTTCTGCCCGACGATCTGATTCAACAGCGTCGACTTTCCAACGTTCGGGCGACCCAGGATCGCGACGGTTCCAGCTACCATGCGGCGACGTATATATGGCCCCCTGGCCCGGCGCGCGAGCCAAAAGCAGGGTAAGCGCCCGAAATCCCCGGATTCAGGCCCGGTTTTCGCGTGAATGCACCGCGTTTTCAGGCGGTGGTCAGCAGGCCGTCGTCGATCCAGCGCGCCAGGATCTGAAACGCCTCGGTGGCGAGCGCCGCTTCGTCGGCCGCCGGACCGCCTCCGGGACCTCGACGCGCCTCCACGAAGCCTTCGCACAGCGCCCCCAACGTCGTCCCCACCGCCGCCCGCGTCAGCATCGCCTCCTCGGCGAGCTCATCGAGCACGCGATGGCGTACCGCGAAGTCCTGGCGCCACACCAGCAACGTCTCGGGCACGGCGGCGCCGTCTTCCGGCGCCCCCGCGCCCTCCCCCAGCGGCGTCCACGCGCCGGCGATCGCGAAGTCCTGACGCAGGATCCGGTGCGCCGGCACCAGGCGGACCGGCAGCGTGGCGAAGGCTTCGGGCGGGGTGGCGCGCATCTCTTCCATCGTCAGCGGCGGCGCGTCCGCGGCGTCGAACAGCTCCCGGTGCGTGCGCTCGAGCGTCGCCAGCGCGGCCAGCCAGGGGCGGTCGACGACGAGCGGATGCCCGGCCAGGTACCGGGGCAGACGCGCGCCGGCCTCGCGCAACGAGGGGTGCGCGGGCCGTTCGGCCAGCAGAAAATCGGTGACCAGATCGTGAAACGGGTCGGCGCCGACCGCCGTCACGACGCGCGGGAACTCGTCCCGCAGCACGTCGAGGATGCGGAAGAAGTACATGTTCGCGTAGATGTCGAGCCGCGCCGCCGACGACAGGCGCGCGTCGCCGGCGATGACCGCGTCGAGCGCGTCGGTCGTCAGCCCGCGAGCCGCCAGCCCGGGACCGACGCCGGTGGGCGCCGTCATCAGGTCGTACAGCAGCTCTTCAAGCGCCGCGAGCCGCATCGCTCCCTTTCACGGCCGTTGCCCGGGGACTGACCGCCAGCACCTCGCGCTCGATGGCGGCGGCGCGTCGCGCCTCGGCGACCACCTCCGCGAGCGGCGGGATGTCGTCGTCCCGCTCGATGAGCGTGGCCACCCCACCGAAGCGCGCCACCGCCGCGCGGTAGAGCTCCCAGACGCCGTCGCAGACCGGATGATCGTGCGTGTCGAGGAGGTGCGTCCCCTCGTCGCGGTGCCCGGCGAGATGAATCTGCCCCACGCTCCCCAGCGGAATCCCCTCGAGGAAAGCTTGCGCCGAGAAGCCGTGGTTGTGCGCGCTCACGAAGACGTTGTTGACGTCGAGCAACAGCCCGCAGCCGGTGCGCTTCACCAGCGCCGCCAGGAACTCCCACTCGGTCATCGTCGAGTGCACGTACTGCAGATAGCTCGATACGTTCTCGACCAGGATGGGGCGCGCCAGCCGCTCTTGCACCACCAGCACGCGCGTGGCCACGTGGTCGAGCGCCTCTTCCGTGAGCGGTAGCGGCCACAGATCGTGACCGGTGTGGCCGCCAAAGCTCGACCAGCAAAGGTGATCGGAGATCCACGCCGGCTCGAGCTCGCGCGCCAGCGCGTCCAGCTCCGACAGGTAGCGCTGATCGAGCGGATCGACCGAGCCGAGCGACAGCGACACGCCGTGCATGACCACCGGCAACCGCTCGCGAATGCCGCGCAAGACGGCCCGGGGATTCCCCCCCGCCACCATGAAGTTCTCGCTGATGATCTCCACCCAGTCGACGGGCGCCGCTCCGGACGCGCTCGCCTTCAGGAGCTCCTGATAGTGCGGCGGCCGTAGCCCGATGCCGTGACCGAGGTGGGGATAATTTTCCATGCGTCAAAATGCGCGAGGCCCGCGTCCCTTCCGAGAAGCGGGCCCCCTTCGCAGCATCCCGGCGACTACTTCTTCTCGGGGACGACCTTGCCGCCCTTGGCCGTGCAGTCCTTCTCGGACATCATCGTCCAGCCCTTGCCCTTGCAGCCGTTCTGCCCCTTGCAGGCGTTCTCGGCCGAGTGACATCCGCCCTTGCCCTTGCAGGCGTTGACGCCCGTGCACTGGACCGAGCCCTCGGATTTGGCGGAAGCCGTGAACGGCGTCGCGGCGGAAAACAGACCAGCTACAGCAGCCGCGATGAATACACCTTTGGTCGTCATGTCTCGTGTCCTTTCGGTTCGTGGGGCCGGGCGTCCCGGCCAATTGGGTCAGATAGCACGTGCGCCTTGGTTACGGCATCGTGGACGAGGCGGTTACAGCTTTTCTTCTCGTGCGCGGTCGGAACGACCGAAGCGCGAGACGATTCGCTCGATGACACGGGCCCGGCAGGCCCACGCGCCGAGGAGCATGAGAGGAAGCGCGGGCAGCAGATGCCCCAGGAACGCGTGGCCCGCCCCCCCGACGGAGCAATGACAGCGCACCACCAGGTGACTGATGGTGGCGGCCGCCAGACCGAGGCAGCTCCCCGTCAGCCCTGGACGTGACAACGTCAATCCCGCGAGCGGAAGCAACCCGGCCCCCAGCAGCGGCAGCCCCAGCGCCAGCACCAACAACTCGCAGGGGATCGCGTGCGTCGCCATCGCGGCGCCCGTGAACGACTTCGTCGACGGCCCGGTCGGATCGACCGCCATCACCAGGACCAGCAGCACGGTCACCCCCACCGCGACGACGGCCACCAGCTTCTCCACGCCGGCGCCGGTCATGGTCTTGCCCCGCGCCAGCCCCGCCCCCGACGCCAGCGCCACCACCGCCCCCAGCCCGGCGAACGTCTGGCTCAAGGCGCCCGAGGGGAGCTCTCCCCAGTCGGGACGCAACCGCAACACGAAGGCCGCGAGCAGGGTCCAGCAGAGCGCGAACAGCCCCACGCCGGTCAGGCGCCGACGCCAGGCGCCCGGTCGAGACGCGGGCGTCTGCCGTGCCGCCGCCAGCAGGCGGGCGCGCATGTCGGGGCTCGGTCGGGCGAGGCGGTTCATGTCGTTCGGCCTTTTCCTTCCCGGTACCTTCGCGCGTCCTTGTCGCCCCCGCCACGAAGATCGGCGCGCAACAGCGCGCGCAGCGCCTCGTAGGCCCGGTGCGCCCGCAGCTTCACGGCCCCCTTCGTCGTCCCCATGATGTTCGCCACCTCCGCCACCGACAGCCCCTCCCCTTTCAGCAGACGAAACGCCGAGGCCTGGGCCTCGGGCAGCTGCTCCAGCGCCTGATCGAGCGCCTGCGCCAGCTCCTGGTCGGCGAACAGCTCCTCGGCGGTCGGACCGATCGCGGCCGGGTCGAGCTGGCGCGCTCCGTCGTCCCGCCCCTCCCCCTCACCGGCCCCGGGCGCCGGACCGTTCGGAACGACCTTCGAGGCACGGCGGGCCCGCACGTCGTCGAGGAACAGGCGGCGCGCGATCGTGTAGGCCCAGGGGAGCACGGCGGCCCCCGGGTGGAACAGACCGCGGGCGCGATGGATGCGCAGGAACGTCTCCTGGGTCAGGTCCTCGGCCAGCTGACGGTCGCGGCACAGCCCCATCAGGAAGGTCAGGACGGGCGGCGCCGCAAGGTCGTAGACGTCGCCCAGGGCCGCGTCATCGCCGGCGGCGAATCGCTCCATCGCCTGCTCCAGAGGGGGACGGCTGTCCGCGGTCATCCAGCGCGGGAGCATGCCTGCGGCGCCGGGGGGACCACAAGCGGCAAATGTCACCGTCACCTCCGTCCTACGCGGAAGCCGTGCCGCCGGTTTCGATCGGGTGCCAGGGTTTCGTCCCCGAGGCCTCACCCACCGCATTTTGTTCGCTTTTTTTGGCTTCTGAATAGCGAAGGCCACGAGGTCGGCGTAGTAGCATCGACCGCATGAAGCAGCCGACCGATCTCCGGGGCGCTGTCTTGGGGCGGGGATACCGCCTCGGACGACGCCTGGGCGACGGGGACGGCTCGCCGGTCTTCGAAGCCGCGCACGAGCGGCTGCCCAGCAAGCTGGTGGTGCGGCTGTTTCCGGCCGAAGCGCTGGCGCGCCTCGACGGCATCGCACGTCTCCAGCGCGGCGCCTGCTTCGGTTCGCTGCTGCGCACGCCGCAAGCGATCCAGATCCTCGACTTCAACTTGCCGGGCGACAGCCCCGCCTTCGTGGTCACCGAGTGGGTCGAGGGGCGCGGGCTCAAGGCGATGATGGCGAGCGACGGAATGTTGTCGCCGGTGTCCACGGCGGAGATCGTCGAGTCGATCGCGCTGGCGCTGATCGCGGGGCACGAACAGGGGCTCGTGCACGGCGATCTGCACCCCGCCCACGTGATCATCCCCGAAGGGGCGCGGCGCGCGAAGGTGGGCGGCTTCGGATGGGCAAAGGAGCTGCGCGCGGTGGCGTCGCGGCCGGCGCCGTCGGGTTTTCTCGCGCCGGAGCAACAGTTCGGCAAGGTGTTGAACGTCGACGCACGCGCCGACCAGTTCGCGCTCGCCGCGCTGGCGTACGAGATGCTCGCCGGCTGCTTGCCGTTCCCGGAAGAGAGTTCGGAAGCCAGCTCCGAGGCGACGGCGTCGACGATGACCACGCGGATGCCCTCGCCGCTCGGCGAGCTGGTCCCGGGGCTCCCGCCCGCCCTGGACGACGTCATTCGCCGCGCGCTGAGCCCGTCGCCCGCCGATCGCTTCGACGACGTGCTGGCGTTCGCGGCCCGATTCAAGGATGCAGCCACCGGCGCGCGGGCGGCGATCCCGGCGCCGATTCCCGTGACGGCCGCGGACAGGCGCAGCGCGCGAATCGTCGCCAGCAGACCGACGACGTCCCGCGTGCCGTCCGCCCTGCCCACCACGCCGGCCAGCGACGTCACCGAGGAGATGGATGTCCGGACGCTGTGGCCGCTGGTCGCCAAGGCGGACAGCGGAGGCAGTGGCGGCAACGTCAGCACGCGCATCCAGGCGGAGGAGTCGCTCGATCTCGATCTGCTGACGCACGTGGCCCGCGAGAAGGGTTACGACGTCGAGATCGAGGCCGAAGCCGACTCGGGCGAAGTGGACCGACGCGCGGGAAGCGCCAGCCGCGGGCGACGAAGCGTCCGGCGGGCACCCGTGGTGACGGCGGCGGTCAGACCAGACGACGCCGAGACGCTGATCCGTCGCTCGCCGTTCTCGTTGCCGTCGGTCTCACCACCCCCGACGCGGCGATCCTCGCCCAGCGTTCCGTCGACCGTGGTGTCCCCGGCCGCGCTGATGCCGTCGTCACCGTCGTCGTGGCCCGAGGATTCGGACGCCCTCGACGCGCTGTCGCTGGAGCCGCGGGCCCCGCGGCCGGCCGCCACCGGCACCTCGGGCGCCACGTTCAGCACCGGGACGTTCCCGGCGCCGCGGGCGCGCATCCCCACGCTGCAGCACCATCCGCTGGTGCAACCGGTGCAGCCGCGGCAGTCGGGATTCACCAACGTCGGCACCTGGGCCAATGTGCCGACCGTCGACATCGAGTCGGTCCGCCTTCGAGGCTCGCGAAAGTGGACCTCGGCGGCCTGGGGCGTGGCGTTGCTGGCGGCGCTCGTGGGCGGTGGCGTCCTCGTGAAGAGCCGCCTGCCGGGGGGCTTCGGCCTGAAGGCATCATCCGCCGCCGCGCCGGTCGCCGTCGTCAACACGCCTGACCCGTCCGCCCCCGCTCGCCCGGCCGTGTCGGCGCCGGCCGCCGCGCCTCCTCGCGACGCCGCTCCGATCGTGGCGCCCGTTCAGCCACTTCCCGTCGAGCCACCGCCGCCGTCTCGCGCGAATGGGTCGGGCGGATGCTCGATGAAGATCGCCTCCACACCGTCGGCGGAGGTCTGGATCGACGGCGAGGACACCGGCCATCGGACACCGCTTCACAAATTCAAGGTGTCGTGTGGTCCTCACCGGTTGGTGCTTCGGCCCGACAGCGGCACGGAGCGCGTCGAATTCCTGAAGGCGCGCCCCGGTCACCCCATCAAGGGTGACTACACCCTCGACTGAGCTCGTCGAACTAGTTTCCTCCGGGTAGCGTGACGAACCGTGCCCCCGCCTGACCGCGCACCCGCACCAGATGCCCACCGGCGTGCGGCGTCCGCAAGGCTCCCACAGCGTCCTCGCCCGAGCCGATCGGCTTTCGATCGACCTCGACGATGACCTCGCCCTCCTTCAAGCCGGCGCGGTCGGCCGGGCTCCCCGCAGCCACGTCGGAGATCACCGCGCCCTTCACCCCCTTGGGCAGGCCGAGCGAGTCGGCGATGTCGGGCGTCAACGTCTGCAGGCCGAGACCGATCTTCCCCGAGTCCGCCACGGTGTTCTCTTCCGCCCCGGGCAGCTCCCCCAGCGTCACGGTGCTGGTGACCGGCTTGCCGCCGCGCAGCTCGGTCAGTCGCACCTTCGTGCCGATCGGCTGTGAAGACACGTAATCGACCACGTCGGCGCCGTATTCGATCTTGCGCCCGTCGATCTGCGTGATGATGTCCCCCGCCTGCACGCCGGCCTTGGCGGCCGGTCCAGCGACGGACACCTCGCTCACGTAGGCGGCGCGCTCGGGAATGCTCGTCCCCAGGGTGGCCCGCTTCGACGCCTCCAGCTCGGAGAGATCACCCACCATCACGCCGAGGAACGGATAGCGAACACGCCCGTCCTTCAACAGCACCTGGCTGACGCGGCGGACCTCGTTGATGGGAATCGCGAAGCCATAAGCGCCACCGGGGCCGGCGTTGATGAGCGTGTTGATGCCCACCACCTCGGCGTCGAGATTGACCAGCGGTCCGCCCGAATTGCCGGGGTTGATCTTCGCGTCGGTCTGGATGTACGCGCGCACGCGGTCGCCCGACATGTGAATGCGGCGGCCAGCGCGCCCCTTGCCGCTGACGATCCCCGCCGTCACGGTCTGGTCGAGGCCAAGGGGGCTACCGATCGCCAGCACCCACTCGCCGACCTCCAGCTTCTCGGAGTCCCCCAGCCGCGCGGCGATGAGACCGTGAGGCACCTTCTCGAGACGAACGACGGCGACGTCGGTGCGCGGATCGGCACCGACCACCTTGGCGGGAAGCTCGGTCCCGTCCCAAAGGGTTATCGTCACCTTCGACGCATCCTCGACCACGTGGCGATTGGTGACGATGTCGCCAGCCATGTCGATCACGATGCCCGAGCCGGTGCCGTGTCGCATTCCACCGCCCGGTTGCAGGCCCGGACCGTCTCCCGGCTCCATGTCGAAGAAGTGCTTGAAGATGTCCGGGACGTCGTCGGGCATGTTCGGCTTGCCCCGACCGCCACGCGCCATGCGCGGTGGCCCCGACTCGACGTCGATGCGCACGACGCTGGGCCGCAAGGCCTTCGCCGTCGTCGCGAACGCGTTGGACAGGACGCGCGCCTCTGCCGGCTTCTCGACCTTGGGCGTGATCGCCGCGGGCTGAGCCGGGGGCGCGGACGGCGCCGCTGCGGCCTCGGTGCAGGCGGGGGCCGCGACGGCCGCGCAAGCGACCAGGGCCAGAACCTTCGCATCTTCCCGCAGACGTGCCCTCAGGCGCGCCGAAAAGGACGGTGCTGTGTCGATGCGATCTTCGGTGCTGTTTTCCATGCTGCCTGTTCCAACCTCCACGACGCGCATTTTATTCTCCCGGGGGCGACTCGCGCCATTCCCGCATAGGACCCAGGCCCGGCGCACACCGATGCCCGCCCGGTGGCGAATGCCGCGCGGGTCGCCCGCAGCCGATCAGTGGCGGCCGCGCATGGTCGGTCCCACGCGCGAATGCCCGCCCCCGAAGCCACCCGCCGAGCCATGGTAGCCCGCGCCGTAGTAGCCGCGCACGCCGATCCCGACGCCGACGCGTGGCCCGTAGCCGTAGTACGGCCAGTAACCATAGGCCCAAGGGCCGTAAGGTCCCCAGTACGGCGGGCCGTACCAACCGATCCACCAGGGGGGCGCGACGCCCACGGCGACCGCGCTCTGGCTCGCGTTCTCGTAGTCCTGGTAAGGCTCACGCATGAAGGGCGTATGCTCGGTGAAGACCCTGTCGCCGATGTCGACCTGCCAGGCGAGATCGAACGACGGCACCGCGCGCGCGTCGGGCGCGCCGCCCGGCATGCGGAAGTAGAGGTCTAGCACCTTCCGCTCGCCGCGCGCGATCTCGGTGCTGCCGTTCTGGCGGCCGTCGATCTCCATGAAGTCCGGACGCTGCGGCGCCCCCTTGCCGGTGTTGAGCAGCAACTTCCCCGGGTCGATCGACCAGGGCTTGTCGCTCGCCTGATTCGCGACCGCCAGCCTGACGTGGATCAGCTGCGCGCCGCCGGCCCCCTGCTCGATCTCGCGCGTGCCGAACGATGTCACGAACGCCTCGCCCTTGGGGGCCTCGGGCGGCACGACATAGTGAGACGCCGGAAATCCCAGCTCACTCGACGAGGCGATGGTCGCGGGACGAAAGCCGTAGCGCTGGGTGCCGCAGCCGGCCGCCAGCAGGGGGATGCCGGCCCCGACGAGGAAGACGATCCTTTTCATGGTTCGTTCAGTTGGGATCGGGAAGCCGCGCCCGTCAACCCCCGCGGCTTGCCCGCGTGCGTCCGGTCACGACGCAATGGGCGGTCGGCGCAGGTGCCACGCCTTCGGCCGCACGAAGGCGCGGATGCCGTCCGTGGACAACGTCGACCCCATGCCCGAATGCCGACGGCCCGTCCAGGGGAGGCGCGGGCTGACCCGGTCGCAGCAGTTCCAGTACACGCTGCCGGCGTCCACCCGGGCCAGGACGGCGTGGGCGCGGGCGCGATCCACCGAATACACGCCGGCCGTCAGGCCGTAGTCGGTGTCGTTCATCAACCGCACCGCCTCGTCGTCGTCGTCGACCGGCGCGATGCCGATCACCGGCCCGAAGCTCTCCTCGCGCATCAGCGACATCGCGTTCGTCGCGTCGGCGACCACCGTCGGCTCGAACACGTTGCCGCCCGGTTGAACGCGCTTGCCGCCGACGACGATGCGTCCCCCCTTGCCGACGGCGTCCGCCACCTGCGCCTCCAGCACGGCCAGTTGCTCGCGCCGGGCCAGCGGGCCGATGTACGTCTTGTCGTCCATCGGATCGCCCGTGACGAAGCCGCGCACTACCGCGGCGAACGCCTCCACGAACGCGGGGTAGATGCGGCGCTGCACGTAGATGCGCTCGACCGAGCAGCAGCTCTGACCGTTGTTGTACATGGCGCCGTCGGCCAGGCTCTCGGCGGCGGCGTTCACGTTCACGTCGTCGCACACGTACGTCGGATCCTTGCCGCCCAGCTCGAGCTGCACCTTCAGCATGCGCCCCGCGACCGCGTCGGCGATGCGTCGTCCCGTCGCATAGCTGCCCGTGAAGAAGACGCCGTCGATTGGCCCCGCCACCAGCGCTGCGCCCATCGCGCCACCGCCCACGACGGCGATCATCACGTCGACCGGGACGCCGGCCTGGTGAAGGAGCTCGACGATGCGCTGCCCCGTCAGCGTGGTCAACTCCGACGCCTTGTAGAGGACGGCGTTCCCCGCCAGCAGCGCCGGCACGAACACGTTCGAGCCGACGAAGTAGGGATAGTTCCAGGCCGACACGTTCGCGACCACGCCAAGCGGTTCGTGAGCGACGATCTCCTGCAGGCTGGGCGCACCATCGTCCCCCTCTTGCAAGACCACCTCGTCGGTCAGGACGGCCGCGGTCTTCTGCAGAAAGAAATCGATGCGCCCAGGCAGGGCCGCCAGCTCGTTGCGCGCCTGGGAGATGGGCTTCCCCATCTCGTGAGTCAGCAGCCGGGCCAGATAGTCCTTGTTCTCCCCGACGAGGTCGCGAAACTTCGCGATCGCCGCCAGGCGGTCCCCGAGCGGAAGCGCGGCCCACGCGGGCTGCGCGGCGCGCGCGCGCGCGATCTTCGCACCCACCGTGGCGGGCGTGTCGTCCTCGAGCTCCTTCAGCACCTGTCCGGTGGCGGGATTGATGATCTTCATTGTTTTCTCCTGCGAACCTCGTCCAGAAAACCACGCAGCAAGAGCCCCGGATCCAGCAGCCCTGGATCGCGCAGGGTCGCCAGAAACTCCGGGTGCCATTGCACGCCGTACGCGAAGGCGCCCCCGGTCAAGCTGATCGCCTCGACCAGACCGTCGGGGACCGAGCGCGCCTCGACCACCAGATCGCGCCCGAGCCCGCGCAGCCCCTGGTGATGGATGCTGTTGATGCGCCCCGCACGCGCGCCGTACCACCCCTCCAGACGAGAGCCCGATTCAATCTCGATGTCGTGGGTGTGGCGATCGTAGACGTCCCAGTCGCGATGGACCTTCCCCTGGGGGAACTGCGTGGCGACGTCCTGCCACAGCGTCCCGCCCCGCGCGACGTTCAGCACCTGCGCCCCGCGACAGATCCCCAGCACCGGCTTGTCTGCCGCCAGGCACAGCGAGATGAGCTCGATCTCGTAGACGTCGCGCGCGCGATCGCCCGACCACTCCGGGCGGACCGGCGTCTCCCCGTAGCTCTCGGGCGCCATGTCGACGCCCCCCTGCAAGATCAAGCCGTCGATGGCCAGCCCCTCGACGAGATCCTTGGCCCACAGCGCGCCGCTCGCCCGCGGTAGCAGGATCGGCAACACCCCCTCCGCCATCAGCCACTGCAGCATCGACTCCTCGGCGTAGAGGAGCGTCTTGCCCTTGAACAGGGCGCGCGTGGGATCGGCGTGCATGATGCACGCGGAGACGCCGATGCGCACCGGTCCCGGGACCACCGGCGACCCGCTCATGTCCCGGTGAGCGCCCGCTCGAACAGCCGCCGGAAGTCGGCCTCGATGACCGGCTTGGGGTTGTTGGGATGGCATACATCGACCACGGCGATCCCGACCAGACGGTCGAGGTGCGCGCGCGTCACGCCCACGTCGGCGAGGGTGCGGGGAATCCCCACGGCCGCCTTCAGCTCGACCAGCCAGGCGATGAAGCCATCCGCCGTCTCGACCGGCGCTCCCGCCGCGTGGGCCAGCTCACCCAGCCGCCCCCCCGCCACGTCGGTGTTGTACGCCATGGCGTACGGAAGACAGATGCCGTTGACGAGCCCGTGGTGGAGGTCGCACACGGTCGACAGCGCATGCGCCAGCGAGTGCGTCACGCCCAGCCCCTTCTGGAACGCCACCCCGCCCATCAGGGCCGCGTTCAACATTCCCGCGCGCGCCTCGAGATGGCGTGGGTCGCCGAGCAGCGCCTTCTCGCCCGCCTCGATCCGGCGCGCGAACTCGACGGCCGGACGCAGGCTGCGGGTCAGGATGCGCACGCCTTCGTACGCGATCCCGTCGCACAGGGGCTGGAATCCCTTGGCCAGATACGACTCGACCAGGTGGGTCAGCGCGTCCATGCCGGTCGCCGCCGTCACCGCCGACGGCAGCGCCAAGGTCAGCTCGGGATCGGCGAACACCCGCAGCGCCATCAAGCGCGGCGAGAAGATGATCTTCTTCACGTGCGTGTCGTCGTTCGAGATCACCGAGCTGCGACCGACCTCGCTGCCCGTCCCAGCGGTGGTGGGAATCGCCACGTAGACCGGCAGCTTCTGGTCGATGGGACGCGCCCCGGCCAGATCGTCCTCGTAGTCGAACAGATCGCCGGGATGATGGACCATCAGCGCGATCACCTTGGCGACGTCGATGGCGGCCCCGCCCCCCAGCGCCACGATGGCGTCGGCCCGATGCGCGGCGAACACCGCCACGCCGGCCGTCACCTGCGACTTCACCGGGTTCCCCCAGATGCCCGAGAACACCTCCGTGGCGAGACCGGCCTGCGTCAGCAGGTCACGCGTGCCGGTCACCGGGGCCAGCGGAGCCAACCCCTTGTCGGTGACGATCAGCGGACGGCTGACGCCCAGCTCTTTCAGGGCGGCGGGGAGCAGCTTCACCGCCCCCGAGCCGAAGTGAACCCGCGTGGGAAAGTTGTACTGGTGGATGGCCATGTCGTTTCTCCTCGCGTCCGGGCGCACCGCGCGCCCCTCAGATGATCTCGAAGTACCGCTTTCTCTCCCAGTCGGTGACCGCCTTGCCGTACTGCCGCCACTCCCAGCGCCGGCTGGTCGCGAAGTGGTCGACGAACGCGTCGCCGAACAGCTCGCGCGCGATCGCCGAGCCGTCGAACCGCTCGGTCGCCTCCGCCAGGTTCCGGGGCAACACCGGCGCCTTCGTGTCGGCGTATCCGCTCCCCTTCACCGGCGCCGCCTCGAGCTTCAGCTTCTGCTCGATGCCCCACAGGCCGCTGCCGATCGCCGCCGCCAGCGCCAGGTACGGGTTGGCGTCCGAGCCCCCCACCCGCGTCTCCAGCCGGGTCGACTTCGGGCCGCCCTGGATCACGCGCAGCGCGGTGGTGCGGTTGTCGATGGCCCAGTTGACCTTGGTGGGCGCCCACGCCCCTTCGACGAGCCGCTTGTAGCTGTTGATGGTCGGCGCGTAGAGCGGCAACAGCTCGGGCAGCGCGCGCATCTGGCCGGCCACGTAGCTCTCGAACAGCGCGCTCATCTTCGTGGGCGCGCGCTCGTCGTGAAACAGGTTCTTCTTGCCCGCGGCATCCCACAGGCTCTGGTGGATGTGTCCGCTGCAGCCGGGCAGGTCGGCGTTCCACTTCGCCATGAACGAGGGGAGGATCCCGAAGCGGTGGCCGATCTCCTTGGCGCCGCTCTTGAACAGCACCGCGCGATCGGCCGATTCGAGCGCCTCGCAATACAGCAGCGCCGCCTCCATGACGCCGGGGCCCGTCTCGGTGTGCAGCCCCTCGATGGGGACGCCGAACGCCGCCATCTCGTCGAACAGCGCGTTCACGTAGTCCCGGCTCTGCCCGAGCCGCAGCAGCGAGTAGCCGAACATGCCGGGCGACAGCGGCGTCGGAGCCACGAACCCCTTGTCGGCCAGCGACTGCGACGTCTCGCGAAAATGAAAGAACTCGTACTCGAGCGACGTGAACGGGTGCAGCCCGGCGGCGGCCGCCCGCGCCAGCACGCGCTTCAGTACCTGACGGGGGCAGATGGGCAGGGGCGCCCCCGCCTCGTCGACGAACTCGCCCAGCATGAAGGGGACGTTCCGGTCCCACGGCACCTCGCGGTAGCTGTCGAGGTCGAGCCGGGCGTGCGCGTCGGGATAGCCGCTGTGCCACCCGGTGTAGGCCGCGTCGTCGTAGCAGACGTCGGCGGCGTCCCAGCCGAAGATGACATTGCAAAACCCGAAGCCACCGTCCAGCGCGGCGGCGAGCTTGTCCTTGTTGATGTACTTGCCCCGCAGGATCCCGTCGATGTCGGTGATGGCCACCTTCACCTTGCCGGACGCCGCCGCCTCGATCCGCTTGCGGACGGTCCGCGAAGAGTCACCCGATCGGCCCGCTTTCGCCATCAGCCGTCCCAGTATCGCGCCTCTTTCGCCGCAACGAAAGGGGCGCACCGATTTGTCACACGCGCCGGCGGCGCCCGTTTCCGTCTATGATGCGCACGACTCCCCCGGTCCCCTTTCCCCGAGGTGCTGCGAATGTCGGTTCGATTCTCGACGTCAATTGCTCGCTGTCGCGTCTGGATGGTGGCGCTCGCGTTCGCGGGGTTGCTCGGCTGCGGCGCGTCCGGCGGCGGCGGTGGCGGTGGCGCCGACGATGCTGGCGCGAACGGAAGCGGCGGCGCGCCGGGCTCCGGCGGAACGACGACGACTTCCTCGGGAGGCGCGCCCGGCTCGGGCGGCGTCGCCGCTGCGTCGGGAGGCGCGCCCGGCTCGGGCGGAATGCTCGGTTCAGGAGGCATGACCTCCTCGTCGGGCGGAGCCAGCTCGGGCGGCGCCGTCGGCTCGGGCGGAAAAGCCGCGGGGGGCGCGATCGGCTCGGGCGGCGTCAGCGCACCGGGCGGCCACGCGACCGGGGGGAGCGCGGCCGGCGGGCGCTCCTCGAGCGGCGGTGTGACGGGCGGCGGGGGCGGCGGGGGCGGCAACAGCGGCGGCGCCCCGGCGACCGGTGGCCACGGCGGCGCGGCGAGCGGCGGCGCGGGCGGCGGCTTCGTGAACTGCCCCATGACCGGCCACGTGACGTACACCTTGACCAAGGCGTCGCAGCCGACCGCCGACGAGACGGCCGCCTACGCGAAGATCACGCCCGCCATGGACCTGGCCGTCATGTACTACAACTGTTACACCGGCATCACCAAGGCCGACACGGTCACGTACGTCCCGTCGGTGGCCACCGCCGACGGCAACGTCAACGGGTCGATCCGCTTCGGCTCGACCGACACGATGAACTACATCACGGCGATGCACGAGATCTCGCACACCGTCGGCATCGGCAGCACGCAGTTCGACGCGCTGGTGGTGAGCGGAATCTTCACCGGCACCAACGCCACGGCCCAGCTGCGCGCCATCACCGGCAACGCCGCCGACGAGGTCCACGCCGACACGCAGCACTTCTGGCCGAACGGGCTGAACTACACCACCGAGGTGACGTCGGTGCCGTCCGATCTGATCAACCACTGCATGATGGTGACGGCCATCCGCAAGGACATGGGGATGTGATCGGCGCCGGGCCGGTGGCGAGGCGTCTCAGCGGGGAGGGTCGCTGGCGCCGAACGCGAACAGCGGGATCTCCTTGCGCGGCTCGGCCGCGTCGTTGCTGAGCACCACCAGCGTCCCGGCCGCGCCCCGCGCCCCTTTCGCCATCTTCTCCGTCGACGCCGTGACGGTGATCCGAAACGTCGCGGCGGCGGCCGAGCGTTCGAACGACGCCGTGAAGGGCCCCGCTTTGATCTCCACCGCCGTCACCACGAAGTCGGCGCGCGCGCTGCTGACGTCGATGAAAGTCCCCCTCACCGACGGATTGCTCAGATCGACGAGCGGATTCGTAGGCGAGACACGCAGCGTGCCCCGCACGCGCAGCGCGAACAGCAGCGGCACCTGCCGGGGCGCGCTCAGCCCGGTGGCGACGAGCAACGTCCCCACCCGCACGCCCACCTTGCGTCCCGAGGCACGAATCCTCAGCCCGGCGTTCACGTCGTGGTCGCCCGGCAGCGGCTCGATCCGCAGATCGGGATCGCCGCCGCTCACGACGATCAAGGCCGCGCCCTGAGTGGCACCCGTCAAACGGAAGTCCTCGGTCGCCTCGCCGCCGAAAGGGAGCTCGAACGCCGCCGACTGCGGCGCGAATCCCGGCGGCGCGAATCCCGGCGGCGCGACGGCCGACGCCCTTCGCCGGGGCCCCGTCCGGCACCCCAGCGCCAGGACGACCAGCACCGCCAGCGCCGCGCGGCTCACGGACAGAAGCGCGGCGCGTTCAGCTGCGTGCGAAGGCCGGAGATGGTCGTTCCCCAATTCGAGCTGGGATTGTACTGGCTGATCGAGATCACACCATCGGCGATGCGGGCGTTGATGTTCGCCGGCATGTCCCAGGCGGTGTCGGGGCCGGCCGAGCTGCCGTTCACGCCGTAGCCGGTGTCGGCCAGGATCGGCTTGCCGGTCACCTGGCTGACCCCGCCCCACGTCATCATGTCGCCGCGAATCTTGCTGCTGTTCGCCTGCGTGGAGCCGCCCGAGGTGTTGATGAACGTGAACGCCGTCATGTCGAAGTTTCCGTACCACTGCTTGCCGTTGTCTTGCCCGTCGCTGGGCGCCACCCACGGCGAGATGTCCATCGAGAACACGGCGTTCGGCAGGTGCTTCTTGATGGCCGCGACGAACATGCTCATGATCGTGCCGGCCGTCTGCGCGGTCCAGGGGCGCTGCTGGTTGCTGATCGTGTACTGATAGAAGTCGGGCTCCATCAGGAAGATGATGGGGCGCGTGGTGCCATAGCAGTTCGCGAAGCCCGCCGCGTAGCTCTCGTAGGCGGCGACGATGCTCGCGAGATTGTCGGTGATGAAGCCTGCCCCCACCTGGCAGAGATCCTGCTGCGACCCGGTCGCGTTGCAGTCCTTCAGGTTGTCGTGGCGCTTCGCATAGAACGCCGCCACGTAAGCGACCACGGCAGGCACCTGATTCGCGAACGTGCCGCCCGCCTTGGTGTAGTCGCAGACGTACTGCATGTCGAAGGTGTCCTGTTGCCCCATCCAGCCCGGCGTGAAGAAGTCGAGCTGCTGGATCAGGGCGGCGTTGTTCTTGGCGATCCCGTCGGTGGTCCCGAAATGAAAGCGACAGGCCCCGAGGACCTTCCCCGCGCCGCTGCCCGACGTTCCGCCCGACGAGGTGGCGCCGCCCGTACCAATCATGCCGCCCGTACCGGGCGCGCCGCCCGTGCTCGCCGTCCCGCCCGTGCCGATCGTTCCGCCCGTCGCGGCAATGCCGCCGGTGGAGACCATCCCACCCGTGCCCGGCGATCCGCCCGTTGCCGCGCGACCGCCGCTGCTCGTGACGCCCCCGGTCCCCGATGCTCCCCCCGTGGCGGGACCGCCCCCGCTCCCCACGACGCCACCGGTCGCCGGCCGCCCGCCTCCGCCCACCGCCGCGCCGCCCGAGCCAGCGCCACCGGACGACGAGCCCCCGGCACCTGACGGGCCCGAACCGCCCGTGCCGACGGACGAAGGGCTCCCGCCGGAGGCGGAAATGCCCCCGGACGACGTCGCCCCACCCGACCCGAGGGCGCCCCCCGTTCCGGGCCTCCCCCCGCTCGCCTTCGCGCCGCCGCTGGCCGATGCACCGCCGCTGGCCAGCGCCCCGCCGCTCCCCGAGCCGCCCGTGCCGGGGACGACGCTGCCTCCCGCCCCGTCGACGTGCCCGCCGTCGGGGCCTGCCCCGGCAGGCACGCACCCCGTCACGGCGACCGCCGCCCAGAGGAGCCAGCGCGCACCGGGGATCCCCTGGACGACGGGGTGGCAGCGCAAGGCGGGAACAGCAAGATCGCGTCGGGGACAGGACATTCGAGACATGTTCTCCTCGGGGAAACGTCGAGACAAACACCCGCCCCGCCGACGGGACCGGCGGCGGACGAAAAAACGGGCTACCCTTCCGTAGCGCCAACGCGCGGCGGCGGCTCATCTCGCGCTTTCGTCGGCGCCTTCTGACCCCAATTGGCCCCTGGGCGCTACTGACCGACAACTTGCCACGAGCTGGATCATTGGCGACCGAACGACCTCCGGTTCCGATCTACGTGCTGCCGACCGGGCCGCGCGCGGAGCTGACCGATGCCGAGGTGGCACTGGCCCTGATCGGCGGCGAGTCCTGGGCCCCCGCCGTCGCCTGGAACCGGTACGCCCCCATGGTCTACGGGATCGCGAATCGGGCCCTCGGCCGCGAAGCGGAGGCGGAGGACGTCACCCAGGAGGTCTTCTATCGCCTGTTCGCGCGCGTGCACACGCTGAAGGAGCCGACCGCCTTTCGCAGCTTCGTCGTTTCGTTCGCGATCCGCATCGTGAAGTGGGAGTTGCGGCGGCGCCGGGCGCGTCGCTTCGTCCTGCTGTCGGATTCGGGCGAGTTGCCCGACGCGCCCGTCTCGGCGGTCGACGCGGAGGCGCGGCAAGTGCTGCGGCGCTTCTACACGACGCTCGATCAGCTGGGGGCCCGCGAGCGGCTGGTGTTCTCGTTGCGTTACCTCGAGGCGATGACCCTGGAGGAGGTGGCGACCGCCATGGAGCTGTCGCTGTCCACGGTCAAGCGCGCTCTCACCCGCGCCTCGGCCCGCGTCTCGGGCTGGATCGCCGGTGATCCCGAGCTGGGGGCGTTCTTCGAGCGCAAGCGTCGTGAGGGTGGCGGGGTGACGGAGAGGACGCGATGAACGGACCCGATGAACGAGTGACCCACGTCGAGGAGGTCGCGGCGCTGGTGCGCGCGACGGCGCGCCCGATGAGCCCCACGCAGCGGGTGGAGGGACTGCGGGCGGTGACATCTCGACTGGGCCCGCGCCGACGCGCGGGCCCGCTGATGGGTCGGATCTGGCTGCCCGTGTTCGCGCTGGGGGTGGTCGCGCTGGGGAGCGTCGTGGTCCTTCGCGCGCTTCGACGTTCCACGCCGGTCGTAGGGCGCGCGCTTGCCTATCGGGTCGAAGGCGGCGAGGTGGGCGACGGGGGTTATCTGCGTTCCTCCGGGACGACTGGAGCCGCGCTTCGCTTCGCGGAGGGGACCGAGATCCGCTTGATGCCCGGCGCCCGCGGCCGGCTGGGGAAGGTCGACGATCACGGAGCGCGTTTCGCCATCGAGCAGGGAGAGGCCGAAGTGAACGTGACGCCGCGCCCGGAGGCGCGGTGGTTGATCGACGCGGGACCGTTCCTGATCACCGTGCGCGGCACGACGTTCAAGGCGTCGTGGAACGGCGCCACGGAGCGGCTCGACGTGGACATGAAGAAGGGTCTCGTGGCGGTCACCGGTCCCGTGGCCGAGGGAGCCGTCGCCGTTCGCGGGGGCCAGCACCTGACGGTGAACGTGCAGACGAAAGAGGTGCTGCTGCGCCAGAACGAGACGAACGGTGGGCACGGAGAATCGGTGGCGCCCGCACCGGCCGAGGCGCCGGCGGCGGCCGCACCACAGGGAAAGCACCCCGGCGCTCCGGCGCCGGCGACACGCGCCACGGCCGACCGCACGTCGCGCGTCGCGCCCCGAAACTGGGTGGCCGCCCTCGGCACCGGTGACTTCGAGGGGATCTTGCAGGACGCCGAACGGCGCGGTCTGAAGGCGTCACTGACGGAGTCGTCCGCCGCGGATCTGGCGGCGCTGGGCGATGCGGCCCGCTACCGTCGACGCGACGACATCGCTCGCCAAGCGTTGCTCGCCGAGCGCGCCCGATTCCCGCAGTCGGCGCGCGCGAGCGACGCGGCCTTTCTCCTGGGCCGACTCGAGGACGGAGCTCCCAGCGGTGGGACGCGCGCCCTCGAATGGTATGATCGCTACCTCAAGGAGGCGCCGCTCGGCGCGTACGCATCCGAAGCTCTGGGGCGAAAGATGACGGCGATGGCGAAGGTGCGGGGCCCCACGGCCGCGCGCGAGATCGCGACGGTCTATCTGCAGCGGTTCCCCACGGGGACGTACGCGGCGACGGCGCGCGCCTTCCTCGACGACAGTCGGTGACGCGCGCTCGTCAGCTCGTCCCGGCGGCCTGCGCGCTGGCGGTCGCGCTCGTCGGCACGAACGTCCTCGCGGCGACGGTGCGGCTGTTGCGGCCTGCCCACGCCGGCGCGGTCGCCACCGAAGCGATCGTGAGGCTGCGCGGCGAGCTGGTGGCGGCCGGGTTCGGCGTGGAGCTCGCGGACGTGCCGGTGAATGGAACCGTTCGCGCGGCGATGGAGCCCGCCGGGCTGCCCGCGAACGTCGTCGCCGTCGTCGCCCTGTTCGGCGACGACCCCGAGGACGCGGGGGCTCTGTGGGTCATCGATCGCGCGACCAGCAAGACCGTGCGCCGGCCCATCCCCACCGAGCCGGAAGGCAGCCGAAGCGCCGAGATCCTGTCGATACGAGCGCTGGAGCTGTTGCGGGCCAGCTTCCTCGAAGCGGCGCTCGGCCCCAAGAACGCGCCACCCGCCGGGCCCGCCGTCGAGCTGGTGAAGCCCCCGGCGAGCCCGCCGCGGGCGCCCCCCTCGACGGCGTCGGTCATGGTGATCAGCCACCCAGCGGACGGTGCGTCGCAGGTGGCGCCCGCCCGCTCGCGGCTCGCCGTGGAGATCGGCGCCCTGGCGCTGGGGAGCCTCGACGGCATCCCGCCGTCGGTGCTGCCGCTGGTGCGCGCCGAGGCGGCACTGGCACCGCGCGCCCGCTTCGCGGGCCGGCTGACGGTGGCAGGGCTGGGAAGCCGAGCCCGCATCACGGCGCCGCTCGGGGACGCCGAGGTGTCACAGCAGCTCGCGCTCGTCGAAGCGCTGGTTCGTTTTCGACTGGGGCGGGTCGTGCAACCATTCCTGTCACTCGGCCTCGGCGCGACCCGCGTCTCGGCCGAAGGGGTGGCGACCGCACCGGCGACCTATCGGGGAAAGGGAGCGGCGATCTGGGCCGCCGTGGGCGATGTCGGCGCCGGTCTGCGCGTGTCGCTGGGCGAACGCTTTCAGCTGGCGGGCGAGGTTCACGCGCAACGGGACGCGCCCTACCCGCTGATTCGCTTCGCCGGGACGAACCTCGCCGAGGGGGGACGCCCCACGTTGCTGGGCTGCCTGTCGGTGGTGGCATGGCTCTGAAGCGCGCCGCGCTGGCGCTCGGCGCGCTCGCCCTGGGCTGCGGCGCGGCCCCGCTCGACGTGGCCGAGCGCGCGCCTGATCCGCTGCTCACCGGACTGGTGGCGCACTGGCCGCTCGACGATTCGACCGGGGCCACGGCCACCGATCATTCGGGCCACGGACACGACGGCACGCTGACCGGCGGAACCTGGATCGACGGCCATTTCGGGGGCGCCCTGCACTTCGCGTCGGGTGACGCCGTGAGCGTGCCGTCGTTCCCCGACGCCGCCTCCAGCTGGACGGTGGCGCTGTGGGCGCGACCGCCGAGCGGTGACTTCGGCACCGACTACCTCACGCTGGTCAGCACCGAGCTCGTATTCATCGGGGGCTGGCAGATGAACGTGACGCTCAGCCCCTCGGGCTCGTACTACGAATTCGCCTACTGGATTGGGCCCGGGGACTCCGACTATGCGTACCTCGATTGCAACTGCGTCGACGTCGACCAGTGGACGCACCTGGCCGCCACCCTCGATTCGGCGGCGGGGCTGCTGTCGTTCTACAAGAACGGCGCCTTGCAGATGACCTCGTCGACCACGCGGACGATTCTGTCGGGAAGCCCCACGCTGTTCATGGGGCGCTGGCATGACGCCGATCGCCTGTACGTCGGCGACCTCGACGACATCGCCATCTACGACCACGCCCTGGGAACCGCCGAGTTGGCCCGTCTGGCGACGGCGGCCGTCCCCGAGAACGGCCCTTGAATCACGGCGCCAGCGCGGTCGTCTCGTAGAGCTCGGCGTTTCCCGAGCGGGTCGACGAAAACATCATGTACGTGAGGTCGGGTGACAACGTCGAGTCGGAGTCGTAGTCGGCCGAGTCGAGCTCGGTAAGCAAGGTGGGCGCCTGGAAAGGATCGTCGACGGAGCGGCGCGCCGTCCAGTAGATGTCCCCCGCGCCCGAGCGCATCGACGTGAAGAACAGCACCCGGTCGTCGCCGCTCACGAACGGATCGTACTCGTCGCTGGCGCTGTTGACGGCGCCGGGCGCCGCCGCGACCGCCCCCCAGACGTCGGCGGAAGTGGACCGCGTCGCGAAGTAGATGTCGTAGCCGCCACCGCCCGGTCGATTCGAGGTGAAGGCCATCGTCGTCCCGGTCGAATCGACGACCGGCGCGAAGTCGATGCTGCCGCTCGCCAGCTCGGCCACCGGCGTCGGGGTCTGCCAGGCGTCGGCGCGGCTGGCGCGCGCGGCGTGCCAGATGCGACCGCGGCTCATGTCGCGATCGGTGGCGAACCAGATGTTCAACCCGTCGAGCGAGATCCCCGGTGAATAGTCGGTCGCCGACGAGGACAGCTCGGTCACCAGGGATGGCGACGGCCACGGCTCGGTCGTGACCGCACGACGCGACGTCCAGATGTCCTTGGTGCCGTTCCGGTTCGACATGAAGTACAGCTCGAGCGCATCGCCGGTGAACGTCGGATCCTCGTCGATCGAATCCGGATCCGACAGCGCGATCACCGGCTGCGGCGGCGCGAAGTGGGGCGGCGCCAGCTCCCCTTCGGCCACCGTGCCGAGGAGCTCGCCGCGGCGCCCACACGCCGCGCCACCAGCGACGATCAAGGCGACCAGGACCATCACGCGCGAGATCATGGCCTGCATGCGTGTTGCGCGACGGCGCCCGATTCAATCACGGCCAGGACAGAATTTTTCATGTCGCAATTGCCCGCTTGACCCCATCGCACGGCTTGTTCATCGTAACGCGAGGATGGGACCGTTCGACGCCGAAAGCAGGTTCGTGGGACGGCGGGCCGCGTCGGTCCCCGACGAGCCGAGGCGATCGGACGAGCTGTTGCCCCTCGCCCGCGCCGCCGCCGACGGCGATCCCGAGGCCGCCGCCACGCTGATCGCCCACGTGGGCAGCGGGATGCTGAACGTCATTCGCCGCGTGATTGGCCGCGGCAGCCCCGACGTCGACGACATCGCCCAGGACGCCGTCATCGCCCTGATGGGGAGCCTGGTCAGCTTCCGCGCCGACTGCAGCGTCATTCACTTCAGCCGCCGGGTAGCGCTGCTGACGGCGCTGGCCGCGCGGCGACGGGCGCGGTTGCGCCAGCGCTGGTCCGACCTGCCGGCCCAGCCTCCAGAGATGACCGACGACGGGCCGTCGCCGCTGGCCAGTACCCTGGCGGAGCAACGGCGCACCCTCGTCCGCAACCTCCTCGACGAGCTGCCGGACGTCATCGCCGAGGCGCTGGCGCTGCACTTCGTGCTCGGCTACACGGTGGAGGAGATCGCCGACTCGGTGTCGGTTTCTCCCAACACCGTGTGGAGCCGGCTGCGCCTCGGCAAGCGCGCCCTGCGCCGCCGCCTCGAGAACGACGAGGCGCTGGCCGAGCTGCGGGAGACGGGCGAATGAGGCGCGACTGTCGGAGCGAGCTTCCGTCACGAGCGCGGCGCGCCACGCTGTCCCCCGCCGATACGCTCGCCTTCGAGGCCCATCGGGCGGGGTGCGAGAGCTGCCGTGACGACCACGCGATCCTGTCCGCCTTCGCCGATCCCGAGACGGTCGACATCGAGGACGGCTCCCGGTTGCAGCGGCTGGCGGCGACGGCCCGGCAGTGGACGGTGGCGCGGCATGGGGCCGGTCGTGGTCGGCGCGCAGCGTCGCGCCCGCTGCGAACGCTGTCGGTGGCGGCGGCGTTGATCCTGTTCGCCAGCAGTGCCAGCGCGGCGGTGTGGTGGTGGCGGCGGCCGGCGCCGTCACAGACAGGGCAGAATCCGCAATCGCTCGCGAGCGGGCGGCCGGTCGCGCCGCGTTCAGCGCCGGCGGAGATCGCGGCGCCGCCCCCTCCTCGCGCCGAGGTCTCACCGGTCGATCGTCCGCCCTCGCGACGTCCAGCGTCGGCGGCGCTGCTGCTGCAGCAAGCAGGTAACGCCCGTCGGGCGGGCGACGCGACGCGGGCCACCGGTCTCTATCGCAGGCTACAGCATGATTTTCCCGGGACCTCCGAGGCGGTGCTGGCCGCCGTGCCGCTCGCCACCTTGCTTCGCGAGGGGGGATTTCCCGGCGCGGCGCTCGTCGAATTCGATCGCTACCTGACGGCGGCGCACGGTGGCGGGCTGATCCCCGAGGCGCTCTACGGCCGAGCCCGCGCGCTCGCCGCGCTGGGGGACCGACCGGAGGAGCAGCGGACCTGGCAACGTCTGCTCGACGATTTCCCGAACAGCAGCTATGTGCCCTTCGGGCGGCGGCGCCTCGCCGAGCTGAGGTGAGCGGCCGCCTCATCGGGCTGCTCGCGCTGACGCTCGTTGCTCACGCGAGTGGGTCGAGCGCGTGGGCCGAGCCCGGCGTGGCCGCGCACGCGGCGCCGGCGATCCAGCTGACCGTGATCGGCGGCGCGACGGCGCTGCGCTGGGCCCGCTCGCTGGTGGGGACACGAAACCTCGACGGGGCCACGTTGAAGTGGAACGCGGGCGACGTCTTCGATCCGCGGGCCCTGCTGGCGCCGAGCGAGGAGCCCGCGGTGAACACCATTCGCGCCTGGCTCGACCTTTCGGATTCGCGCCGGGCCCGCATCTACTTCGCCGCGCGCGAGCGAGACCGGTTCCTGTTGAGGGAGGTCGAGCTGTCGGGGAACTTCGACGCCGTCGACCACGAATCGCTGGCGTCGGTGCTCGAGCTGTCGCTCGCAGCGCTGCTCGAGGACGATCGAGCCGGGCTGTCGCGCGCCGAGACGCAGGCGTTGCTGCTGAGTCAGGCGGCGCCACCAGCCGCGCCGCGGATCGCGAAGACGGACGCGCCCCCAGCCATCGCCCCCACCAGGCCAGCGACGCCGCCAGCCCGAACGCCCGCGAAGAGGTCGGGCGAGCTGGCGCTGTTCTATGCCGCGGTGGTGCGCGGCTCCGGACCGGCCTTCGCGCAGGGACCGGGCGTGATCGGCTCCCTGGGGTACCGCTTCGAGACCTGGCGCGCGGCGGCCTGGCTCGCCGGTCAATACCTCGCGTCGTCGCGCGTGGAGCGCCAAGACGTCGACCTCGGGGTCCAGCTCGCAGGGGCGAGCACGCGCGCCGGCTTCGAGCTGGCGCGGCGGAAGGCGCCCCCGTCGCGACACGCGGCGCGCGTCCGCCTGGGCGCCGGCGTCGATTTTCTGCGCCTGGCGCCATTTTCCGGACCGGCGGCCGCGACCGCCGCCCCCGCTGCCCCCCGCTGGTCGTCGACGTTCGTCCTCACCGCGGCGATCGGCGATGGCTGGTGGTTCTCGCCGCGCGCCTACGTCGCCATCGACCTTCTCGTCGACGTCGCGCCGGTGGCCGTCGACTACCAGGCAAATGTCGATGGGCGGCTCACGACCGTTCTTTCGACCTGGCGGGCGCGCCCCGGGCTCGCGCTCGAGCTCGGCTTCTGACGGGGACACATGTATGCGCCGCATCCACACCAGCCCACCAAACTGCACCGGCTCGCGAAAAGAATGAGCGGACCTTGCGCGGATGTCCCTTATTCACGGTGATCCTTCCGGTACGCGCGATGACGATCAGAAAAAGGAACAGGAAGCCCATGACGCATTCCTCGAGGAACTTCCGGCTGGCCATTCTCCTCGGCCTGTTCGGAGGGGGAGCGCTCGGCTGCACGGGGGCCGTGTCGGGCGCCGGCGCGTCGGGCGGTAGCGGCAGCGCGTCGGGCTCGGGCGGCAACGGCAGCGGTGACCCGGGCAGCGGCGGCACCGGTGCCGGCTCGGGAGGACGCAGCGGCAGCGGTGGCGGCACGGCCGCGGGTTCGGGCGGCAATGGCAGCGGCAATCCGGGCAGCGGTGGCACCGGCCCCGGCTCCGGCGGCGGCTCGGGCAGCGGTGGCACCTATGGCGGGGGCTCGGGCGGCGACGGCGGTGACAGCGGCGGCTTCACGGCGCCCGCCTCCGAGTTCGCGGCCCTCCGCAAGATCAAGAGCGTGCTGACGGGGCTCGCCCCCACCGACGCCGACGTGACGGCCGCCAAGGACACCGCCGGCCTGCGCACGCTGATCGACGCGTGGATGGCCACGCCGCAGTTCCAGGACAAGATGATCCTGTTCTTCGGCAACTCCTACCAGCAGACGTCGCTGGCGCAGCTCGACTTCGAGTTCCAGCTTCGCAAGCGCCCGGGGGCCTTCGACCTCCCCTACAACGTGTTCGGCGACAACGCCTTCCCGCTGCTGTTCAAGAACCTGAAGGAGAGCTTCGCCCGCACGGCGTTCGAGCTCGGCGTCACCGAGGGGAAGCCGTTCACGAACATCCTCACCACGACGCAGTTCATGATGACGACGGCGCTGAAGAGCGTCTACATGCAGATCGAGATGCCCTACGACATCCACACGATGACGTGGCAGTTCAACCACGGCACGCGCCCCTCGCTCACCGACACGCTCGACCCCAGCAGCCCGAACTACCTGATCTTCGGCTACGCCGCGCCCACGACGACGACCGGCAAGGGTCCGGCGTACACCACCTGCGCCGGCGATTCGACGAAGGTCTCGACCTATCCAGGCAGCACGTACCTGTTTCAGGTGCTGCTGGGCGTGGTGCCGCGTGACTCGTCCAACAATGGCGCCGGCACCACCGATCTCGAATGCTTCGAGCACGCCATCCAGCCGTACTTCACGGCGCAGGACCTGTCCGACTGGCAGATGGTGAACATCGCGAACAGCGGCACGCCCTTGAAGTCGTACGACCTCCCCGGCCTGCGCGCCTCGGGGGGGACTCTGGCCTCGAAGCTCCCCCGGGTCAGCTTCTTCACCACGCCGGCCTTTCTCGCGGTCTGGAACACCAACGACAGCAACCAGCACCGGGTCACCGCGAACCAGGCGCTGCTGGCGGCGCTGGGGCAAGGCTTCACCAGCACGGACTCCATCATCCCCACGCCTCCCAGCACCACGGGCCTCGACGGCACCCACGCCGTCACCGGCTCGGTCTGCTACGGCTGCCACAAGAGCCTCGATCCCATGAAGAAGTTCTGGGAGGACTATTACGACTACAACGATCAGGTGAACGCGAAGCCCAGCACGGGCGGCAGCTTCGGCTTCGGCGACGTCGCGCAGAACGGCACCAGCCTCGTCGACTTCGGCCGCCTCATGGGTACGGTGACGGATAACCAGGTCGACGGGCAGCCGGTCAATCGCTTCGCGCTCGCCACCACGCAGAAGCTCTGCTTCTTCGCCAACTCGGCCAAGTGCGAGGAGAGCGACCCCGAGATGCGGCGGGTGGCGCTGCTGTTCCAGAACGCGAACTACGACTTCAAGACGCTGGTGCGCGAGCTGTTCTCGTCGCCCCTGGTGACGAGCGCCGCCAGCACGGCCACCTTCGTCGCGAACGGCGTCACCATCAGCGTCACGCGCCGCGACCAGCTGTGCGCGGCGCTGTCGAACCGCCTGGGCGTCAACGACCTTTGCGACATTCAGACCCCCACGCCGACCGACGTCACCAGCGCCACCAACAAGCTGGCGGGCGCCATCCCGGCCGACGCCTTCAGCCGCGGCACCGAGTTCCCGGTGACGTCGCCGGATCCTAACCTGTTCTACCGCGCCGCCACCGAGCTGGTGTGTGAGGCGATCGCCAAGGTGGTGGTCGACGGCACGACGAATTCCGTGTTCGCCAGCAGCAACGTCGCCACCGCCATCGAGGACATGGTCACGAGAGTGATGGGCGTGCCGCCGTCCGACCCACACCACGCCGGCTCCGTGACGGCGCTGATGGGACATTACACGGCGGCGATGGGCAGCAAAGCGACCGCCACGAACTCGTTGCGCTCGGTGTTTTCAGCGGCCTGCCAATCCCCGCCCTCCGTGGCCCTCGGAATCTAAAGAGCGAGACGAGCAAACATGAAGAATCCGACACGACGAGAGACGCTGCTGACGGGACTGTTCGGCAGCGCGGGGGCGCTGGGACTGCGGGCGCTCGCCACCGGGCTGCCGGCCTGGTTCCTGGCGAATCCACGCAAGGCCTCGGCGCAGGACATGACCTGCGCCATCAGCAACATGGGGAAGGCGCAGTTCCTGATCGTGGCGGCGTCGAGCGCGGGCGACGCCCACTCGTGCAACTGCCCGGGGACCTACACCAACGCCGCCATCATCCATCCGGCCCAGACGGAGATGGCGTCGACCGACTTCATGCTGGGGACGGCCAAGGTGACGGCGGCGAAGCCCTGGTCGGCGCTGACGGCGCCGGTGCTGGCGCGCACGAACTTCTTCCATCACCTGACGGGCGGCACCGTGCACGGCGATCACCCGAAGGTGATGAAGCTGCTCGGCCGCACGGCGGGCGGCGAGATGTGGCCATCGATCTACGCCAAGCATCTGTTCAAGTGCCTGGGGACCGTGCAGCCCGAGCCCGTGTCGGTCGGCACGGGCGGAAACGCGCTGGAGGCGATCTCGTTCCAGGGGCGCACGTTGCCGAACGTGACGCCGCTGCAGCTGAAGCAGCTGCTCACCGGCTCGAAGACCGACCCGGTGGTGATGTTGCGAACGATGCGGGACACCACGCTCGACCAGCTGAACGCGCTGTTCAAGGCGGACGGCACGCCCGAGCAGGGGAAGTTCCTGGACGCCATGGCCGCCAGCCAGTCGCAGGTGCGCGAGCTGGCGACCAGCCTGGCCACCACCTTGAACTCGATCACGGTCAACAGCGTGGCCGGCCAGGCGCTGGCGGCGGCGGCGCTGATCGCCGCCAAGGTCACGCCGGTGGTCACCCTGCACATCCCGTTCGGCGCGGACAATCACACCGACGCCGATCTGTACGACGAGTGGTTCGACCACACGGACCACGACAGCTCGAAGCGCGGCGTGCCGGGGATCCAGGCGGTGATGGACGCCGTCGCGTCGCTGAACCTGACCGACCAGGTGACGTTCGCCACCATGAACGTGTTCGGCCGCGACCTGAGCGGCACCTCGAAGGTGACGTCGCGCGGCGGGCGCGACCACTTCGGCAACCACTCGGTGATGGTGATGATCGGCAAGAACGTGAACCCGGGCGTCACCGGCGGCGCCGTCCTGCTGTCGGGCAGCGTGTACGGCGCGGGCGGCATCGACTCGGCCACCGGCAACGCCGTGGCGGGCGGCGGCGACATCGCCGTGGCGGACACCCACGTCTCGGCCGCCAAGACCCTGGGCGTGGCGCTGGGAATCGACTCCTCGCTCCTGAAGGCCGACTTCACCGACAACGGCGCGGTGAAGGTCGCCAACACCGCCCTCAGCGGCGTCACAGGTTAGCCGCCACCGCGCTTCAACGAGTGGGCTCCGACCTTCAGTCCGCCGCCGGCATGGACGTCACCCCCGCCCGACGCCGCAAGCTGATCATCGCATCATCGACATAGATCACCGCCGCCTCGGGGATCGTGTCGTAGCCCACCGTGCACGGGGTCCAGTACACGTTGCTGTTCGTCCCGGTCGACCGGCCCGTGATGTCGTAGACGAGCACGCCGTCCTGCCACACCGTCAGCCGCCCCGTATCGTCGAGCGCGTGCCTGTAGAACACCTCCAGCCGAAACCAGGCGCCGATCGGCACCGGAATCGCGGGCGTGGGCGTCGGCTCGCGCAGGTAGACGGGATCGTGATCGAAGAACCACAAGATCGTCTCCCCGTCTGGCAGGCTGCGCAGATCGATGTCGTAGTGAAGCGCGATCACCGCCGGGTCGGACGTCGTCCGTTCGCGGAACTGCATGATCGTCCAGTCGACGGTGGTCTGCACGCTCTGCGGCAGGTAGTACCAGGCCGAGTAGTAGGCCTCCTGGGGGAAGTTTCCGTCGCGCCACAGGTGCGCTTCCTTCATCGTCCCCATCGCCTGGTTCGTCAGCCGCGCGGCCCATTGACCGCTGTGCGCGAAGTCCTGCGAGATGACGGCGGTGGCGTCGGGCGCCTGCTCGAGCACGCCGCCGCCCCCCGCCAGCGACCAGTCGGAGAGATCCCCGCTCTCGTGATCGGTCGACCAGAGCACGTCGTTCCCCAGGTTCACGTCGGGGCTGCACGCGCCGAGGCACATCACCACCGCGAGCCATGAAAGCCGTCGAGCCACGCCGGGCGCTAGTTTATAGTGTCTGGCGATGAAGCGCGTGCTCCTCGTGCTGCTGTCCGCGCTGGTCTTCGAGGGGGCGTGCACGGAAGGGTCGGAGGGCGCGCGCGACGCGGCGACGCTCGATCTGATGGGCGGGCTGGCCGGGTACGCGCTGGCGTTCGACGGCGTCCAGGACTACGCCACCGCCGGCAACGCCGGGTTCCCGCAAGCGGGCGGCGAGCAGACGCTCGCGCTGTGGGTCAATCTGACGTCGCTGTCGGGCACGCAGGACTTCATCGTGTTGCGCCAGGACTTCGACAACGGCGTCCAGCTGGGAATCCGCGACGGCACCGTGGCGGCCTGGACCACGTACGCGCGCACGACCTTGGCAGCGGCGCCCGCGGCGCCGTCACTCGGCACCTGGCACCACGTGGCATACACGTACGATCACACGACGCAGCGGCTGTACCTCGACGGAAACATGGTGGCGACCAGTACCGCCACCGGCGACAAGCGAACCCCCACCTCGGCCTGGCTGGGGACGGTCGACGGCGCCACCGAGCTGTTCCAGGGCAAGATGGACGAGGTGCGGGTCTGGACGGTCGCCCGAACGCCCGCCGAGCTCCTCACCGACATGCTTCACGGCACCGCGCCGGGCGAGACCGGTCTCGTCGCCTACTGGACGTTCGACGACACCGACGTGGGAGGGCGTTGTCGCGACAGCTCGGGCCTGGGCAACGACGTCACGCTGGGGGACGGGGTGGTCGCCTACATGCCCGACCGCGTGCCGTCGGACGCGCCGGTCGCGCCGTAGCGCGGTCGACCCGAGTGTCCGGCGCCGCACTTCACTCGTGATCAATCGTCATGAGTGAAGTGACGGATTCCCCCATGATCAGACCCAGGTGATGCGAGAGAAGGAAGCATGCGTCGCATCTCCGTTTCTTCGCGAAGGTCACTGATGAGCGTGACGGTGCTGTTCGCCGTGATCGGCTGCGGTGACCCCCGCAGCAACCCGCTCCAGATGGACGCCGACGCGGGCGCCGACGGCAGCGGCAGCGACGGGCTACCCGGCGCCTCCGGCGGCGCGCCCGCCCAGACGGGCGGCGTCAGCGGAACGGGAGGCACCTCCGGAGGTTCGGGGGGACGCAGTGGGACGGGGGGCGCGAGCGCGAGCGGCGGTTCTTCGAGCGGTGGCGCGAGCACGGGTGGTGTCGGCGGTGCGGCCCCCGCGACCGGCGGAGCGCCTGGAGCGACGGGCGGCAACATCGGCACCGGCGGGATGGGCACGGGCGGCGTCGTCAACACCGGTGGGCACGGTCCCTCGGCCACCGGCGGAACGGTGAGCTCCGGAGGCGTAGGTACGGGCGGCGCCATCAACACCGGTGGGCACGGTCCCTCGGCCACTGGCGGAACGGCAGGCACGGGCGGCCTGGCGGGCACCGGCGGAAAAGGGGGCACGGGCGGCACGGGCACCGGCACGGGCACCGGCGGCGCCCCCGCGGACCCCTGCCTGAACAACGGCGGCTGCAACGTCAACGCGACCTGCGCGCCGGCCACCGGCGGACGGACGTGCACTTGCAAGACCGGCTACTCCGGGGACGGAATGACCTGCAACGACACCAACGAGTGCCTGTCGGCCAACGGCGGCTGCGACACGAACGCCGTCTGCACGAACACCGTGGGGAGCCGAACCTGCGCCTGCGCGACCGGGTACACGGGCAACGGGCTCACCTGCACCGTCATCCCGCCCCCCGCGCCGATCTCGATCTGGAAGTTCGAGAAGCAGACGAATCCGAACACGATCCTGGACAGCGCCGGGAGCAACCCGGGGACGGTCGTCACCGGCAACGACATCTCCACGCCTCCGAACGCCACGTCGCCGATCTACGTCGCCGATCGAAACGGCGTCGCCAACGGCGCGCTCCGCCTGGACGGCGTGGCGAGCTCGAACTGGGTGCTGATTCCAAGCTCGTCGAGCCTGAACGCCCCGTGGACGAACAACGCCATCACGGTCACGTTCTGGGTGCGCATGAAGACCGTTCCACCGTCGGGCGGGGCCACCCTGTTCGACCGGGGCGGCAACGCGGACCCCGCGCCCGTCGAGCTGTCGTTCTTCAACGGCAACCCCTATCTCTCCGTGAAGAACGCCAGCGTCGAACCGAACGCCGCCATGCCGACCGCGACGTGGACGTTCCTGGCGGGCGTCTACGACGGGACCAATCTCGTCCTGTACGTGAATGGCAACGTGGCGAGCTCGTTTCCGAACGCCGGGATTCAGATGACGAGCGGCACCCAGCCCGCGGCGATCGGGGCCGTTCGAAACACCTCTGGACCCTATTCCACCGGCTTCATCGACGGAGACATCGACGAGGTCAGGCTGTACGGCGCCGGGTTGACGGCCCCCCAGATCAAGACCGTCATGCAACAGTAGGGCGCGCCGGATTGGCGTTCCCGTCGCGGGCACGGCATGAAGAGCGCCCCATGAACGACGCCACCGCTTCCCCGCCCCCTGCCATCCCAGGTGCGCGTGGCGGGCTGGCGTTGCTGGCCGTGGTGACGGGCGTCGCCGTGGCGAACCTCTACTACGCGCAGCCGCTGGCGGCGATGATGGCCGATTCGCTGCACGTGGGCGCGGGCGCGCTGGGATTCGCGCTGATGCTCTCCCAGATCGGCTACGCGCTGGGGATGCTTCTGCTGGTGCCGCTCGGCGACGGTCGCGAGCGGCGTGGCCTGATGGTGACGGCGGCGCTGGCATCCGCCGTCGCGCTGCTGTTGCTTTCCGTGGTGCCCAGCTATCCGGCGCTGGCAGCCGTCAGCCTGATCCTGGGCTTCGCGTCGTGCCTGCCGCAGATGGCCGTGCCGTTCGCCGTCGGCCTGGTCCCACCCGAGCAGCGTGGCCACGCCATCGGCGTGGTGATGGGGGGCTTGCTGGCGGGCATCCTGCTGTCCCGCACGGCCAGCGGCGTGATTACCAGCGTCGTCGGCTGGCGGGCCACCTTCGCGCTGGCCGCCGGTCTGATGGGGTTGACCGCGGCGGTGATACGCCTGGCGTTGCCCGTGCAGCGGCCGCCGCAACCGCTGGCCTGGCGGACCATCCTGGCTTCCCTGTTCCAGGTGGTGCGCAGTGAGCCGATCTTGCGGCGACAAGCGGTGGTCGGCGCGTTCGGCTTCGCGGCCTTCAGCACCTTCTGGTCGACGCTGTCGTTTCATCTCGCGCGCCTGGGTTACGGCAGCAAGACGGCGGGGCTGTTCGGCGTCATCGGCGTGGTGGGCGTGGCGGTGGCGCCCATCGTGGGCCGGCTGGCGGGTCGCGTGCGGCCCACGCTGATCAACCAGGTGGGCCTGGCAGCGGTGCTGGCTGGCTTCGTGGTCTTCGGCGCCGGCGCGCACTCGTTGGTGAGACTGGGCTTGGGCGTGGTGCTGCTGGACGCCGGCGTGCAGGCCAGTCATCTCGCCAACCAGACCATCGTCTTCGGATTGAACCCGACCTTGCGGAACCGTCTCAACGCCGTCTACATGGTGACGTACTTCGTCGGCGGGGCGCTGGGCACGGCGGCCGCCGCCCTCGCGTGGGAGCGCGCGGGGTGGACCGGCGTGTCCATCCTGGGCGCCGTGCTGGCCGCCTGCGGTCAGTTGCCGCTACTTGCCCACGAACGTCGTGACGGTGGTGCCGGCGAGCGTCGCGGTGAGCCCCGAGCCGCTCACCGGTAGCGCCATGGCGGCCAGGGACGGCGACCCGCGACACCCTTCTATTTGCCGACGACGACGACGTGCGCCTGGATCTTGCCATCGACGGGGCCCGTCCCGAAGCGCCGGGCGATGGCCGCTTCGGCGACATCCGTGGCCGCGCCCAAACGGGCGGCGTCGCGTGCCTCGATCTCGCTTCTCACCGGAGTCCCCTGACAGTAAGCGATCGCGGGAATTCGCGCGGACGGCGCCTGGCTGCGGGCCGCGACCGTCGTGATGACGGGTGCGGAAGTGAACCCACCATGGGCGAGGTCTCGCTCGATGATGCGCTGGTCGTGATAGCCGTGGGGGGTGCGCGCCAGGAAGCGCGGGGGATCGGCGGGAAAGACGGAAGCCAGGGCCGTCGTCACGGTGTCCGCGAATTCGTTCTCCTCGATCCGGTCCCACACGTTGAAGAGGAAGACACCGCCCGGCTCGAGAACGCGATGGGTCTCCGCAAACGCCTTCGCCCTGTCGGGAAAGAACATGACCCCGAACTGGCACACGATGGCGTCAAAGGATTCGTTCGGAAAAGGCAACCGCATCGCATCGGCCTGACGCCACTCGACGACGCGCTTCGTCCCCACCGCCGACGCCTGGTCGAGCATCGACTGGTTCAGGTCCGTGGCGACGAGCGCGGTGCTTTCGGGGAGCGTGGAGGCCAGCGCGCGGGTCACCACCCCCGTGCCTGCCGCGAGCTCGAGCACACGCGTCACGGCGTGGCTGCTCAGGCGATTCGCCAGATCAGCGGCATAGGGCGCGAAGATCAGCGGCACCAGATGGGACTCGTACAACTTCGGAATCGACCCGCTGAAGACGCCGTCGAGGGTGGGACTGGCCATGGCACACGAATGCTCCACCTCTCGGGCCCTTTGCGCAAACGCCATCCGATCTCGAGCCGTCACCTCCGACGATCGGCCGGCCGACCGATCTCGAAAATTCGTGGCGCGACGGTCGAATGAATCACCGCACCCGCGGAAATTGGAGGACCGAGGCCTCGCCCCGGGAGATTCGCGGGTGGTCCAGAGATTGCCTTCCGAGTACCAGCCATGAACTTCCCTCGTATCGCGTCCGACGGGACCCGCGTATCCGCTCCACGGTGGTCCCTGCTCGGTGGCGGACTCATCATGCTGATGGCGCTCGCCGCGTGTTCGTCTGGAGACGGGGCGAACAATGATGGCTCGGGTGGTCGGCAGGTCGGCTCGGGCGGCGTCAACGGTTCGGGCGGAGCAAAAGGCTCCGGCGGGGTCAGCGGTTCGGGCGGCCGTCAAGGGACCGGGACCGGAGGCGCCGGGGGCGGGAAGGGCTCCGGCGGGGTCCCCGGCACCGGTGGCGCCAGGGGCTCGGGCGGAGCAGGTGGCAACTCCCCTGGCAGCGCGTTCGCCGGAGCGCTGGCCATCTTTCAAGACCGATGCGTGACCTGCCATGACGCCGCGAAGTCTGGCCTCCCCAGCTATCCACAGCTTTCACTGACACCCAGCGATGCCTACGACGCGCTGGTTGGTCATCCCGCAGATGAAACGTGCGGCGGCACGCGCGTGGTCGCCGGAGATTCGGCCGCGAGCTACCTCATCCAGAAGTTGACCCAGACCATGCCATGCGACGGCGCGCAGATGCCGGCGAAGTTCGAGCTTCTGCCCGCCATGCCGCTGACCGCCGCGCAGATCCAGGTCATCTCGTCCTGGATCGCGGGGGGTGCGCTCCGCTGATCTCGCCTCGAAGCGAAACCGACCGGCGTCTCAATGCGGCAAGCGGAGCTGCATCAAGGCGTCGATTGTCGTCTGGGGAACCGACGCCGGCAGCGCGGGCAGGAACGCGGCGATGCCGGTGGGGACGTTGGCCGGGTGGACCATCGCCATCTGCACGGTGCGTGCGCTGGCGTTCATCAGCACGATGAAGTAGCGGTAGCCGGCGGCCGGACGGCGAAAGGCGGCGCCGGGACCGGCTCCCGGGCTCGACAGGGCGCCGGCCGCCGCTTCCTGACTGGTCTTCTTGTTCACCAGATCGACGGCGGGGTCCAACGCGGTGACGTCGCAGGCGGTGCCGCACGGCCCCTCGCCGATGTAGCCCTGGTAGCCGAAGAAGTTCGTGCTGAACAGGTCCAGGTTCCTCGACGAATTGTTGTCGTTCACCACCTCGAAGGCGTTGATCTGGCCGCACCCGTCGCCCTTCAGCGAGCCGGGCGTCTTGTCGTAGCACTGACAGGACTGGAAAGCGCCGGCGCGGATCAGCTCGCCGTGGCTGATGCCGAGCCAGGGCGCGTCGTACCAGCCGTTGGACGTGTCGGTCGAGCAGCTCTGCGCGGCCGGCAGGGCGTCGGTTCCGGCGTGCGGCATCGACGCCAGCACCACGAACAGCTTCGAGCCGGCCCAGCCGTAGTACTTGCCGCTGCCCGTGCAATACGGCGAGCTGCCCGCGCCGCAGGGAAACGCCCGATCCGTCGACACGTTGACGAGGCACTGGCTGCCGACGGTGCCGGCGAAGTTCCCGGCGCTGGTGGCCTGGCCATCGAACGCGATGCCGGCCTTCGCCGCTGCGCTCCAGCGCGCGGTCTGCGTCCAGGCGCCGTCCGCGGCTGACGGTTGATACACGGCCAGCTGTGCCACCAGCATGGGCCCGCGCAGCGTCATGATCAGATCCTGATCCCACGGCGTCATCTGATCGTCGGTGATGTCCAGCTTGGCCATGCAACAGGTGCCGCTGCTGTAGGCGTCGCAGGTGCCGCTGGCGGGATCGCGCCGGCTGGGCATCCAGCCGGCGGCGCCGATGCCGGTGAAGGTGATGGTGGCGCCGTCGGACGGAGGGCCGACCTGGAGGCCGGCGATCGCCCCCAGCGCGCCGCCCGCGCCGGGCGTGCCGCCCGTGCCCGGATTTGCCGGCGCGCCGCCCAGGTCCGGTCGGCCACCCGAGGCGGTGACGCCGCCGGTGCCCGGGTCGGGCGCGCGATCGCCGCCGCCCGCATCGACGGGCACGGCGCCGTGCGAGGCGCAGCCGCCGACGAGCAGCGCTCCCCAGAGCACGCACGCGATACGGATCGGGCATGGTGCGCTACCAACCAATGGCCACCAGCATGTACCGGGGATTGGCGTGCGAGACGTACGACGAATAGCCACCCACATCGTCGTAGGGAAACCCGTACGCCTTGCCGCCGAGCGCGTGACGATGCCAGAACGCCGCGTAGTCGTCCGACGGGGCCGTCCGATAGAACGTCGTCGCGTCGGACCACAAGGTCTTGTTCATCAGCTTGCCGTCGGGGGTGAACGAGCCGACGGCGTCACCGACGTGACGGAAGATGGCGGCCGAGACGTCGGGGTACGAACCCAGACCGCTGCCATTGGGGCCGGGCTTGGCGATGGTCAGGCCGTTGTTGCCCCACAGTGTGTCGACGAACGCATCGTAGTACGTCGCAAAAGTACCACCCGTGTTGAATCCTCCGGCTCCCGGCTCGACGATGCGATAGGGGGCGTGCGGCGCCAGCGCCAGCGCCTGGAACGGCGGCGAGACCTCGTCGACGAACTTCTGGAACGTGACGGCGCGATCCTCTTGAAACGTCTGGTAGTCCTCGCCCACCGTGGCCTCGAAGCCGTCGGCGCAGTGCAAGCGCATGGCGAGCTTGATGCCGAACGCGTCGACGCGGGTGGTGTTGCCGTTGTACTGCGTGGCGCCGATCGTGTGCTCGATGAAGTCGTAATACTGACTCTTGGTGGGATCGCCCGTGCAGCTGGTGGCGGCGCCACACAGGTAGAAGTACATGCGGCCCGAGCTGTTGGCCGGCATGTCGTAGGTGGGCTGCTCCGCTATCGCGTGCGTCTCCGAGATGGTGCCACTCTTGAAGCTCCAGAACAGCTCCGCGTCCGACAGCTTGCCGTTGGTGCGATTCAGGAACTTGAACATCATCACGTTCTTGGCGTCGGGGATGTCGCTGGCGTCCCAGAAGCCGTCGGGGGCCCCAGCGGCGCCACCCGCGCCCGTGGTCGCGCCGCCGGACCCGGTCGTGGGGTGGGTTCCCCCACCGCCGGTCATGGCGGGGGCTCCGCCCGTTGCCATCCCGCCGGAGCCTGTCGCTCCGCCGCCGGTTCCACGGGAGCCTCCCCGGCCCGTCGTCGTGCCCGCGCCCGTGCTCGAACATGCGGCACCGGCGCACAACGCGAGGAGGGCCCCGACAGACATCCGGTCGCAGGTCCTGTTGGTGGTCATCGGTCTACTTTTTCTTCGTGAGAAAATCGGGCTCGATTGAGGATGGGAGCTACGAGCCCGCCGCGAACCACGCCACGCCCAGCGAGAGGCCCAGCTCGAGCGACGCGGTCTTGCCCAGGCTTCCCAGCGGCGTCGTCTCGAGGGTGAAGGGGCGCGGGAACCAGACCGCGTGTAGCCCCAGCACCGGAGCGAAGCGCCCTGCCCCCAACCTCCAGGCCCCGGCGAGCCGCGGCCCCAGGTCGAGCCGGGTCTCGTGACGCGGGCTGGCCGTGTTCAGCCCCTCCACGAACAGAAGCTGGCCGACGAGTCCGAGCTCGCCGGTGAGCTGGCTCCGTCCCCGCCCCTGGCCCAGGCGAAGCGAGGCGTCGAGGGGGACGCGGCCCTCGCGGCCACGCACGCCGTCGATGGAGAAGTCTTCCCGGGGAAGCCACGCCACCCCCACCACCGCGGCGACGGATCGCTTGCCGACGGCGGTGCGCAGTGCCCCGCCCCATCCCCACGTCGATGGCGCCGACTGAATGTCAGGTCCCCATTCCGAGACAGCGGACAGGTCGATGCGCACCACCAAGGGCGTGGCAGGCGCGGCCGGCTGCGCCGTTTTGCGCTCCTCGAGCACGATCGTCGCCGGGGGGGGCGGGGCGGGCACAGTCGGCACCGTGGGCACCTCCGATGGCCCGACCACCGTCCGCTTCGCAGCCTCGCCCAGGACGGACGGCGGCGGCCCGGTCGCCGGAACGGCGGCCCCGACCGGCGAGGTTTTGGCGGGCTCGAGCAGGAGCTCGGGCGGCATCAGCGTCAGCACGATGAACACGGCCGCGAAGCGCGCACGCTGTCCGCAGTCGCGGGCGACGTCGCGATACACCCGCTCGTGCGCGCCGCTCGCCGCGGTGACAATCACCCGATAGCTGTCGCCCTGATCCTGCACGTCGATGCGCGCCGGCCCGTCGCTGGACGTCAGCGCGTGCCCAGGAATGAGGGTCTCGATCGCGCCCCCCACCGCTTCGACCCCTGGACAGACCCCCATCGCGTTCAACGCCGGCTTTTCGACGCGGGGGGCCGCCGCGAGCGGTCGGACCGCCACCGCCGCGGTCCCGACCAGCCCCAAGACCCAAGCGAGGTGACGCCGGGATAGCATGCCGATCGCGATACCCTACCCGACTCGGGCGCGTTAAACTGAGGGGAATTTCCGTGAGCCGGCGTGCGCGCGGTCGCCCCGACGGCGTCAGGAAGGTCCGACAGCGTTTTCTCATTTGCCTGCAAGTTCCCGCGACCCGAGACCCTTTCCATGGCAGTGACACCTGAACCTGTCGGGGCGGCACACTGGTCCGGTGGACCAGCGCGCACCGGCACGTTCATGGAGCCCGCGGTCGTCCCTGCCCATGACTTTCACGCCATCTATGACGCCTGGTTCGACGAGATCGCTCGATGGGTTCGCGCGATGGGTGGGCCGGACGCCGATCGCGAGGATCTCGTGCAGGACGTGTTCATCGTCGTCCACCGCCGCCTGCACGCCTTCGACGGCGAGAACCTCGCAGGCTGGTTGTACCGGATCGCCTCGCACCGGGTGCGCGACTTCCTGCGGTTGCGCTGGGTGCAGAGCTTCATGCGCCGGGGCACCCCGCTCGCCGATCTCGGCGAACGGTTGCCGTCGACGGCCCCCACGCCAGCGGCGCTGCTCGAGGACAAGGAGAAGCGGGTGCTGATCGAGCGGCTGCTGTCGAAGCTGGGTGCCCCACAGCGGGCGGCGTTCGTGCTGTTCGAGATCGAGGGCTACTCCGGCGAGGAGATCGCGCGGCTGCAGCGCGTCCCTCTCAACACCGTGTGGGCGCGCATTCAACGCGCGCGCAAGACCCTGAAGGCCCAGCTGGCGCGCTCGGACTACGGGCACGGAGGGGCAGCGGAGTGATGGAACGGCTCACCAGCGAGGGCGAGCACGCCGACGCCACCGACGCGCAGCTGGCGGCCCTGCTGCGCATCTATCGCGACGGCGCCCCGGGACAGGTGCCGCCGAGCCGCAAGCAACGTCTGCTGCGCGACATCTTGGCGGGCCGGCGAAGCCCGGTGGCGCGTCGCGCCCTGCTGCTGCGCCCGGCGGTGGCGCTGGCTGTGTTGTTGCTGGCGGGCGCCACGCTCGCCGCCACGGCGGGGCACGATTTCTTGGCGCGCGGCCTGCGTCGTTTGACGACGAGCGCGGCCGAGCCCCCGTCGGTCCCCGAGGCGAAGCGCGTGCGTGAAGCCACTCCGCCGCCCGCCGTCGTGCGACAGGAACAGGAGGAGCAAGACGAGCCACCGGCCGCCGTCGTGCCGCCCCCCCTCCCGGTTGAAGCCAGGGTGACGTTGCCTGCTCCGGCGCGCGGTCACGCGACGGCGCGCGCAACCGAGCACCTGCGGATCGCCAAGGGAGAGGATCCGTCGAAGGTGGTGGCCGCCATTCGCGCGTTGCGCAGCGAGCACGATCCGGCGCGCGCCCGCGCGCTGCTGTCCGCGTACCTGCAGCAGTATCCGAACGGCGCGCTGTCCGAGGAGGCGCTGGCGCTCTCGATCGAGGCGGCGACCACGTTACACGACGGCAGCGCCACGGCCTTCGCCACGCGCTACCTGCACGCCTACCCGCGGGGACGATTTCGCCGCGCCGCCGAGCAGGCCCTGCGCCTGCCCTGAATCGGGTTTCGTCACCTTTCGATCCACGGCATACTGCCGCCATGGATGCTCCACGATGCACCGCGGGACCGGTCGTTGCGCTCTTGCTCGCGATGGCGCTGCCACTCGGCGCGGGCTGCTCGTCCGGGGGCTCGGGCGGCGCGACCGGTTCGGGGGGCGTCAGCAGCTCGGGCGGAAGCCCCTCGAGCTCCGGAGGGTCCACGGCGACGGGCGGGGTTTCGGGCTCGGGCGGTGTGGGGAGCGGCGGCGCCACGACCACCAGTTCGGGCGGAAGCACGGCGACGGGTGGTGCGACCAGCAGCGGCGGCGCGCCAGCGACGGGCGGAACCAACGGTTCGGGCGGCGTCACCAGCAGCGGCGGCACGACCAGCGCCGGCGGCGCGGGCGGGATGGGAACAGCGGGTCGCAACGGCGGCGCCGGCAATGGCGGTCGCGCGGGCGGTGGTGGCGACGGACGCGGCGGCTCGAAGGGCGGCGGCGGCGGCGCGGGCCTTCCCGCATCCATCACGCTGACCAGCCCCGTCGTCACCGAGGGCGCCGCCTTTCCAGCGATGATCACCTGCGCCGATCCGAACATGGCCTCCCCCGAGCTCGACTGGACCGCCGGTCCCAGCGGCACGATGAGCTACGCGGTCACCTTGACCGATCTGACGAACAGCCTGGTCCACTGGGCGATCTGGAACATCCCGTCGACGGTGATGTCATTGCCGGCGGCGCTGGCCACGACCGCGACGCTGACCACACCTGCCGGCGCGCGCCAGCTGAGCTACAACGGCACCGGCTACGCTGGCCCCTGCCCCGGCGGAACGCCGGCGCACACCTATGAGTTCCGCGTCTACGCCGTCAGCGTGGCCGCGTTGCCCGGCAACAACCCCACCATGACCAGCGCCGCCAAGACCGCCATCGTGCAGAACGCGCTGGCCACGGGCGCGCTGACCGGAACCTCCGACGCGAAGAAGATGTAGTCCGGCGTGACCAGCCAGGGCCCCCCGATACACGTACGCCACCTGATCATCGGTGCCGGCATCACCGGCCTGGCGACCGCGGCGTCGCTCGGCGACGACGACTACCTCGTTCTCGAGGCCGACAGTGAGATCGGTGGCTACTGCAAGACCGTGCGGCGGGAGGGGTTCACCTGGGACTATTCGGGGCACTTCTTTCACTTCAAGCACCCCGAGATCGAGGCGTGGCTGCGCCAGCGCATGCCGGGGCAGGAGATCCGCACCATCAGCAAGCGCTCGTTCATCGCCTACGCCGGGCGGATGATCGACTTCCCCTTCCAGAAGAACATTCACCAGCTGCCGCGCGCCGAGTTCCTCGAGTGCCTGCACGACCTGTTCTTCGCCCGCACGGTGGATCCCGGCGCGCCCCCCCCCGTCGAGAACAGCTTTCAGGAGATGCTGTACGCGCGCTTCGGCCGTGGCATCGCCGAGAAGTTCCTCATCCCCTACAACGAGAAGCTGTACGCGTGCGATCTGGGGACGCTCGACAAGGACGCCATGGGGCGGTTTTTTCCGCACGCCTCGCTGCCCGACATCATTCGCAACATGCGCGTACCGGACAACGCCAGCTACAACGCCACCTTCACCTACCCGCGCGGCGGGGCCATCGAATACGTGAACGCGCTGGCGCGCGAGGTGAAGTCCGACCGCATCGCCCTCGGCGAGGCGCTGCTCGAGATCGATCTGGCCGGGAAGGTCGCGCGAACCAGCAAGCGCGAGATTCACTACCAGCGGCTGATCTCGTCGGCGCCGCTCCCTCACCTGGCGCACATGACAGGCGTCGATCACGACCGCGCCACCTTCACCTGGAACAAGGTGCTGGTGTTGAACCTGGGCTTCGACCGCAAGGGGGCGCGCGACGTGCACTGGGTGTACTACCCCAACCGCGCCCGCGCATTCTATCGCCTCGGGTACTACGACAACATCTTCGACAGCGACCGCTTGAGCCTGTACGTCGAGGTCGGCTACCCCAGCGACGCGGCGGTGGACGTCGAGGCGATGCGCGCGCGCGTGCTCGACGATCTCCGCGCCGAGGGGGTCATCACCGACCACCGCCTGGTGGCGCATCACGCGGTGGTGATGAACCCCGCCTACGTCCACATCACGCGGGCCTCGCTGGCGGAGGCGGCCCGGCTGCAGCGTGTCTTGAGAGCGCACGACGTGCACTCGATCGGGCGCTACGGCGGTTGGACCTACTGCTCGATCGAGGACAACATCGTCGAGGCGCGCGCGCTGGTCGCCAGCTTCCCCAGGACGTGAACGCGGTGACGCCGCCTCAGTGCGGCCCGGCGCCGCTCTGAATGGCGGCCTGCAGCCCGCTGGTGGCGTCGGGCGTGTACGTGTAGGGCGGCGTGGTGAACGGCGTGCCTCCGCCACCGGTCGCAGGTGTGCCCGACGTGTTGGTGAACACGTTGTTCGTCTCGGTGATGTAGGCCGTCGCCTGATCGCTGGAGTTGTTGAACTGGGTCGCGTCCTTGATCCCCGTGAACACGCTGCGCTCGACCAGGATCTGGGCCTGGATTCCGGCGCGCACGCAGTAGTTGCTGGCGGTCGACGACCACAGGTTGTTGAACAGGTGGTTCTTGCCGAAGCGCACGCGCGGCTGGCGCTCGACCACGTTGTCGGCCCACCAGTCGTGATGCCAGGTGACGTTCAGCGTGCCGGCGTCGCCGGTGGCGCTGTCGCTCCCCCCCACCAGGTTGCTGTATCGGTGCCCCGACGCCCCTGTCGAGTCGCTCCCCTGCGGGTCGGTGCGCGGCGTGTAGTGGAACTTCGTCCACGACACCGTGACGTAGTTCGCGGCGTTCGTGATGTCGAGGTTGCCGTCCGTGCCGTCCGAGATGTCGCAGTGATCGATCCAGATGTGATGGGAGCTCTTCTGAACGGTCATGGCGTCGTCACCCGACGAGCACCCGACGGAGGAGTCGTAGCCCGGATCGAGCGAGCAGTCGCCCACCCCGTAGCCGACGATCTTGAGGTTGCTGAAGATGACGTTCGTCGAGCCGCTGACCTCGAGGTGTCCGTGAAACTGCCCGCCGCAAACCCCGACGATGGTCTTGTTCGACCCCACCTTCACGGAACCGGTGATCGTCCCCTGAACCCAGACGACGGCGGCGTTCGTTCCCGCCACCGCGCTGGTGAAGGCCGACAGCGACGTGACCGTCATCGGCGTCGCCGCGCCCCCGCCCGTCGTGGTGGTCGTGTTCGAGCCGCTGACGGAGGCCCAGCCGACGAGCGGGCTCATGGCGGGCGCCGTGCAACCGCCCGCGCCGGTGGTGCCGCCGGAACCGACCGCGCCCCCCGAGGAGGTCGCCCCGCCGCTCGCGTGGCCGCCGGCCCCACCGGAGGCCGTGGCGCCGCCCCGTCCACCCGCCCCGCCTGCGCCGGTCACGCCGCCGCTGCTCGCCGCCCCGCCCGAGCTCGTCTTGCCGCCCGAGCCGGTCACGCCCCCCGTCGCCGACGCGCCGCCCCCCTTCCCGCCCGCGCTGGTCGCGCCGCCCGACCCGGTTGCCCCCCCCGAGGCCGTTGCGCCGCCTGAAGCGGTCGTGCCGCCCGAAGCCGTCGCTCCTCCCGAGCCCGTCGCGCCCCCCGACGCGCTGGCTCCGCCGGAGGCCGCGCCACCGGTGCCCACGTGGCCGCCGCTGGCGGTCGCGCCCCCCGAGCTGGTATTGCCCCCCGAGCCCTGCGCTCCGCCCGAGCCGTCCGACTCGCCAGCGCCCCCGCAGGCGGACATCGACATGGACATGGACATGGACATGGACATGGACATGGCGAGCGCCAGCACCGCGAGCGACGTCCGCGCGTGGCGCGGCGAAGCCTCGGCTGACGAAGGGATGAAAGGAAGCAGCCTCGAGGAGCGGAACGCGTGGGGTTGCATCGGTCCGTCAGTGTCCGGTCTCCCACGGAACGGCTCACCTTCGTCGCTCCCTCGGCATTTTTCCCGTGATTTCCGTCATGTCCAGGCCGAGGGCCCGTCCCCGTTCGCAACCCGTTCGTGGCACAGTTCCCCGATGGAGCTACGCGACGCCGTCGACGGCTACGAGAGCTGGCTGGCCAACTACATGGCGCTCACGGCGGACGACCTCACGCGAAAGCATCAGCTGATGGCGACGGCGCCGTTCACGTTCTTCCGCGCCACGTACTTCCGCTGGAGCGCGCAGTGGCCGACCTTGTCTCGGCCGGAGGACCAGAGCGCCTTTCCGGTGCTGGGCGTCGGCGATCTCCACATCGAGAACTTCGGCACCTGGCGCGATCTCGAGGGGCGGCTGATCTGGGGGATCAACGACTTCGATGAAGCGACCCGGCTGCCGTTCTCTCAGGATCTCGTTCGCCTGGCGGCCAGCGCTCACCTGGCCATCGGCGCCGCGCACCTCACCTTGCGCCGCCGCGTCGCCACGACCGCCATCCTGGACGGCTACACCGAAGGGCTGGCCGCCGGCGGGCGCCCCTTCGTGCTCGAGGAGAACCACGAATGGCTGCGGGCCATCGTTACCAGCCGCCTGCGCAACCCGATCGCGTTCTGGAACAAGCTGACCGCGCTGCCCGCCACGACGGCGCCGCCCGCCGTGAGACGGCTGCTGGCCGAGAGCCTGCCTCGGCCCGGATTGCGCTTCCGCGTCGCGCATCGGGTCGCCGGGCTGGGCAGCCTGGGGCGCCCCCGCTACGTCGCCCTCGCCGACTGGAACGGAGGCTGCGTGGCGCGCGAGGCGAAGGCGCTGGCCCCCTCCGCCTGGAATCCCGGCGCGGCCGACGGCAGCCGTCACGCCCACTACGCCGAGGTGCTGGCGACGGCGATCCGCATCCCCGATCCCTCGGTCCGCGTCACCGACGCCTGGATCATCCGGCGGCTCGCGCCCCACTGCACCCGCATCGAGCTCGTCGATCTGTTTCGCGAACGGGACGAGAGCCGCCTGCTGTTCGCGATGGGCTTCGAGACCGCCAACATCCACCTGGGAACACCGGGCGCCCGGGTCGCCATCTCGCGCGACCTCAAGCGCCGGCCGAGCGACTGGCTGCACCAGGCCGCCAAGCCGTTCGCGGAGGCCGTCACCACCGACTGGCTCGCCTGGAAGAGCCGCGGCCAACGCAGGCGTCGCCCCGGGCCCGGGACAGTCGTCAGACGTTGAGGTGGCGGCGCACCAGCTCGTCGTTGAGGTCGGCCATCTTCCCCTCGGCGACCGTTCGACCCCGATCCATGATGCAGAACACGTTGCCGACCCGCCGCGCGAACGGCAGCTTCTGCTCGACCAGCAGCACGGCCAGCCCTTCCTTGGCGAGGCTGACGATGATGTCGCCGATCTCGTGCACGATGTTGGGCTGAATTCCCTCGGTCGGCTCGTCGAGGATCAACACGGACGGATCGGACCCCAGCGCGCGCCCGATGGCGAGCTGCTGCTGCTGCCCGCCCGAGAGATCGCCGCCGCGCCGGCCCAGCATCTTCTTCAACACGGGGAACATCTCGAACACGCGCTTGGGAATCTCGTTCTTGCCCGAGGCGGTCAATCCGAGCCGCAGATTTTCTTCCACCGTGAGCTGCGGAAAAATCTCGCGCCCCTGCGGCACGTAGCCGATCCCCATGCGGGCCCGCAGCTCGGGCCGGCCGGAGGGGAGCTTCCGGGGGCCGATCATCATCTTTCCCGACACGGGAACCAGCAGGCCCATGATGACCTTCAGCAAGGTCGTCTTGCCGACGCCGTTGCGGCCCATCAGGCAGACCACCGAGCCCTTCGGCACCACCAGGCCGGCGTCCCACAAGGTGTGGCTCTCGCCGTAGAACTGGTTGACGCCGCTCGCGTCCAGCAGCGCCGGCTCGGTCACCAGCGCGTCCGCCGGCAGCGGCTCGCTCCCCTTCGATTGCGTCGTCTCCGTGGCCGCTTCCATCAGGTCCCCAGATAAACTTCGATGACGCGCGGATCGCGCTGGATGTCGGCCATGGGCCCCTCCGCCAGGATTCGCCCCTCGTGCAACACCGTCACCTTGCGCGCGATGCTGCGCACGAACTCCATGTCGTGCTCGACCACCACCACCGTGCGCTCGCCGGCGAGCCGCTGCATCAGCTCCGCCGTCCGCTCCATCTCCGGCTGGGTCATGCCCGCCACCGGCTCGTCGATCAGCAACACCTTGGGATCGAGCGCCAGCAGCATGCCGATCTCGAGCCACTGCTTGTGGCCGTGCGCCAGCAGACCGGCGAGGCGCCCCTTCAGATCCTTGAGACCGATCGTCTCCAGCACCTGATCGATCTTCTCCTTGTCGGCCTTGCTCAGCCGCGCGAACAGCGAGTGAAAGACGCCCCGGTTCCCCTTCAATGCCAGCTCGCAGTTCTCGTAGACGGTGTGCTGCGGAAACACCGTGGGGCGCTGGAACTTGCGTCCGATCCCCATCTGCGCGATCTCACACTCCGTCATCTCGGTCAGGTTGTGCAGTCGGCTCTCCAGGTAGACCGAGCCCACGTCGGGGCGCGTCTTGCCGGTGATGCAGTCCATCAGCGTCGTCTTGCCGGCGCCGTTCGGGCCGATGATGCAGCGGAGCTCGCCGCGATCGAGCAGCATCGTCACGTCGTTGAGGGCCTTGAAGCCGTCGAAGCTGACGGTCAGGTTCTCCACCCACAGCGACACCACCTGGGAGGCGATCGCGGTGCGCGGTACGTTCACCACGGTCTCGATCATGTCCTCGGGCGCGGTGACGGACTCGGTCGACGAGGTGTCGCCCGCCGGGGCCGCGACCGCGCCGTCATCCTTGGCGGGTGGCGCTGCCGAACCGGTGGAGAGGCCCAGGGCGCTCACGACCGCTCCGGCGCTTTTTCGGCGACGCGCTTCCGTCGAAACGACGACAGCAGCCCCAGCACGCCCTTGGGAAGGAACAGTGTCACCACCACGAACAGGCCGCCCAGCGCGTACAGCCACACCGACGGGAACGCCGCCGTCAGCCAGCTCTTGGCGCCATTCAGCAACAGCGCCCCCAGCAGCGGCCCCACCAGCGTCCCCCGCCCGCCCACCGCCACCCAGATGGCCAGCTCGATCGAGTTCGAAGGCTGCATCTCGCTGGGGTTGATGATCCCCACCTGCGGCACGTACAGCGCGCCAGCCAGCGCGCACAGCATCGCCGACAGGGTCCAGACGAACACCTTGTAGTTGATCGACTCGTAGCCGCAGAAGCGGGTCTTCAGCTCGGCGTCGCGAATCGCCGTCAGCACCCGCCCCAGCTTGCTGGTCACCACGAAGCGGCACAGCAGATAGGTGCCGACGAGCGCGATGGCGCTGATGATGTACAGCCCCAGCTTCGTCGACGGCGACTGCAGCGAGTGCCCCAGGATCCGCTTGAAGTCGGTCAGGCCATTGTTGCCGCCGAATCCGGTCGGGTTCTGGAAGAACAGCAGCATGGCCGCGTAGGTCAGCGCCTGCGTCACGATCGACAGGTAGACCCCCTTGATGCGCGAGCGAAACGCGAACCACCCGAAGATCATCGCCAGCAGCCCGGGGACGAACAGCAGCATCGCCACCGCGAACCCGAAGTGATTGAAGCCGCTCCAGTACCAGGGGAGCGTCTTCCAGTCGAGGAACACCATGAAGTCGGGCAGATTGCTTCGGTAGACGCCCTCGCCGGCGATCGACCGCATCAGGTACATCCCCATCCCGTAGCCGCCGAGCGCGAAGAACATGGCGTGCCCCAGGCTGAGGATGCCGGTGTAGCCCCACACCAGGTCCATGGCCATGGCCATCATCCCGAAGCACAGGAACTTTCCGAACAGCGGCACCAGGTAGTCGGGAACGACGTGCGCCCCGTTGAGCAGCGGCACCAGCACGATCAGGACGGCCGCCGTGACGGCCAGAACCAGCCAGCCGCGCCGGCCGTGAAATTGAAGGAGCCGCTCTCGCACGTTCAGGCCTCGCTTCTTCCCTTGATGGCGAACAGCCCCTGGGGCCGTCGCTGGATGAACAGGATCACCACCCCCAGCACGACGATCTTGCCCATGACGGCCCCGGCGGCCGGTTCGATCAGCTTGTTGATGATGCCCAGGCCCAGCGCCGAGACGATGGCGCCGGCCAGCCGGCCCACCCCTCCCAGGACGACGACCATGAAGGAATCGATGATGTAGGACTGCCCCAGCTCGGGGCCGACGTTGCCGAGCTGCGAGAGCGCGACCCCGCCCAGACCAGCGATGCCCGAGCCCAGCCCGAACATCCAGGCGTCGAGCCGCTTGGTGGGGATCCCCACGCAGGCGGCCATGTTCCGGTTCTGGGTGATGGCTCGAACGTTCAGGCCGAGGCGCGTCTTGTACAGCAGCACCCAGACCGCCGCCGACACGGCCACCACGAAGACGACGACGCCGATGCGGTTGTAGGGCAACACCAGCCCGTGGGCCAGCTCGACCCCGCCGGCCAGCCAGTCGGGGTTCGCCACGGCGACGTTCTGCGCGCCGAAGATCAGCCGCACCGTCTGGATCAAGATCAGGCTGATGCCCCAGGTCGCCAGCAGGGTCTCGAGCGGACGATTGTAGAGATGGCGAATGACGACCTTCTCGAGCAGCACGCCCACGGCGAAGGTCACCGCGAACGCCACCGGTATCGCCGCCACCAGGTAGTACTGGAACGCCCCCGCCAGATGATTCTGGAAGAACGTCTGCACGGCGTAGGTCGCGTACGCGCCCAGCATCAGCATCTCACCGTGCGCCATGTTGATGACGCCGAGCAAGCCGAACGTGATGGCCAGCCCCAGCGCCGCGAACAGCAGCACGCTGGCCAGCGAGAACCCGTAGATGACGCTGCCCACCGCGGTGATCAGGCGGCGCCGGCTCATGACGGCGTTCAACGCCTGCTGGGCCTCGCCGCGCACCTGCGCGTCTGGCTCCTGAGGCTTGCCATCGGCGCCGACCGACAGCAGGCGCTGTAGCTCCCCTAGCATCGCATCGTTGCCCGACTTGTGAACCAGCTGCACGGCGGCCAGGCGGGCCGCCGGATTGGGGCTCTGCAGATCGACGCGCGCCACGGCCAGCGCCAGCACGTCGTGAACCGACTTGTCCTTCTCGCTGTCGAAGGCCTTGTGCAGGAGCGCGGCGGTGTCGTCCGAGGCTGCCTTCCCCAGCTCCTCGGCCGCCGCCAGGCGAACGTCCTTGTCGGGCGAGCTCAGCTGAAGCTGGGCCAGCACCGGCAAGGCATCGCGGCGGATGTCGTTGTCGAGCTCGACCTCGCGTGCTGGTCGAGCCGACGGCGGTGCCACCGCGCCCGTCATCGGATCGACCAGATCGTGTGTCTTGCCGTTGAAGATCCAGGCGTGGCCATCGGGGCCAGCGCGCAGCCGATCATCACACAGCGCCTCCAGCGCCGGGATCCCTCGGGCATCCCCCAGCGTCGCCAGCTGCTTCACGCTGGCCGAGATGCGTTCGCCGTTGGTGCTGGCGAGACCGTTGATGGCCTCTTCGAGCGTATCCGCGAACGCGGGTCTGCCCGCGTCGCCGCCCGTCACGAAGACGAAGGCGGCGAGCGCGAGCAGCCCGGTCGTGAACCGGCGTGAGACGATGCTGGCCGGCGCGAGACCCATTACTTGTACTTTGGCTCCGTGCAGTTGCCGCAGGCCCACGGGTACAGCCAGTTCGCGATCTTGCCCTTGTCGTCGGGAATGTAAGGGCTCCACGCCTCGGCCTTGATGGGTCCGTCCGTCTTCCAGACGACGTGGAACTGACCGTCGGCCTTGACTTCACCGATGAAGACCGGCTTGTGCAGGTGGTGGTTCTCGGCGTCCATCGTGATGTCGAACCCATCCGGACCCTTGAAGTGCTGGTAACCGACGGCCTGGCGAACGGCGTCCACGTTCGTCGTGTGCGCCTGCGCGACGGCCTGCGCCCACATGTGGATACCGATGTACGTGGCCTCCATGGGGTCGTTGGTGACGCGCTTGTCGCCGCCCGGCAGGTTGTTCTTCTTCACGTAGGCCATCCACTTGTCGATGAAGGCCTTGTTGGTCGGGTTGTCGATCGACTCGAAGTAGTTCCAGGCGGCCAGCTGGCCGACCAGCGGCTTCGTGTCGACGCCGCGAAGCTCTTCCTCACCGACGGAGAACGCCACCACCTGGATGTCGGTGGCCTTGATGCCCTGGTTGCCGAGCTCCTTGTAGAAGGGAACGTTCGAGTCGCCGTTGATGGTCGACACCACCGCGGTGTGCTTGCCGGCGGCGAACTTCTTCACGTTGGCGACGATGGTCTGGTAGTCGCTGTGACCGAATGGCGTGTACGTCTCCATGATGTCGGCGTCAGCGACGCCCTTGGCGTGCAGGAAGTAGCGCAGGATCTTGTTCGTGGTGCGCGGGTAAACGTAGTCGGTGCCGAGGAGGACCCAGCGCTTGGCGTTGCCGCCCTTCTTGCTCATGAGGTACTCGACCGCCGGAATCGCCTGCTGGTTCGGCGCGGCGCCCGTGTAGAAGACGTTCCACGAGGACTCTTCACCCTCGTACTGGACCGGGTAGAACAGCAGGCCGTTCAGCTCCTCGAAGACCGGCAGGACCGACTTGCGGGAGACCGACGTCCAGCAGCCGAACGTGACGGCGACCTTCTGATTCTGGATCAGGTCGCGCGCCTTCTCGGCGAACAGCGGCCAGTTCGAGGCCGGGTCGACGACGACCGCCTCGAGCTTGCGGCCCAGGATGCCGCCCGCTTCGTTGATCTCGTCGATCGTCATCAACGCCACGTCCTTCAGCGAGGTCTCGCTGATGGCCATCGTGCCCGACAACGAGTGCAGGATACCGACCTTGATCGGGCCCTTGTCGTCGGCGGGGGCGGGAGCAGGCGCGGGCGCCGCGGCAGGGGCCGCCGGAGCCGCCGGTGCCGCCGCCGGCTTCGGCTGTTCGCTCTCACACGCCGCAAACGAGGACGCTCCCAACAGCAACAAACTCCAGAATGCATAGCGGCGAATCATCTTGTCTCCCGGTTTGGCCGTTCCACTCGTCCTCTTGTCCTGCATGCTCGTCCTAAGTCTCGTGATCACGATGATGGCTGAACCCGCGGGTACACGTCATTCGTGCCCCACCGGACGCAGGATTCGATTCAGTGGGATCACGCATTCACCGAACCGCTGTCGACTGGTAACGGACATTACCCAGCCCACATGAACAACATGTTTCGCGGGCGTAAGTCTTGCGTTAATTCGACGCTGGTGCCGATTGCGTCCGCGTCATGCACGCGAACGACGAAACGCGCGCCACCCACCGAACGACGAGATGTCCTCGGCGCCGAGGGTGGCGTGGGCCTCGGCGAGAAATCCGCTCACGCTGACGCCGTCTTCCAGCGACAGCTTTCCGACTGCGAGCGGCGCCGGGATGGCGGCGACGAACGCTCCGAAGGCCGCGGGGGTCAATTCCCACACCTCCACCTCGACGGCGACGCCGCCGCCGTCGGTGACGCGGACGAGCCCCGGCTTCGGAGGGACGGTGCCCGGCAGCGCGAACAGGCGATAGTGCGGCGCCGTGCGACAGGTTCGCAGCAAGGTTCCGCCCAGGGAGGTGAGCTGGTGGTTCAACGGCTCTCCCGACAGATGAGCGCCGACGACGGCGAGGGGAATCGACGATGACGGTGCCGCCGTGGACGTGGACGGCGACGGCGGCAGTGCCAACGCGGTGGCGCCGATCCGCGACGACGTCGCCCGGTGCAGCCGCGTCGCGTGGCTGGCCAGGCGCGCGTCGCTGCCCCAGGGGCCCATCAAGGTGACGCCGGCGGGGAGCTGATCGTCGCGCATGCCGGTGGGGATGGCGATGGCCGCCAGGTCCAGCAGGTTCACGAACGTCGTGTAGCGGCCCAGCGCTCCGTTCAAGCGAATGGGATCGTTCTGCACCGCCTCGATGCGCGGGATCGTCGGCGCGGTCGGCAGCAGCAAGAACTCGATGCGCGGCCAGACGGTGGCCACGCGGCGCCGCAGGAGCGTCAGCTTCGCCTCGGCCTCGTAGGCGGCGTCCGCCCGATGCCTGGTCGCCCCTTCCAGGATCGTCCGGATGGGAGGCAGCAACGCGCCGGGCTGCTCGGCCAGCAGCCGGCCCGCCGCGGCGAGCCTCTGCGCCACGTATGGTCCCTCGTACAACAGCAGCCCTGCTTCGAGAAATGGCGCCAGATCGATCTCGACGGAGGTTCCCCCCGCGGCGACCAGCTGCTCGATGTCACGTTCGAACGAGGCGGCGGCCGCCGCGTCACCGAGAAACTCCCGGTCGGCCGGGCGCGGAACGCCAAAGCGAAACGGACCGCTGGCGGCGAACGGCGCGAAGCGAACGGAGTCTGCCCCCGGGCGCGAGCAGGGATCGGCGGCGTTGAACCCGCGCGCGAGCTCGGCAACGGCGGCGGCGTCCTCGCAGGTGGCCGCGAACACCGACACGCAGTCGAGCGAGCGGCAGGCCGGCACGACCCCGGCGGTGCTGATGACGCCGGGGCTCGGCTTCAGTCCCACGACGTTGTTGAAGGCCGCCGGCACGCGCCCCGAGCCGGCCGTGTCGGTGCCGAGCGCGAAGCTGACCTCGCCGAGCGCCACCGCCAGCGCCGAGCCGGAGCTGGAGCCGCCCGACACGTGGTCGCCGTTGAACGCGTTGCGCGGAATGCCGTAAGGCGAACGAACGCCCACCAGGCCGGTCGCGAACTGATCGAGGTTGGTCTTGCCGATCACGATGGCGCCCGCGGCGACCAGTCGCTCGACGACGACCGCGGAGACCTGGGGCTCGTAAGAGAAGGCCGGACAGGCCGCCGTCGTGGCGAACCCCGCCACGTCGATGTTGTCCTTCACGCCGAAGGGAACACCATAAAGGGGCAAGCGCTCACCCGCGGCGCGTCGCGCCTCGACCGCGCGCGCGGCCGACAGCAACGCGTCTTCGGAAGCGATCGAGATCCAGACGGCGTCGTCACCCCGCCGCCGGAGCCGCGCCAGCACCGCCTTCACCACGGCGCTCGGTGAAGTCTCGCCCGCGGCGTAGCGGCGGCTGAGGGTGCCGAGATCGATCCCTCCGTCGAGCAGAGCGTCATCGTGATCGGATGCCATCGCGGGCAGGATGCCGGACCGCTTTCAGGTTCACAAGGGATTGCATTGCCCCCGACGTTCGAAATCGGGCAAGTTACGAGGAATTGCGTTGCTGGAAAACTGCCGGAAACCCGCCCCATCTTAGAAGGTTGGAATGATTACATTCCCTCCCTTCCCGATTTCCAGACGCTCGGTCCTTTTCTCCGTCCTCGCTCTGTCCCTGCCTGCCGCGGTCGCTCCGTCGATCGCCTCGGCCGCCGACCCGCTGACGGTTGGCTTCATCTATGTCGGTCCCAAGACCGACTACGGTTACAACCAGGCCCAGGCCCAAGGGGCCGCCGTGATCTCGAAGATGCCGGGCATCAAGATCCGCGAAGAGGAGATGGTCCCCGAGACGGTCGCCGTCCAGAAGACCATGGAGAGCATGATCAACCTCGACGGCGCCAAGCTGCTGTTCCCGACGTCGTTCGGTTACTTCGATCCGCACATCCTGAAGCTGGCCGGCAAGTACCCGAACGTCACGTTCCTGCACTGCGGTGGCCTGTACGTCGAGGGGAAGCACCCCAAGAACGTGGGCAGCTACTTCGGCTACATCGACGAGGCACAGTACGTCGCCGGGATCGTGGCCGGCATGTCGACGAAGAGCAACAAGCTCGGGTTCATCGCCGCCAAGCCGATCCCCCAGGTCCTGCGCAACATCAACTCGTACACCCTGGGCGCCCGCTCGGTGAACCCGAAGGTCACCACCACCGTCATCTTCACGGGTGACTGGTCGATGCCGGTCAAGGAAGCGGAAGCGACGAACAGCCTGATCGACCAGGGCATCGACGTCCTGTCGTATCACGTCGACTCGCCGAAGGTCATCGCCGAGCTGGCCGAGCGCCGCGGCGCCATGGTCACCGGCTATCACGCCAGCCAGGCGGCGCTCGCGCCGAAGGGCTACCTGACCGGCGCCGAGTGGAACTGGGGCAAGGTCTACACCGACTACATCAAGGCCATCCAGGCCAACAAGCCCTACCCTCACCTGCTGCGCGGCGGTCTCAAGGAAGGCTTCGTGAAGGTCTCGCCCTACGGCAAGACCGTCTCGGCCGAGGCGAAGAAGAAGGCGGACGCGGCGAAGGCCAAGTTCATGGCCGGCACGATGGTCATCTACAAGGGCCCGCTGAAGGACAACACCGGCAAGGAGGTCATCGCGGCCGGCACCGAGCAGAAGCAGACCGACATCGCCCTCGAGAGCATGGACTACCTGGTCGAAGGGGTCGTGGGGAAGACGCACTAAAGGCACGCAGGGGGGAAAGGCACGCAGGGGGGACTTTGTCCCCCCTACGAGACCCCCCTCCTGATCCGGGCCCGGATTTTCTTCGCTAGCACTTTCTCCGGCGGGCAAAGCCCGCCTCCGACGAACTGGAAGAACACTCAAGAAATGATGAAATGACTGTGACCACTTTTGAAGCCGTGACGACTTCGGAGAAGCCGGATGTGGGGGCGGCTTTGCGGCGAATCTGGGCGGCTGTGCGGTCGCCGGTGGCGGCCTTTGGAGCCACGGTCTTGGTGTTTGGGCTGTTCATGGCGGTCATCGGGCGGAATCCCATCGCCATCTACGGGCAGATGTTTCGCGGGTCGTTCGGGACCTGGTTCTCGTTCCAGAACACCTTGCTGCGGGCGGCGCCGTTGATGCTGACGGCGCTGGCCACGGCGCTGCCGGGGCGGTTGGGGCTGGTGGTGCTCGGGGGCGAGGGGGCGATGGTGCTGGGCGGCCTGGCCGCGGCGGTGGCCGGGTTGGCGGCCAAGAACCACGGTCACGGACCGATCGCCGTGGCGGCGTGCATGCTGGCGGCCGGCGCCACCACCGGCGGCATCTGGATCGGTCTTGCCGGCGTGCTGCGCGCTTACCGCGGTGTGAACGAGACCATCGCATCGCTGCTGCTGAACTACGTGGCGATCGCGCTGCTCAATCACTTCGTCGAAGGGGTGCTGCGGGATCCAGCCAGCTTGAACAAGCCTTCGACGGCGCCCATCGGCGACGAGAACATGATCGGCAACATGCCGGGCCTCGACGTCCACTGGGGCCTGGCCTGGGGGTTGGGGGCCTGTCTCCTCACCTGGTTCCTCATGAACCGAACGCTGTTTGGATTTTCCGCCCGGATGGTGGGTGGCAACGTTCGCACCGCCCTGCTGAACGGCCTGCCGGTGGCGCGCCTGATCGTCATCGCGACTTTCCTCGCTGGGATGTGCGCCGGGCTGGCCGGCTCGCTGGAAGTGGCCGCCATTCACGGCACGGCGAACGCGTCCCTGGTGACCGGCTATGGCTACACGGGGGTGCTGGTGGCGTTCATCGCCCGGCAGAACCCGCTGGCGGTCATCCCGGTGTCGATCATCATCGGCGGCATCAGCGCCAGCGGCGGGCTGCTGCAGCGCGGATTCGATCTTCCCGACGCCACCGTGAACGTGTTGCAGGGGATCCTCTTCATCTCGATTCTGCTGTCCGAGACGTTGCAGGGGCGTGGCGGAACGAAGCGCAAGAAGGTGGTCGCCGCCGCCTCAGCCCCCACCGGGAACGCCCCGGCGGTGCCGCTGTGAGCGCCGGAACGACGGGCGTCGCGCTGGCCGTGCTGGGCGGCGCCATCCGCGTCAGCACGCCGTTTCTGTTCGTCAGCCTCGGCGAGTGCCTGACCGAGAAGAGCGGGCGCGTGAATCTGGGCCTCGAGGGGACCTTGGTGATGGGCGCGATGAGCGGGTACGGCATCGCCTACCTGACCCACTCCCCCTGGATCGGCATCCTGGCCGCCGGCCTGGTGGGCAGCATCCTGGGCGCCGTGCACGCGATCCTGTGCGCGCGCCCGCGGGTCAATGACGTCGCCGTCGGCATCGCCATGATGTTGTTTGGCGTGGGGCTGGCGTTCTTCATCGGCAAGCCGCTGATCGATGCCTCGGCCCCGCACCTGCCAGCGCTGTCACTTGGCTGGTGGAGCGATTCGCCGGCGCTGAAGTCGGCGCTGCAGATCAACGCGCTGTTCGTGCTGGGGCTGGTCGTGACGGCCGCGGTGGTGGTGCTGCTGAAGAAGACACGCTGGGGCCTGGTGCTGCGCACCGTCGGCGAGAGCGCTGACTCGGCGCGCGCGATGGGCTACGACGTCAACCGGGTGCGCATGCTGGCGACGATCGCGGGGGGGTTCCTGGGCGGCATCGGCGGCTCATTTCTTTCGCTGTACTACCCGGGTGGCTGGGGCGAAGGGCTGTCGAGCGGTCAGGGACTCATGGCGGTGGCGCTGGTGATCTTCGCCCGCTGGGATCCCGTCCGCTGCCTACTGGCGTCGCTGCTGTTCGGCGGCGCGAGCGCGCTGGGACCGGCCTTGCAGTCGGTGGGTGTGACGTCGGGCTACTACCTGTTCAACGCCGCGCCCTACGTGTTGACCCTGGTCATCATCGTCGCCACCAGCTCGTCCGATCGAGCGCTGGCCGGCCAACCTGCGGAGCTTCGCGTCGCCCGATGAGGATCTCGATGACGGATCAACCCGCGAACCTTGGAAGGACATCGCCATGAGCAAAGGTACCTTCGTCCCCGCCGAGCCCTACGCTTGGCCCTGGAACGGTGACCTGCGACCGCAGAACACCGCGCTGGTGGTCATCGACATGCAGACCGACTTCTGCGGCAAGGGGGGCTACATCGATCTGATGGGCTACGACATCTCGGTCAGCCGCGCCTGCATCGAGCCGATCAAGCGGGTGCTGGGCCGCATGCGCGCCGGTGGCTACCCGATCTTCCACACGCGCGAGGGGCACCGCCCCGATCTCGCCGACCTGCCGCCCAACAAGCGCTGGCGCTCGCGGCAGACCAAGGGGAACGAGGGCGTCGGCATCGGCGATCTCGGGCCGTGCGGCCGCATCCTGGTGCGCGGCGAGCCGGGCTGGGAGCTCATCCCGGAGCTGGCGCCGCTGCCGGGCGAGACCATCATCGACAAGCCGGGCAAGGGCTCGTTCTACGCGACGGACCTCGACCTCGTGCTG
>DASYCK010000177.1:0-4281 GCA_036500205.1 Polyangia bacterium | reverse complement strand
GGATCTGGCCCTCGACGATCTGACGCTGTTCCTGCGCGGCAGCGACGATCTGCCCAGCCGCATCTACGAGCAGGTGGTGGCGCACACCATCGCCGTCGTTGCCCGACCCACCACGCGGCCGGTCCCCTGGCAACACGTCGTCACCGACCGTCCGGCGTCCGCCGTCGGGCTCGAGGATGACGAGGCGTTGCTTCCTTACGGACCGCGTTCGTTTCAGGGGTATCGGCTGCTGCACGAGTACTTCGCGTTCCCCTCACGTTACCTGTTCGTGAAGCTGGGTTCGCTAGCGCCGGCGATACGTCGTTGCACCGGGTCCGAGCTCGAGATCGTGGTGGTGACCGATCTTCACGACCGCGCGCTCGACGGCGTGGTGGGGGCGGCGAACCTGGCGATGTTCTGCACGCCCGCGGTCAACCTGTTCCCGCGTCGCGCCGACCGCATCCATCTCACAGAGGCGGCCCCCGAGTATCACATCGTTCCAGATCGCACGCGGCCGATGGACTTCGAGGTGCACTCGGTGAAGGAGGTGGTCGGCTTCGGTTCCAGCGCCGAGGCCGAGCAGCGGTTTCGCCCCTTCTTCGCCCGGAACAACCTGACCTCCCCGGAAGAGGCGCAGGCGTATTACACGATTCAGCGTCAGCCGCGCGTGCTGTCGGCGCGCCAGTCGCTGCGCGGGACCCGCTCCAGCTACGTGGGCAGCGAGCTGTTCGTCTCGCTGGTCGATCCCAACGAGGGGCCCTACCGGTCGAGCCTGCGGCAGCTCGCCGTCGAGACGATCTGCACGAACCGCGATCTGCCTCTGCACATCACCCTGGGGCAGGGGCGGACCGACTTCACCATCGAGTCGGGCGCGCCCATCGAGTCGATCCGTTGCCTGGCCGGCCCGACGCCACCCCGCTCCTCGCACGCTCACGGCGACACCACCTGGCGGCTCATCAGCCACCTCTCGCTGAACTACCTGTCGCTGGTCGATGGCACCAACTCCAGCGCCGAGAAAGGGGCGGGGTTGCGCGAGCTGCTGTCACTTTACGCGGATCTCTCCGATCCGACCCACCGCAAGCAGATCGACGGCGTGCGTTCGACGGGCTGCGTGGGGATCACGCGGGCCCTGCCGGTCCCCGGTCCGACCACCTTCGGGCGCGGTCTCGAGGTCGAGGTGACCTGCGACGAGACGGCGTTCGAGGGGAGCGGCGCCTTCTTGCTGGGGGCCGTTCTGCAGAAGTTCTTCACCAAGTACGTCTCCATCAATTCTTTCACGGAAACGGTCCTGAAGACCGTCCAACGCGGCGAGGTCATGCGCTGGCCCGCACGACTCGGGCTGCGCCACACGCTGTAAGCGAGGCGGGGAGCGCGTTCATTGGCCGCGGGGATCGGAAACGACGAAGAGGGTGGCATCGAGCTGCCGACGCGCACGGCCCAGGGGGCGCCGCTTGCCCCCGAGCGCGCGGCGGCGATGCAGCAGATCGTCGACATGCTGGCGCGCGCGCCCGAGCAGTTCGACTTCTTCCAGGTGCTGCGCCGCCTGGAAAGTCTGTTCTGCGACAGCCCGGAGCGCCCCCGGTTCGGGACGGCGCTGCGCCCCATCGATGAGCCGATCAGGCTGGGACAGGACCCTTCCCTCGGCTTCGCGCCGCGGACCTTGAACGGCGTGCAGCCTTCACGTACGGGCGCGCCGCCCCGGCTGACCCAGAACTTCTTTGGCCTGCTGGGCCCGAACGGCCCGCTTCCCCTGCACCTGACCGAGTACGCGCGCGATCGTTTGCGGAGCGCCCCCAGCGATCCGACGATGACGCACTTCCTGGATGTCTTTCACCACCGGATGTTGCTGTTCTTTTACCGGGCCTGGGCGACGGCCGAACCGACGGCCAGCCACGATCGGCCCGAGACCGATCACTTCCTGTCGTACATCGGCTCGCTGATCGGGATCGCGCTGCCGGCCTTGCGCGACCGGGACCAGTTCCCGGACGCCGCGAAGCTGTTCTATGCGGGGCGCCTGGGGGCGCAGACCCGCAATGCCGAGGGGCTGGGCGCCATGATCGGCGACTTCTTCCAGATGCCTGCCCAGATCGAGACCTTCGTGGGCGACTGGCTCGAGCTGCCGCCTGACTGCCGCTGGAAGCTGGGCAAGCCGGGTCCCATCGGCGTGCTGGGCATGTCGACCACGTTGGGGGGCCACGCCTGGAGCCGGCAGCAGAAGTTCCGGGTGGTGATGGGCCCGCTCGACAACGACCAGTTCCAGAGCATGTTGCCCGGCGGCCCCAGCCTGGGGCGGCTCCGGGATCTGGTGCGAAACTACATCGGCGACGAGCTGCGCTGGGATGTCCGGCTGTTCCTCGCCGAGCGAATCGACGAGCCCTGGCGCTGCGGGAAGTCGCACCTGGGGTGGACGTCGTGGCTGGGACGACCGGGGCCGGGGCGATCGCGCCGCGAAGATTTGATATTGGATCCGCAGGGGCAGTAGAGGGGCGCACCATCGAGGGCCGAGGCAAATGGCTCGGGGCTCGACTTCACGTCAGACGGGAGCAAACGACATGTCCGAAATCAGCCGGGTGGCACTGTTTGGGAAGCTCAATAGCCTTGGATACAAGGCCATCGAGAGCGCGACGGTCTTTTGCAAGCTGAGGGGGAACCCCTACGTCGAGCTGGTGCACTGGTTCCACCAGATCTTGCAGAACCCGGACTCGGACCTGCACCGCATCGTGAAGGAGTTCCAGCTCGAGCCGTCGCGGCTGGCGCGCGACATGACCGACGCGCTCGATCGCCTGCCCCGCGGGGCGACGTCGATCTCCGATCTGTCCCAGCACGTCGAGGACGCCGTCGAGCGGGGCTGGGTGTACGGCAGCCTGATGTTCGGCGACAAGCAGGTGCGAACGGGGCACCTGGTCATCGGCATCCTCAAGACCTCGGGGTTGCGCAACGCGCTGCCCGCCATGTCGCGCGAGATGGAGAAGATCAAGGTCGACCGCCTGGTCGAGCACTTCGACGCCATCGTGGGGGGCTCGCCGGAGAGCTCGCAGTCGGCGGCGGGAGGAAGCGCCTCGCCGGGCGAGTCGAGCGGCGCCATGCCGCCCGCCGAGATGGGCAAGCAGGAAGGGCTGCGCCGCTTCTCCATCGACCTGACGGAGAAGGCCCGCAACGGCGAGATCGATCCCATCGCCGGCCGCGACGAGGAGATCCGACAGATCGTCGACATCCTCATGCGGCGCCGTCAGAACAACCCCATCCTCACCGGCGAGGCGGGCGTGGGCAAGACGGCGGTCGTGGAGGGCTTCGCCCTGCGCATCGCCTCGGGCGACGTCCCCCCGCCGTTGAAGGATGTCACCCTGCGGGCGCTCGACGTGGGGCTGTTGCAGGCCGGCGCCAGCATGAAGGGCGAGTTCGAGAACCGCCTGCGCCAGGTCATCGACGAGGTGCAGTCGTCCCCCAAGCCCATCATCCTGTTCATCGACGAGGCCCACACGCTGGTGGGCGCCGGTGGCGCCGCGGGTACGGGCGACGCGGCCAACCTGTTGAAGCCGGCGCTGGCGCGCGGAAAGCTACGCACCATCGCCGCCACCACCTGGGCCGAGTACAAGAAGCACATCGAGAAGGATCCGGCGCTGACCCGGCGGTTCCAGGTGGTGCAGGTCCCCGAGCCGACCGAGGCCAAGGCGCTGTTGATGATGCGCGGGATGGCCTCGACGCTGGAGGCTCACCACCGCGTGCAGGTGCTCGACGCCGCCCTCGAGGCGTCGGTGAAGCTGTCGCACCGCTACATTCCGGCGCGGCAGCTGCCGGACAAGTCCGTCAGCCTGCTGGACACGGCCTGCGCGCGCGTCGCCATCAGCCAGAGCGCCGTTCCTGCCGAGGTCGAGGACAGCCGCAGCCGCATCCGGGGTCTGGAGACCGAGCTAGGCATCATCGAGCGCGAGCAGGCGGCGGGGTGGGACGCCACCGAGCGCGACACGGCGGCGCGCGCCAAGCTGGAGACCGAGAAGAAGCGGCTCGCCGAGCTCGAGGTCCGCTGGACGCAGGAGAAGGGGCTCGTCGATCAGATCCTGGCGATCCGGAAGACGTTGCGAGGGCACAGCGAGTCGGTGGAAGGGACGGCCAGCAAGCTGGAGAAGCGCGCCGACACCTCGCCGGCCAAGGGCCCCACCGGGGGAGAGAAGGCGCCAGCCGCCCCGGCGGCGGATCGTCCGGCTCTGCTGGAAGATCTGAAGCGCTTGCAGGCCGAGCTGGAGACGCTGCAGGGGCATCACCCGCTGATCCTCCCCACCGTCGACGAGCAGGCGGTGGCGG
>DASYCK010000176.1:0-8736 GCA_036500205.1 Polyangia bacterium | reverse complement strand
TACGTCGATCCCCGCGAGCGTCAACCCGAGGCGCTGGCAAAGGCACGCGTCCAGTCCGCCCTCGATTATCTGACCACCCACGGCATCCCACCGGATCGCATCAGCACCACTGTCACACCCAAACCCCGCTGCGTCGATCGCACTCCGGGCTGCGGCGAACGGAACCGCCAGGTCATGATGGCGTTCGAGCTGTAGGCCGCCGCCCCTTCCGAACGCGGCCGTGATCAGGGCGCGATGACGGCGATCCCGCCGTTGTGCTCCGCCACATAGAGGCGACCATCAGGGCCGACGACGATGCCGACGGGGCCGGCCTTGGGCGTCGAGAGGGGCAGCTCGAGCAGTGCCCCTGCCGGGGTCAGCCGCCCCACCTGGTTCGTGCCGGCATCGGTGAACCAGAGATTGCCGTCCGGTCCCGCCGTGATACCGAGGGGCCCCGCTGACGACGGAAGCGCGAACTCGACCACCGAGCCCGTCGGAGAGATGCGGCCGATCGCGTGGACGGCGTTCTCGGCGAACCACATGTTTCCGTCGGGTCCCTGGCAGATATCGATGGGGTGAGCAGAGGCGGTAGGAAGAGGGAACAGCGTGATCGTTCCATCGGTCGTCGTCCGCCCGATCATGTTGGCGGTGCGATCCGTGAACCAGAGTGTGGCCTCGGGGCCCGGCGCGATCGCGTCCAGGTACATGCCGCCCGGAACGGGGAACTCGGTGATCGTCCCGTCGGTGGTGATGCGACCAATCTTCGCGGTGTTGAACTCGGTGAACCAGAGATTGCCGTCGGGCCCCGAGACGATCCCCACGGGGGCATCGCTGTTCGGCAGTGGAAATTGCGTCGCGACACCAGCGGGCGTCAGGCGGACGATCACGCCGACGACGGGGTTCGTGTACCAGATGTTTCCGTCCGGGCCCTCGGCGAGATACGCATCAACGCCAGGGGCGTCGAGCTCTTGAACGGCGCCCGTCGGACCGATCGCGCCGATCTTGTTCGCGCCGTTTTCGACAAACCACAGCAGGCCGCCGGGCCCCCTCACGATGTCCTCGGGACCAGCGTTCGCCGTGGGCAACGGATACTCCGCGACGACGCGGGGACCTGGCGAGCCACCGGCGCCCGCCGCGCCGCTGTTCGCCGCTCCGCCGGCGCCGGCCGCGCCACCGGCCCCGACGAATCCTCCAGCGCCTCCGGTCGCTCCGGAAGAGCTTCCCGCGTGACCACCGCGACCACCAGCGCCCGCCGCGCCCGTAGAACCCGCGAATCCACCGCCGGCCGCGCCGCCGGCTGCAATCGCTCCTGAAGTGCCGCCATTTTTCGCCGCTCCGGCGCCCGCCGCTCCGGCGGACCCCGTCTGATCGGCGCCGCCACCTCCCGCGGTTCCGCCCCCGGCCCCGCCCGGTCCGCCTGTTCCCCCTGCCGCCGAACCGGCATGACCGCCGTTGGGGGCGGCGATTCCGCCTGCGCCGCCCTGTCCGCCCGCGCCGCCGCTGCCTCCCCCGTTGCATCCGTCCGCGACCGACGCCAGCAAGAGCGCCACGAAACATCGGGGAAACAACGAGCGCGTCGTCATCAGTCCGCTTAGTACGGTGCGGATCCGATCGTCAAGGACTCTGGTTCGCGGGACGGCGGGCGCGGGCTTCGGTCGCTTCGTGGGCCTGAGATGGCGCAATATCTTGTCGGGGTGATTCAATGACGATGCGGCCCAAAGGCGAGCCCACGGCGGTCGACGCTGCGGCCATCAACCATGCGCATTGGGAGGATCTGGCCCGCGTTCATGGGAACGGCGACGACGCTTACTACGATGTCGAGGCGCTGATCGCCGGCCGAACGGCGATGACCGAGCTCGAAGAGGCAGCCCTGGCCACGGCGGGGGGGGTGACAGGGCGGGACGTCCTGCACGTGCAGTGTCACATCGGCTTCGACGCCATCACCTTTGCCCAGCGCGGGGCGCGCGTGACCGCCGTCGATTTTTCGGCGCAGGCGCTCGCCAAGGCGCGACGGCTCGCGGAGCGAGCGGGCGTGGCCGTCACCTGGGTCGAGAGCGACGTCCTGGCGTTGCCCGCCGGGCTGGCCGGCCAGTTCGACCTCGCGTACGCCTCGATCGGCGCCCTTTGCTGGATCGGCGATCTGGCCGCCTGGATGCGGGGCGTGGCGCGCACGCTGCGCCCCGGCGGTCGCCTGGTGCTGGTCGAGTTGCACCCGGCCTACGCCATGGTCGCTTCGAACGCGCCGCTGGTGGTGGACTTTCCTTACGCGTTCGACGGGCCGCATGCCTTCGACGCTCCCGGCTCGTACGCCAACGCCAGCGCCGATGTGAGCGCGACGACGGGCATCCAGTTCGCTCATGACCTCTCGGAGATCGTGAACGAGGCGCTCGATAGCGGTCTGCGCATCGACCGTCTGTTCGAGCATCTCTCGTGCGCCTTCGATCCCAAGGGGGGCGTGGCGACGCGCGAGCCCGACGGCCGCTTCCGCTTCCGGCTGGGCGGTGACGCCGGCCATCCCTTGCCGATGCTGTTCACCTTGCTGGGGACGAAGACGTAGCGTCGAGCGCGAAGACAAGGCGGCGGATTCGGGACGCCGACGACGAGCCTGGGCGTGGTAAGAGCGCTTCATGCTGGTGCGCGCCTTCAAGGACGGGGACGAGCCCGCGCTGCAGGCGGTTTTCTACTCGGCGATTCACGTCATTGCCGCCAAGGACTACGCGCTCGAGCAACTCGACGCGTGGGCCCCACACCGACCCGACTGGGAGGCCTGGACGGCACGGATGCAGACCCTGCGACCGTTCGTGGCCGAGGCGGACGGTCGCGTCGTCGGCTACGCCGACCTGCAACCGAGCGGCTACATCGATCACTTCTTCGTCTCGGGGAAGCACGCACGGCGTGGCGTGGGACGTCTTCTCATGGAGACGCTTCAGGCGCGCGCAGCCGAGCTGGGGCTGGTGCGGCTCTTCTCCGACGTCAGCCTGACGGCCGAGCCCTTCTTCGAGCGCTTCGGCTTTTGCGTCGTCGAACGCAAGAACGTGGTCCTCGGGCGGCTCTCGCTTCCCAACGCGCGGATGGAGAAGGTGTCGCGCTCGGGCCCCTGATCCCGACGCTCGGTCAGGAATCCACCATGACCGACACGGCACCCTCCGCGTCGACGCGCACGGTGATGGTGGCTGGCCGGCAGCAGACGGCGCAGTCCTGGACGAACACCTGATCGCCGGTGGCCTCCGGATCGATCTCGCCGTCGACATCGACCTCGCCAGGCTCACCGCAGTAAGGACAGGTATAGGTTTCGTCGGCCATGGTCGAATATAGGCTGGAGAGGCCAAGGGAAACGACAAACCTGCCACGCGAAAATGGTCTGGTCCCGCTGACGATCCAAGAACCGACGGTCGACGCCCTGCCCCCAGCCTGCTAAGTCGACACCATGACGGGTGGCGGGGGCTCGAGCGATCTCGATCGCGCGCAGGTGCAGGGCAACCTCGCGCGCCAGGACCCCTGGCCCCGGCTCGACGTCGGTGGCGGCGCCGAGACCAGCCAGTCGTTGCTCTTCTGGGGGCAGATCCTGGGGAAGACGCGCCTGGCGCTGAGCCACCGGCGCCAAGCCGAGCGGCCACGGCTGCAAGGAATGCCTGGCCACCGGCGGCGTCTGGGTACACCTGCGGCTGTGCCTGGCCTGCGGTCACGTCGGCTGCTGCATCCGCTCGTACGGGCCGGGCGAGAACTGGGGCTACTGCTATCCGCACGACCTCTTCGTCGAGGAGTTGCCCGCCCACCCAGGCGAGAGCGCGCCCCGGCACTTCGCCCCTCCGGGCGAATGAGCCTCGATTTCGAGGCGGTTGAGACACCCCATGGCCACTGACATCATGGACCGAGCCGCGCAGGCATTCCCCGCGCTCACGCCCGCCCAGATCGAGAGGATCGCGAGCGTCGGCGAGCGCCGCGAGGTGCGTGCGGGAGAGATGCTGTTCGACGTCGGCGATCAGAACACGCGGTTCTTCGTGATGCTGTCTGGCGCGGTCGATATTCTGCGGCCCGTCGGCGACAGTGAGGATCCCGTCGTCACCCACCGCGCGGGTCAGTTCACGGGGGAGATCAACATGCTCTCGGCACGACGCAGCCTCGTCCGGGCGCGCGTCCAGGCAGACGGTGCGGTCATCGCCGTCGACCGAGACGAGCTGCGTACCCTGGTGCAGCGCGACCCGGAGCTGAGCGAGATCCTGATGCGCGCCTTCATTCTCCGCCGCATGGGGCTGATGGGGCAGCTGGCGCCGGACACGGTGCTGCTCGGCTCGCGGCACTCCGGTGCGACCCAGACCATCCGGGAATTTCTCAGCCGCAACGGACAGCCCTTCATTTACCAGGACGTCGAGACGGACCCGGGCGTGCAGGTCTTGCTCGATCGCTTTCACGTCGGCGTCGATGAGGTGCCGGTGCTCATCTGCCACAGCGGTCACGTCCTGAAGAACCCGTCGGTCGAGACGCTGGCCTCGACGCTGGGCCTCAGCGGCGACCTGAAAACCGACGACCTGCACGACGTGATCATCGTCGGCGCCGGACCGGCGGGCCTGGCCGCCGCCGTGTACGGCGCCTCGGAAGGGTTGGGTGTTCTCGTCCTCGAGAGCACGGCGCCCGGCGGCCAGGCGGGCACGAGCTCGCGCATCGAGAACTATCTGGGCTTCCCCACCGGAATCTCGGGCCAGGCGCTGTCCGGGCGCGCGCTCACGCAGGCGGAGAAGTTCGGCGCCGAGGTCGCCATCGGCCGCACGGTCGTCCGGCTCGACTGCGACAGCCGACCCTATCGTATCCATCTCTCCGACGGTCAGGTGCTGCGAACGCGGGCCATCGTCATCGCCACGGGGGCCAGATACCGGAAGCTCAATCTGGGGTCGCTCCCCCGCTTCGAGGGCGCCGGCGTTTACTACAGCGCCACCTTCCTCGAGAGCCAGGCGTGTACCGGCGAGGAGGCCGCGATCGTCGGCGGCGCGAACTCGGCGGGACAGGCGGCTGTGTTCCTCTCGGGGTTCGCCACGCGCGTGCACCTGCTGGTGCGCGGTCCCGGCATCGCCGAGAGCATGTCGCGCTACCTCATTCAACGCATCGAGAACACGCCGAACGTGGTCCTGCACACCCGCACGCAGATCGAGGAGCTCGAGGGGGAAAGCGGTCTGGAGAGGGTCAAGTGGCGGCACGTCGACTCCGGCGAGACCGAGACCAACGACATCCGCAACCTCTTCTTGATGACAGGCGCCGATCCGAACACGAGCTGGCTCGACGGCTGCCTGCTGCTGGATGAGAAGCGCTTCGTGAAGACGGGCGTCGACTTGCTGCCCGAAGATCTCGCCACCGCCCGCTGGCCGCTGCCCCGCCGTCCCTATCTGATGGAGACCAGCATCCCCGGCGTGTTCTGTGTCGGCGACGCTCGCTCGGCCAGCGTGAAGCGCGTGGCGTCCGCCGTCGGCGAAGGTTCGATCTGCATTCAACTGGTCCATCGCGCGCTGGCCGAGCTGTAGTGCGCAGTCGGAGGCACTGGACGATGACGCGCGTATTGAAACTGGCGACCATCGCGGCGTTCCTGGGTGGCCTGGCGTGCGGGGACCGAGGGGCCAGCAACACGAACGGGCAACCCGACAGCAAGGGTTGCTGCGCGCCCGATCCGATGGTCAACGGCTGTATGAACCTCGGAGGCTACAATCCTCTGGGCTGCCTGGTGACGTGCGATTTCTACTGCTCCACGAACTGGCGCCTCGAGGACGATGACCACGGCTGTCCCGTCTGGCGCTACGACACGCGCGCGCCCCTCCCAGGCGAAAGCCTCTCGTGCTTCCCGGCGCTCGACGCCGGCAGCGACGGATGAGAGGGAGCGTACCCTTGAACTCGATCGAGGAAATCACGTCGTGGACCTCGGGCTAGACGGCAAGGTCGTGCTGGTCACCGGGGCCAGCCGTGGCATCGGCCGATCGATCGCGCTGGCGCTGGCCGGCGAGGGAGCGCGGGTGGTGCTGTGCGCACGCGGCGGCGCCGACCTGGAGACGGCCGTGCGGGAGGCGCAGGCGCGCGGCGGTGGGGAGGCCTCGGCGCTGGGCGTGACCGCCGATGTGACCACGGCCGGCGGCGTGGCGGCGCTGGTCGAAGCGGCGGTCGTCGCCCATGGCGGCATCGACGTGGTGGTGAACAACGTGGGCGGCTCCGGTGCGCGCGACTTCGACGGCACCGACGAGGTCGACCTGCAGGCCGTGCTGGACCGCAACCTCTTCCCGGCCCTGCGCGTATCGCGGGCGGCGCTGCCACACCTGCGCGCCCGCGGCGGGGGCGTGATCGTCCTGATCGCGTCGATCTATGGCCGAGAGGCTGGCGGCGGCCCCAGCTACAATGTCGCGAAGGCCGCCGAGATCAGCCTTGCCAAGGCGATGGCCCGCGACCTGGCCCGCGACCACATTCGCGTCGTCAGCGTCGCCCCCGGCTCGGTGCTCTTCCCCGGCGGTGGGTGGGAGCGACGCCAGAAGGCCGACCCCGCGGGGATCGCGGCGTTCGTCGCGCGGGAGATTCCGATGGGGCGGTTCGGGACGCCAGAGGAGATCGCCGACGTCGTGACCTTCCTGTGCTCGCCGCGGGCCGGTTGGGTCACCGGCGCGTGCGTCACGGTGGACGGCGGTCAGGGTCGGGCGTTTTGAGGGGATCGACGGTTTGTTGGATAAAACCGGCCGAAACGGCCGGGAGATCGTACCCACGCGGAAACGTTTGTCTTTCCATTCGGGTCGGCCGATCGTCTTCGAACGTTATTGATCGACGCTGCGGGTGAATACAAAGTTAGACCGACAGAGCGACCGCGACCATCTTCGATGACTCGATCGGCGAGACGTGGAGTTCCAATTCCGGTTCAGGTAGAGGTCCTGTTCCGCGGAGGCTGGCTTTGCTCTCTATGCGATCGTCCGACGATCTTCCCACCAGCGCTAAGACTTGCTGCCAACCTCGTTCGAGCCGGCGGCTATGACCTGCCGATTTCATATCATCATCCACGTTGGCGTCGCGACTCCGCTCCGCTGCTGGATCATCTCGGCTGCGTGATCGACCATGTCGTCGCCCATTCACGTGGCGGCATCCACGCGCCCGAAAACTTCGCCGTGGCATGCAACAAGTGCAACGTCCGCAAGAGTGCCGACGAGAGGGCGAAGTACCTTGCCGAGCATCCGCGTCGGCCCGTGAAAGGTAAGTACGGTGAGCGAGCGGCTCTGGTTTCGCGCGCTCGAAGACCATGCCCAAAAGGCGAAGTTGGCAGTCAACCCATAAAGCCGTCGCAGCGGACCGGACTTCACCTTGCCGCTGAACGGCTGATCGTGTCGTTGGACAGCCCGACGGCGCGTTGGATGCCCCGTGGCCTGTGATACGCTTGTCAAGATGGTCCGAGCAGCGCCGCTTCCACCGCCTGGATTCGATGACATGTCCGTCGAGGACAGGATCGACTACGTGCAGGCCCTATGGGATCGCATCGCGGCAAAGGAAGATCAGGTCCCCGTCCCTGATTGGCACCGTCAGGTTCTCGAGGAGCGCTTGGCCGACCATCGGGCCAATCCGGATGAGGGTCGCTCCTGGGAAGAAGTCGAGGCCGACCTCCTAAAACGACGGCAATGATCCGCCTGATCGTCCGTCCCGCTGCCGAAGCGGACATCTTGGATGCTCAGACTTGGTATTCGAAGCATGACGGCGCTCTTGCAGATGAATTCGTCGACGAACTTCGGGCCACGCTGGTGCGGATTCGGCAGATACCCCGCCAATTCCCTGACGTTGGCGGTGTCAGGCGTGCTCTGCTTCATCGCTTTTCTTATTCGGTCTACTTTCTCCTGCCCGACGATGAGCATGCGATCGTGGTCGCGATTCTCCACCAGAGCCGAGAGCCCGTGGCCTGGAAGAAGCGAGTCAGGCTGGAGGGCACGTGATGGCCATCTCTCGCCAGCACTTTTCACGTTGCTGGCCGCGAAAGCCGCTCAGGACATCGAAGCCTCGAATCCCCCCGTGTAAGTTCCGTTCGAAGCGTCGTCCCGCGCAATCTTCGGCGGCGCTCCCCCACTTCGTCGCGTAGCTTTCCGTCCATGCGCGCCGCCGTTCTCACCGAGTTCAACCACGACTGGAACCTCACCACCCTCCCCGATCCGCGTCCCGCGCCGGGCCAGGTCGTCATCCGCGTCCACGCGAGCGGGATGTGCGGGACCGATCTGCACGCGCACCACGGGCACCTGGGCGCGAAGCTGCCCCTCGTCCTCGGGCACGAGCCGGCCGGCGAGATCGTCGAGCTCGGCGCGGGGGTGCTGGATCTCAAGGTGGGCGATCGGGTCGGCGTGTTCTGGAACCAGAAGGGGTGCGGGCGCTGCGCCGTCTGCCAGAAGGGGCGGCCCGAGCACTGTCCGACGGCGCAGAGCTGGATGAACCTCGGGGGCGCCAACTCCGAGCTGATGCTGGCCTGGGCGACGGGCTGCGCGCTCATCCCCGACGGGCTCTCCTACGAGCTGGCGGCGCCGCTGTTCTGCGGCGGATTCACGGTGATGAGCGGGCTACGCAATGGCGATCCGAAGCCGGGCGAGCGGGTGGCCGTCCTCGGGATGGGGGGACTCGGGCATATCGCCCTGCAGCTCAGCAAGGCCGTCGGGCTGGAGACGTTCGCCATCACCGGGCAGGCCGAGAAGAAGGCAGAGCTGATCGGGTTCGGCGCCGACGAAGTGTTGCTGGCGGGAGATGACCCCGGCGCGGCGCTGCAGGCGG
>DASYCK010000175.1:0-10189 GCA_036500205.1 Polyangia bacterium | reverse complement strand
GAATGCGCGCCCCGGGAACAAGAATGCAGGTTCGGGCCGGCTGTCCCCGTCCGGAATGAAATGATACCGGTACGGCCCGGGGGGCGGGGTCACTCGTTCGCCATCGGGTTAGAGTGCGGGCATGCGGCGTCACCTGCCCGGTCTGTGGCTGCTCGGTATTCTGACCACGTCCAGCGGGTGCCCGTCGCGCGAGCTCCCGCCGCCGCCCGTCGAGGAGGCGCCCAAGCCGCCGCCGGCTGCTTGCGAGAAGGTGTTTCACGATCCCACCTTGCACGGCGGCGCGGCGAGATGCTGCCACGGGCCGTCCTCGCAGATCTTGAAGAAGGGCGACGTGCTGTCGACGTGTGGACGAACGGACGCCGAATATGCCGGCGAGACCCAGGATGACGGCGAGTGTCAGTTTCACTTTGGCCTCGGTGGCGAAGCAAAAGAGAACTTCGTGGCCATCAACAGCCCCGTCATCCCGCCAGGCGCGCCGGCGCCGGTCATTCCCGATCCGCTGTTGCCGTGGACCTGGAAGAAGATTCAACTCCAGAACGCCATCGGGTTCGTGGTGAAGGACGCGTCCAAGCACCCGGAGATGTTGGAGCACCAGTACACGTTCTGGGCGGCGCGGGGTCGGCGCGTGATCGGGATGAAGATCGCCAAGAAGGCCTGCGCCGAATCACAGGCATTGGCCCTGTTGCAAAAGGCGATCGACGCCGCTCCGTAGCGCGAAGGCGATCGTATCGCTAGACGAGAAAGGGCCGATGGGGCGCACGTCCAGGCCACCTCGACGGCGGGTCATGCGACTTCGTGACCCGGCGGCGGTGGAAGATCGCAGGCCGACGAACTGCGGAACGCGTCCTCCAGATATGTAAACCACTCGGAGTCCATACCCATGTTCAGCTGCTCCCCCTCGAGGGCGAGCAGCCCCCACGGGCATTTTGGACCAAAGCCCTCGGCACAATAGACGATGGCACTGTTCGAGCTTGCATGCTCCAGAACGATCCAACAGGGATACGTCTGGTCAGGCGCTCCATAGTTCCAGCCCCGGTCCTCCAGAGATCAATTCAAGAAGCCTTCACCATGGCGGGGACAGCCGAGATCGCCTACCGACACCGGCTGTCTCAACAGCGACCCCCGCCCGCACAGAAAAGCCACTGGGTACCGTCCGGGTATGAAACATGGACGCGCGCGCCGGAGCCGACGGCAGTTCCAACAACGGCGCCGTCAGCGGTGATCGTGCCGTCGGGCGAAATCAAATTTCTGCCAGGCAGCCCACTCAGATAGCAGCCGTCTGGTTCAGGCTGAAGGTCGATGCGACCGACATCCGCGCCGCACGTCCAGTAGCTCTCACAAGGAAAACATTCGCGTCCCGAATCGACGGCACTCCGTGGTTCCGAACCGCAGCCGGGCAGAACGAGGGCCATCAACGCGAATGTAGCGGCCTTCATGATTCGACTCGGCGACATCGCGGTAGTCTATTCGGAAGTGTCGGCTTGTAAAATGGACGACGCTGAGCCAACCGCGAGCGAACAATCGAAGGTCAGCCGCCGGTGAGCGAGCCAACGAAGCTCTGGAACGCGGGATTGGCGCGCTCCAGGGCGAGGACGAACTCGCCGCCGCCCGCGACGCGCAGGACGCGGCCGGTGGCGACGCAGGTCATCTGTCCCGCCGTCACGAATCCGAAGCTGGCGCGTTGGTCGACCGGAAGCACGCGTCCCGCGGTCCTGAACCGGGCGCCTCGCATGGCAATGTCCACCAGCTCGACGGTGTGCGATTCGCCAGGGCCCTCGGGATGAATCATCACCGGCAGTCCCAGTGGGAATCGCAGATGTCGCCGTCGATCTTCAGTGGGGCGTCGTTCAGTCATCCGCGTCTTGCTCCTGGTTGCGATGGTGATGCGAGCGATGTGGCGAAGGCTTAGTAGCCGTTGCCGGTCGCGACGGTTCACCAGAATTCTCCGGATCACGGATGAACAAACGACAGTGGGCGCGGACGATTTCGTGATCGTCGCGAGGCTCTCGCGCGATCAACCTCGGCCATGTCGAAACTCCGGAGCTGGTGGGGCTCGCCAGGCGTGCGCGCGTGCGCGGCGATCGCCCTCTTTGGCGCGATCGGTTGCGCGGGCGATGGGGCCTCACCCGTCGATGCCCGACCGACGCAGGATGTCGCGGGATCTGGCGGGACCTCGGGCTCGGGGGCGACGCGCGGGACGGGAGGTGCCGATGCATCGGGCGGCAGCGGCGGCGTCGCGAGCTCCGGTGGCGCGTCGACCGGCGGCGCGATTGGTTCAGGCGGCAGTGGCGTCGCCGGAAGTGGCGGAGTCGCGTCGACCGGGGGGACCTCGGCCCGGGGTGGGGCGTCAGGCGCTCCTTCGTCCACGGGCGGGGTCACCGCTTCCGGTGGCATCACCGCATCGGGCGGCGCCCACGGCGGCGCGCCTGGCACGGGCGGTCGACCCAGCGGCGGCGCGCCTGGCACGGGCGGCGCCACGGGCGGCGGAGGTTCGTCGGCGACGGGGGGCTCGAGCGGCGTCTGCGCCGCCCCCATAGCCAGCACGTCGACGCGGCCTCAGTTGAGCAGCGCCGACGCGGCGAACTACACGATCGCGAAGTACTTCGCGCAGGCCGGCCCGCTCGCGTCCTTGACCACCGACAACTGGGATCCGACGGCAGGGCTGGGCAGCGCCAGCGCGTTCACGCCCGACTTCACCGTCGCCGCGGACGGCAGCGGCACGCACACGACGGTGCAGGCGGCGCTGAGCGCCGTCACCGGCTCGGCGCGGCGGTACATCCTGATCAAGCCCGGCACCTACCGCGAGGTCGTCACCTACAGCGGCTCGACTCCGCTCACGATGTACGGCGCCAGCACGGATGCCACTCAGGTCGTCATCGTTCACAACATGTCCGCGTCGCAGGGCGCCAGCCAGACCATGACCGCGCGCTCGAACGGCTTCCAGATCATGAACCTGACCCTGTCCAACGACTTCGCCACGCCGGCCACGGGCACCAACATCCAGGCGCTGGCGCTGTTGACGACGGGCGACAAGATCGTGCTGCAGAACGTGCGTCTGCACGGGTTCCAGGACACGCTGCAGCTCCAGTCGCCGTCGGCCACCACCGTGGTGCGCGTCTACATCAAGGACAGCTACATCGAGGGGGACACCGACTACATCTACGGCAACGCCACCGTGGTGATCGACGGCTCGACCATTCAGTACCTGTCGTCGAGACGAGGAACCGGCGCTGGCGTCATCCTGGCCCCCAGCACGTCGGTGGCGAACAACCTTGGCTTCTTGATCATTCGCTGCAACTTCACGGCGGATGCCGCCGCCCCCAAGAACGTCAACCATCTCGGTCGTTCCTGGGATACGAGCAGCACGACGCCGACCCCCAACGGCCAGGCGGTCATTCGCGAGTCGACCATCGGGGCGCACATCAACAAGGCGGCGCCGTGGGCACCGGCCGCCACCAGTGGGCGCGCCTACAGCGCCACCGGCAATCGGTTCAGCGAGTATTGCAACAGCGGGCCGGGCGCCGGGCCGTAGCCCCTTCGCGCCTTCACTTTCCGTGATCGTTGGGGCCGCGTCGGCGGATTAGCAGGCATGAAATCCGATGTCGGGCGGAAGCCACGGATCGCCAGCGCGCTGCTGTCGCTGGGGCTGGTCGCGCTGGCGATCGGCTGCACTTCCCCTGGGGACGACGTCTCATCCGGAACCGGCGGCATGGCCAGCGGCGGCGCCGTGGGCTCGGGGGGCAACGGCACCGGCGGCGGTCCCACCGAGACCGGTTCGGGCGGCGTCGGTGGCTCGGGGGGCGCGCCGCGTGCGGGCTCGGGTGGTTCGACGGCGTCAGGCGGCGCCGTCGGCTCGGGCGGCGTGGCTGCTTCGGGTGGACGAACGGAGACGGGAGGTTCCGCCTCGGGAGGGGCAAGCGCTTCGGGCGGGACGAGCGCGACGGGCGGCACGCCGGGATCTGGCGGCAAACCGGGCAGCGGTGGCAGCGCGGGGCGAGCCGCCGCCGGTGGCGCCGGTGGCTCCGCCGGCCACGCCGGCGCGTCCGGCTCCGGCGGTGCGACGGGGACGGCGGGCAATTCCGGTTCGGCCGGGGCGGGCGCGTCGACGTGCAATCTGAGCGGCGCGGCGGGCTCGAAGACGCCCACCGTCTACGTGATCGGCGACTCCACCGCCTCCGTCTACGCCAGCAATCTGTACCCGCGCATGGGTTGGGCCCAGCCGCTGCAGGATTATTTCGCCGCCGCCTGCGCGACCATCCAGGACAAGGCGCTGTCCGGCCGCAGCTCGAAGAGCTTCTACGACGAGGGCGCCTGGACGCCCATCCGCAACGCCCTGCGCGCCGGCGACTTCGTGCTCATCCAGTTCGGACACAACGACGAGAAGAGCGATGATGCCACCCTGTTCACCGATCCCTTCACCACCTACGAGCAGTATCTTTCGAAGTATCTGGACGACACCCAGGCCAAGGGCGCGACGCCGATCCTGCTCACCTCGATCAACCGAAACGAGTGGAGCGGGGGCAAGCTGAAGGACACCCACGGCGACTACCCGGTCGCGATGCGACAGCTCGCGCAGAGCCGACAGATCTCCCTGGTCGACACCACCGCGCTGACGAAGACCTACTTCGAACGGATCGGCCAGTCCGCCACCACGATGTTGTTCATGGATCTGACGGCGGGACAGTTTCCCAACTACCCCGACGGAAACAGCGACAACACCCACTTGCAGGAGAACGGCGCGCGAACCATCGCCCTCATCGTGCTGGCCGATCTGTACCGCCAGGGGCTCCCCCCGGGCACGCTCGCGAAGGCCGTCCCAATCGCTCCCCAGTGAAAGTTCCGCGGCGCTTCGGTCGGGTCGCACTTTCCGTGATCGATGGGGGGGCCGTCCCGCATCTTCCCGCGATCGCCTTCAGGCGACAGGGAGACCTCATGAATCGATCTCGAGTTCCGGGCGGCGCCACGCGCCGCTGTGCCCTGTTGCTGGGCGCCGCATGGATGTGGGTCGGGTCGGGCTGCGGCAGCGCGGGCGGAAACGGCGGAGGCGATCCCGACGCAGCGCCCGCTGACACCGCCGTTTCCTCGGGAGGCGCGATCGGCTCAGGGGGCGCGCCGGGCTCGGGCGGCGTGCCGGGCAGTGGCGGCGTCGTCGGCAGTGGCGGGAGCAGCGGCCAGGCCGGAACCGGGGGCAGCGTGGGAACGGGGGGCGTCACCGTCGGGTCGGGCGGAACCAACGGCACGGGCGGAGCCGTGGGCTCGGGCGGCATGACGGGCGGGAGCGGCCAGGCGGGGCGAATCGGTGGCGGGGGCGTGGGAGGCACCGCGGCCGGCGGTCGGCCCGCGGGGATGGGTGGCGTGGGCGGCGGCGCGGGCGGAGCGATGGTGAGCAGTGGCGGCGTCGCCGGCACGGGCGGAAAGGGCGGGTCGACGTGCGTGGAGCCGCCGGCAGCCGGTCCGCTCCTCGGCTGGGCGGCGATGGCGGGCAGCGCCGCCACGGGGGCCTCGGTGGCGACGACGACCGGCGGCGGCAACGCCACGCCCGTCACCGTCACCACGCTCGCCGCCTTGAACAGCGCGGCGGGGGGAACCACCGCCGCGGTGATCTACGTGAAGGGGGTGCTGGCGGCCGGCACCGTGAAGGTCGGCTCCAACAAGACGATCGCCGGCGTGTGCGGCGCCGAGCTTCACGGTCACGTCGACATGAGCGGCTCGGTCAACATCATCTTCCGGAACCTGAAGGTCGTCGGCTACAACTGCACGGACAGCATGGCCGAGTGCAAGAGTGGCGCGGACGCCATCACCGTCGTCACCAGCGCGCATCACCTGTGGTTCGATCACGACGACATCTCCGACGGCTCGGACGGCAACCTGGACATCACCAACGGCTCCGATTTCGTGACCGTCTCCTGGACGAAGTTCTGGTACTCGAGCAAGCGCACCGATCCGGTCACCGGCAGCACCGGCCATCGCTTCTCGAATCTTATCGGCGCCGCCGATGGGCTGGCCGAGGACCAGGGCCATCTGAACGTCACCTGGCATCACAACTGGTGGGCCGACAACATCGCCGAGCGCATGCCGCGCTCACGCGACGGCAAGATTCACGTCGTCAACAACCTGTTCACCGCCGCCGGCAACGACTACTGCACCAACTCGGGCAACCTGTCGTCGCTGCTGGTGGAGAGCAACGTCTATGTCGGCGTCTCCAATCCGCTGCAAGAGGACGCCGACGGCAACATGCTGGCGCGTGACAACGTCTTCACCAGCACGAGCGGTTCCAAGACCTCCAAGGGCACCGGCTTCACGCCGCCCTATTCCTTGACGCCTGACTCGACCACCGACCTGGCGGCGACCATCATGTCGCAGGCGGGACCTCACTGAGCGAACACTCGCTTTGGCGCCCGCCATCCGCATCTCCGCGGTCCGCTCCGGCGTGACGGACCGCGTGATGATTGCGCCTGGGCTCGTCGAGATTTTGACGAGGGACTGATGCCCTGCGCACGTATCGGGTTCGGTCGAACCCATGAAACTCATCGCATTGCTGTCCGTGTGTCTAGTCGTCGGTGTTGGCGCGTGTTCGCCCTCGGGTGATGATTCGAGTGGCTCGGGGGGAGAACAGGGAAATGGCAGCGGCGGCAGCGCCAGCGGCGGCAGCGCCAGCGGCGGAAACGCCAGCGGAGGAACCATCGGCTCTGGCGGCGCGACGGGGAGCGGCGGCAAGGGCAGCGGCGGGAGCGCCACCGGCGGGGCGACGGGGAGCGGCGGCGCACCGAGTGGCTCCGGAGGTAGTAGCAGCGGCGGAAGCGCCAGCGGCGGCAGCGCCAGCGGCGGCGGGAGCGCGAGCGGGGGGAAGACCGGCTCTGGGGGCGTCGCGTCGTCGGGTGGCGTGACCGGTTCGGGCGGGATGACGGGCTCGGGTGGCGCGCCCGGCAGCGGCGGTGGTGCTGGTCGAGGAGGGGCCGGCGCTGGTCAAGGCGGGGCGGCGTCGACCGGCGGTCGTGGCGGCGGGGGCGCGAGCAACGGCGGGGCCGGTCCGGCGGGGCTCGGCACGTGGACCCTCGGCTACGCGGCGACGATGTACGGAAATGACAACTCCGGCGATTGCGCCGGTTACCCGAACTTCAGCGACCAGACCGAGATCAGGTCCCAGACCTGCATGCGCGTGACGATCGCCAGCTACGCATCGGGCACAGCCAACAACGCCAGTTACTACGGGGCGACCGGCGATCTCAGCACGTTGTGGGTCGGCGACACCTGCAAGTGCAACGGCAGCGACACCTGCACCAACCAGTCCCCTTCGTGTCCCGCCGAGAACATGGGCAACGGAAACTGCGGGATCTGCGTCGCCGTCAAGTGCGACCCCATGGGTTCGTTCATGGACGGCGGGACCACCCACGACATGGACTGCAGCAAGACCCAGTACGTGGTGGTCCAGATCATCGACGCCTGTCCTCACAACCACCCCACGAACGTCGCCTCCTCGACCGGGTGGTGCACGACCCGGCAGAAGGATCACATCGATCTGAGCTGCAGCGCGCTGGGCGCCATCTCTTCGAAGGCCATGAACATCGGTCAAGACGGCTGGCTCAACGTCAACGTCCAGCAGGTCGATTGCAGCCTGGGATTGGGTGTCCACGCTTTGTAGCGCAACCCGGCCATCGGTGGGGCGCGCCCGGTCGCGTCCTCTATAGTCGGAGAGTGAGCGACCCCAGCACCGATGGTTCCGAGACGCCGTACGCCCGCCTGGGGGGCGAGCCGGCCGTTCGCGCGCTGGTCGAGCGGTTCTACGACGCGATGGACGCCGGCGAGCCGGCACTGGCCGCCTTGCACCACCGCGAGGACAACAAGATCAGCCGATCGTCGCGCGATCGGTTCGCGTCGTTCCTGATCGGTTGGTTGGGAGGGCCCGACGACTACGTTCGCGCGCACGGTCATCCGCGTCTACGCCAGCGCCACGCGCACGTGCCCGTCGACGCGGCGATGCGGGATGCGTGGCTGCGCTGCATGGCGCGGGCACTCGATCTCGCTGAAGTGCCGCCCGACGCGCGGCACTTCCTGGAAGCCAGGCTGACCGAAGTGGCCGACTTCCTGCGCAACCGCCCGGACTAGTAATCCGGTCCGCCCGCCCCGTACTTGGGATCGACGGTCAGCGGCAGCGGATACGGCTTCGGGCCGTAGAGATAGCGGTAACGCGAATAGATGCCGACGACGCGCTTCGCGTATTCGCGCGTCTGCGTGAACGCGATCAGCTCTACGAACTCGTCCATGGGAAAGTGACCGTGCTGGTCGCACCACTTCGACATCGCCTTGGGGCCAGCGTTGTAGGCGCCCGCCACCAGCGGGATCTGTCCGCCGAACTTCTTCGACAGGCCGCCGATGTAGGTCGCGCCGAGGTGCACGTTGATCTCCGGCTCGTACAGCTCGTCGGGCGCGAACTCGAGCCCGAGCCCCTCGGCCACCGCCGCGCTGGTGGGCGGGATCATCTGCAACAGTCCGCGCGCGTCGGCATAACTCGTGTCCCACGGCGAGAACCCCGACTCCTTCCGCATGATGGCGTATAGAAACAGCTCGGGGTTTCCCGCGGGCGGTCCGAACTTCTCGACCAGGTCGCGGTAGGCGCGCGGGTAAGCCGCCTCCCACCAGGGGCGCGCCGCCCCCTCGGGTGCCATCCCCAGCGCGCCGCTGTGGGTGCTCTCGCCCAGCTCGTAGGCGCGATGAAAGGCTTTCCACCGCGCGTAGCGATCGAGCAGCACGCGCGTTCCGCCGGCCTCGCCCAGCCGCCGCAGCACGCCCTTCTCGTCCTGTTGCAGCTCCCAGCCCGCCTCGACGTCGAGGCCGGCGGCGGCCAGCTCGTCCGCGCGCGCCAGCGTCGGATCGGCCGAAGCCCGCCTGCTCGCGTCGGGCGAAAGTGAGGGGGCGCGCGGGAGCTCGATGCTGGCGGGCGCGCCCGCCTCGACGAGCCGCGCGCGAGCGGCGGCGCCATAGAACGTGAACGGCCAGCGCCGGTTCACGTCCTGGTAGCCGGTCTTGGCGGCGTCGGCGCGTCCGGCCTTGGCGTCGATGCGCGCCCGCCAGTAGGCGACCCGCGACGAGCGCTCGTCCGCCGTCATGCCGGTCGGCGGCAGGCGCGCGTAGGCGGCCAGCGCCGTGGCTGCCTCGGGCAGCTCCCCGACCATGAAGTGGGCGAACGCCACGCACCAGGCGGCGTCGTCCGCGAAGGCACTCTGGCCGTAGTGCTCAAGGGTGGCGTGCAGCCCTGGCAGGCTCTCCTTGAAGCGGCCTCGGTTGTAGTCGAGCCAGCCCGAGAGGAACTGCGCCTCGGCGGCGAAGCGCGAGTGGGGGAAGCGCGTCACCACCTGCTTGTAGCCGGCGATGGCGTCGTCGTCCTTGTCGACCCGCGACAGCGCGCGCGTGCCGTGAAATAGCGCCGACGCCGCCTTGTCGCCGGTCAGCTCGGGCGCCACCGCCAGCAGCAGCGATGCCGCCTTGGGGTAGTCGCGCCGCATGTTGAACTTCGTCATGCCGATCTGGTAGTCGCGCTCGAGCGCCAGCGGGTGGGGCAACTCGGCGGGGAGCTTCGCCAGCTCTTCCAGCGCCAGGTCCCAGTGCCGATCGTGCGTCAGGGTCTCGGCGCGGCGCAGGCGGTCCTCGGCGGCGCCCGTGCTCGGCGTGGCCTCGGGCGCGGCGCCGGTGGTGGGGCGCCCTGCTTCCGGCAGATGGCGGCGTGCCTCGGTGGCGAGCGGGTGGGCGGGCAGGTCGCGATAGAGCGCGAGGAAGAGCTGCGTCGCCTCGGGGCGGTGCCGCTCCTCGGCGTCGAGGGCGACGCGAAATCGCGCCGCACCTTGATCGATGGCGGCGCCATCGTGCCCCTTGGGGACGTGGGTCAGCAGCCGGCGATACGTCGCCGCCGCCTCCGCGTGAGCGCCCGAGGTCCAGGCGCAATCGGCGGCGCGAAACGCCCCGACGCTGGCCAGGTGGCTCTGCTTCAATTTGGCCAGGCGGTCGAAGTCATCCTGCGCCTTCGTCACGGCGCCCGCGTAGAACGCGCTCTCGCCGTGCAGGTACAGCACCCAGTCCTCGTTCAAGATGCCAATGGGCGCGCCCTTGGTCTTCACCTTGGCGAGCACCCGACCGAGCAAGGTCTGGGCCTGCGCGTAGTCACCATCGCGGAATGCCCGCACCCCTTCGGCGA
>DASYCK010000174.1:0-3709 GCA_036500205.1 Polyangia bacterium | reverse complement strand
CCAGCCAGGCCTGAAAGAACTCCAGCGCGCGCCCGAACCCGAACCGCCAGAACACCAGCAGATTGAAAGAGAGCGCCAGCGCCACCCAGACGCCCGACCAGACGGCCGCCTCGCGAAAGCGGATCACGTGGGCCTTGCGGTGGAACACGCCCAGGTCGAGCGTGAGCATGCCGAGGACCACCACGACGAACACGCCCCACAACAGCGGCCCGGCCACACAGGTCATGGGCGTCCGTGGTCCGGGAACAGCCGCGATCGATCGTGCTCGTCCATCATCGAAGCTTGCTCATCGCGGGGGCGTGGTGGGCGGCGCCAGCGAGGGGCCGAGGTGCACCGTGGCCGTCCCCGCCGGGTGGCTGGCCGCCGCCGGGGCTGGCGACACGGGCCCCCAGAGCTGCCCGGCGTGCTCGAGGAACGCGCCCATCCGGCGCTTGATGATGACGATGGCCACGATCAACACGACCAGCATGAGCGCCCGGCGAATGCTGCGCCAGGGAAACAGCTGCGCGAACGTTCGCTCGCGCGGCGCCGGCCGGGGGTGCCGTTCGAGATCCATGACCGCCGAGTTTTACTCGAAGGATCGGTCGGGGGCGATTTCGCCGGCGGCCATTTCCAGGAAAACTGGATCCTGCGCGGCCGCTCCCGGACCGTAACGGCGCACCAGGTGCTTCACCCGCAGGCGGGCCCGGCGATTCCCGCGATACGTGTCGACGTCGGTGTTGGCCAGCAGGTCGATGGTGGCGCCGCGCCCCGGATCCTGTTCGGCCATGTTGAAGGCGATGGCGTCACCGCGCGCGTTGTCGGTGGAGAGGGCGAGCTGCAGATGCCCCTTCGCCAGCACGCGCGTCTCCTCGGTGACGAGCCCGCGCAGCGCCAGCAGCGGCTCGCGGTTGCCCGCGCCGTAGGGCCCGAGGCGGCGCAGATCTTCGGCGAAGGAGATGTTGATCTCGTCCAGTTCGACGATGGCGTCGACCTCGATCAGGGGGGCTTCGCGGCTGGTCACGCGGCGCGCCACCTCGGCCAGGAAGTCGACGCGGAACGATTCGAAGCGCTCGACCAGCACGCTGAGACCGGCGGCGCCGGCGTGACCGCCGAAGCGGGTCAGGTGTCCGCTCGTCGAGGCGAGGCTCTCGTACAGGTTCAGGCCCCCCGTGGTGCGCGCCGAGCCGCGGCCGCTGTCGCCGTCGAAGCCCACGACGATGGCCGGCTTCTGAAAGCGATCGACGAGTCGGGCAGCGATGATCCCCACCACGCCGTGATGCCACCCCTGCCCCCCCACCACGATGGCGGGCGCGTCGGCCCACGGCTCGGCGGCCGCGGCCGCCTCGAGCCACACCTGCTCCTGAATGCGCTGGCGCTCGCGGTTGACGTCGTCGATCTGCTGAGCGAGGCGCGAGGCGGTGGCGTCGTCGGGGGCCAGCAACAGATCGAGGGCGAGCTGCGCGTCGCCCAGCCGCCCGGCGGCGTTGAGGCGCGGGGCCATGCGAAAGCTGACGTCCTCGGCGCTGATCGTCGATTCGGTGAGGTGGGCCAGATCGAGCAGCGCCCGGATGCCGGGGCGGCGCCGCCCCGCCAGCACGCGCAGCCCGGCCGCCACCAGGATGCGGTTCTCGTCGACGAGCGGCACCAGATCGCCGATGGTCCCGATGGCCACCAGATCGAGCAGGTCGCGCGGATCGAACGTGCTGATGCTCAGGCGCGAGCGGAGCGCCGCCATCAAGTAGAACGCGATCCCGCACGACGCCAGCCCCTTGAACGGGAAGCGGTCGTCGGGCTGGTGCGGGTTGATCATGCCGAAGGCCAGGCGCTCGCCCGAAGGGACCTGGTGATGATCGATGACGATGACGTCGACCCCACGCTCGCGCGCCCGCCTCAGCGCATCGACGTCGCTGGTGCCGCAGTCGCCGGTCACGATCAGCTTGCAGCCATCATCGGCGAACGCGTCGACCGTCTCGGGGGGAAGGCCGTAACCGGATTTTCGCGTGGCGACCCGCGGAACGACGTCGGCGCCGAACGCGCCCAGCCCTACCGCCAGCACCGCCGCCGACGTCACCCCGTCGACATCGTAGTCGCCGAACACGCCCACCCGCTGGTGCTCCTTCGCGGCGGTCGTCAGGCGGGCCAGCACCAGCTCGAGATCCGCCATCCCCTCCGGCGGACGCAACTCGCCGAGCCGCGGTCCCAGGAACTTGGCGATGGCGCCGGCGGTCACGAAGCCGCGCGACACCAGGATGCGCGCCATGGTCGGTCGCAGGCCGGCCTCGACCGCCAACGTCGCCGCCAAGCTCTCGTCGACGTCTGAAAGTCGCCAGCGGGGAATCGCCATGTGTCGACACGGTACCATTGCCGAACGCGGCGCGCGGCGCGTTCGACAATCGACTCCCCGTTCAGGACCGCCGGAAGCGCGGCGCCAGCTCGAGCGCCACCCGCCCCTGACGGAACGCCCGCACCGAGCCGGACGTCTGCGAGACGACGATGGCGATGGCGTCCGAGTCGCGCGAGATCCCCGCCGCCGCCATGTGCCGGGCCCCCAAGCCGAGCGGCACGTCCACCTCGCGGGCCCGATCGAAGTTCAGGTAGCGCCCCGCCGCCACCACCACCCCGTCCTCGCGCATCACGAACGCGCCGTCGAGCACGGCGAAGGCGTGCAGCGCGTGCCGCACCTCGGGGTTCATTATGTTGCGCTCGTCCTCCGAGTAGCCCTGGAACGGGTTCAACGTGAGCTGCCGCGACTTCTCCATCACCGTCGCCGAATCGCCCACCACGAACAGCGCCCCCACGGGCCGTCCCTCCCAGCCCTCGACCCCCACGCGCACCGCCAGGTCGAACAGCGCATCGAACACGGCCGCCGACACCCCTTGCGCTTGCAGGAAGCCGAACGAGCCGTCTTGCACCTCTTCCCCCACCGTCACCACCAGGATCGAATCGGGCATGGCGGCGGGCGTGCGCGCCAGCAACCCCACCACCACGTCGCCCTCGTGGAACATGCCGCGCGCGATCCCCGCCACGATCGCCAGCTTCATCTTCTCGGTCCGGCCCAGATCGAACTCGGGAACCGGCAGCACGGGCACGCCGCTCGCCTCGATGACGGCCCGCTGCGTGCTGCTGGCCACCGCCTGCGCCAGCTTCTTGCGCGCCGTGGGGCGGCCGCGAAACAGCTCCTCGGGGATCTGCTGATCGCCCACATGGAGCAGGTGATGAAATACGGGGCGGCTGGCCAGCGCGATCGCGGCCTTGATCGTTTCGGCCGTCACGGAGTGGGACGAGGAGGTGGTGCGCTTTGCCATGGTGGGGTCTTCCGTGCGATGGGCGGGGCGATTCGTGAAGCCGTTGCAGGGTGACCTGGCAGCGTAACCTGAATCGATCACGGCCGTAATGCCGTCGCGGCTCTATCGACGGACCGCTCCAGGGACATGTTATGCTTCCCGAGGTGGTGATTCGTCCTCACGCTCGGATGTCCTGCCATGGTCCGGGGCGTGCGTGGGTGTGCCGCCACCTCGTCAGGGTTCCCGGGACGGGAGCCCGCCCGTGAAGCTGCGCTCCGCTCAGGGGACCGTCCTCCTCGGCGGGACCTTGATCGTGCTGGTGGTGGGGTTCGATCTGGTCACGCGCTCGCAGCTCTCCGCCACGACGGCGGTCCAGTGCGAGGGGGCGTACAGCGACTCCCTGCAGCTGCTGTCGCTGCGGGGCCGACAGACCGAACAGGGCC
>DASYCK010000173.1:0-51524 GCA_036500205.1 Polyangia bacterium | reverse complement strand
CGTGATGTCGAAGGTGCCCGAGCCCGCGCAGGTGGTGCTGCCGTCGGTCGCGGTCGAGGTCAACGTGATCACGTACCCGACGCCGGCCGGCAGGCCGCCGATGGTGGTGGTGAGCTTCGTCGACGTCGACACGTTGATCGCGCCGGTCTTCGTGAAGGCGTTGGGGCCGGTGATGGTGTAGTTCACCGTCGCCAGGTTCACGCCGGAGGACACCTGCAGGCCGAAGTCGATCGCGCCGGTGGTGTCGGTCTGCTCGGTTCCTTGAGCGTTGCCCGCGCCGCGGTTCCCGCAGCCGGCCAACGATGTGTATCCACAGAATGCCAATGCCAGCAATGTCATTTTTCCAAACGGTCTGATCATGAAAATTGCCTCCAGGACGGGCCTGTTTTTCGCGCCAAGGTCGCCGGGCACCCTTGCCCGACGTTGGTCGCCGCCTCGTTCAAGAGCCGTGCCGACTTCCCGATCGCACGTGGGGTGGGCTTGGGGCGCGATTCATGCGGGAATCGCCGGTCGAAAGTCGACGACGCCGGCCGCCCGCGGGGGGGCTCTCCTGAAATCGAAAACGGACCTCCGAAATCCGGAGACCAGTGCTGAGGACCCAGCCCATGGGGGGGACGTGAGCCATCCGGGAAGGCGGGTCCGTCATGTTATATCTGCCAGCATGCGTCGCCCGGCCCCGGTCCCGAGGTAACTGCTTGAGAGCCGTTTCGTTGGGGAGCCGCGCGCTCGATCGAGCGTTCTGCGCTTGCGGTGTGCTGGCGTTGCTGACGATCTGGCTGTTTCACTACCCCGCCGGAATCGATCTTCCCCAGCATGCCAACATCCTGCGGATCCTGGCCGACTACAGCGATCCGCGGACCGGGTACGCCGCCTTCTACGAGCGGCAGTTCCTGACGCCGTACTTCGTCACCTACGTCTGTGCGCTGCCGTTCGCCAAGCTCTTTGGCGCGCTGGTGGCCGTGAAGGTCGTGCTGTCGATCGCCGCCATCGCCACGCCGTGGACGATGATCCGCTGGCTGCAGGCGCTGCGCGCCGAGCCCTGGTGGGGGCTATTCGGTTTTCCGCTGACGTTCGGCTTCGGCTACCACTGGGGATTTCTGTCGTTCGTCTTCGTCATGCCGTTCATGTTCGGCTACCTCATCGCGTACCGACGGCTGGTCAACGGCCCCACGCCCCGCGCCGCGGCGATCGCGGCCGGCTGGGCCCTGCTGACTTACTTCTGTCACGGCATCGCGTTCGCCGTGGCCATGCTGGCGTCGGGCCTCGAGGCCCTGCTGACGCTTCCCCGCGCCAGGTCTTTCAAGAACGTGGTGGTGCTGTTCTCGCACTGGCTTCCGGCGGGCGTGCTGAGCCTGGCCTGGCAGCTGCAGTCGGGGACCCCCGGTCTGGCGCGCTGGGAGGGGTGGCCCCCCGAGAACGATCGGTTCGTGGCGCTGCTGGCGGGCGAGCTGTCGTCCTGGCCCAGCTACTGGCCGGCCCTGGCGGGGGGGACGATGCTGGTGGTGATGATGCTGGCGAGCCGCCCCGCGCTGGCCTGGCAGGTGGGGCGGGTGCTGCCTCTGGTGCTGTCGCTCGCCATCTTCTTCCTGTTGCCGGAGACGGTCATCGGCACCTGGCTGGTCGGCATGCGCATGCTGGTCTTCGTGCACATCTTCGCCACCGCCGCCTTCCGGCCCGGCGTCTCGGGGCGCTCGCTCACCGTGATGCGTGCGGTGACGTTGCTGGTCGTGGTGGCGGGGCTCGTCGGGCACGGCGTCCGCATGCGTATTTTCAATCAGGAGATGCGGGGCCTGGCGGAGATATCGGAGGTGATCCCGCCGTACGCCGACGTTCATGGCCTGGTGCGCGACACGAACGCGATGAGCGAGGTGTTCGGGGGCATGCTGCCCCAGACGCCTGCCTGGGTGACGGCGGCGAACGGCGGCTTCCTCGAGAACGACTACGGCCACTATTTTCAGCTGCCCATCCAGCGCCCCTACGGAAAGCCCTGGGTCGGGGAGTACCGCTGGTTCGTGGCCCGCGGGCCGGCGGGCACCCTGGCGCGCGTGACGTCGATGGTGGGGCCGGTGCGGGTGGTCAAGCAGGCCGACGACTGGTGGCTGTTGGAATCGACGACGCCGCCCATCACCCTGGGGGGGCTCGAGGTGGTGCGCTACGCCCAGGACAGCGGGCGGCTATCGGTGGGGCATTCGCGCGCGGGTGGTCCGCTGCAGGTGGCCGGCCAGGTTCACGCGGAAGGTCTGGCCACGCACGCGCTATCGCGGATTCAGGTCAGGGTGCGCGCGCCTGGCCGCTTCTTGAAGGGGATGGTCGGGATCGACGACTCGGCGGGCGGGACGACTGCGCTGCTGTTCGAGGTGATGGACACGAACCGCAAGGTGCTCTTCCAGAGCCCCCCCGTCGTCCCCCATCAGCCGCCGCTGCCGTTCGCGGTCCCGCTCGACGGGCGGACCGACCTGGTGCTTTCGGTCGAGCTGGCGCCGGGTCTGAAATCGAACGACAACGCTCACGCCGACTGGCTCGACCTGCGGGTCAGCGACTGACGGCGCCGTCGGGCGACCGCTTGCAGCCCCAGAACCGCGGCAGCTCGTGCCGCCCCCAGGCGAAGATCACCGCCACCGTCGGCATGAACCAGATCAGGTGATTGCCGTGCATCTCGCGATAGCTGATCTCGATGGCGATCAGCAGCAGGGTGACGAACACCACCAGGGGGCGCGCCTCGATGGCGCGGCGGAAGCTCAGCGCGACGATCACGATGACCGCCGCCGCCTGGAACGCCGAGAACAGCCAGTGCAGCTCGGGCGGGGTCACGCTGTACAGGCTGGTCGAGTCGTACGCCTTGAAGGAATGGAAGAGGAAGACGTTGCGCACGACGGCGGGGGCGTCCCACAGCAGAAAAGGGACGAAAGGGAGCATCCCCAGCGCCCCGCCCACGATCAGGCGCGGCGGAATGCGGCGCCGCAGGAACAGCACCAGCAGGAACGCCCCGGGCGCGAACCGCGCCGAAAACGAGAGGCTCGCCACCAGCCCGGCCAGCAACCACTGCTTGCGGGCCACGAACGCCGCCGATAGCAACACCAGGAAGATGACGAAGACGTCCTGCGCCCCCTGGTTGAACGTCTCGTGATAGAGGCGCTCGGGGAGCAATGACAGGGCGCAGGCCCAGATCGCGGCGGCGGCGCGCGCTTGCGGGCGCGGCGGCGGCGTCCCTTCGTCGCGCTTCGTCCAGCCGGCGAGGTAGGCGACCACGCCACAGGTGGCCAGCAGGTAGATGGCGTTGGTGACCTTCAGCCCCACGCCGTGACCGACGAAGCCGGCCAGGGCGTAGGCGAAGATCATGGTGGGGCCGTACTTGTATCCAAAATAGGCCGGGTCGTTGCCGATGGGGGCGACCACCTCACGGAACGGATTCTTGTGCTCGACGAACAGCAGGCGGGCGGCGTGCTCCGTCGTCTCTCCCAGGTCGTTCATTCCCGTGTCGAGGCCGTGGCCGAACAGCTGGGCGGCGCGCACCAGCTCCCAGGCGAGGAGCGCCGAGGCGGCGACAAGCTCGATCGAGACCTCGACCCGCGAGCCCTCGGCGCCCGCGCCGCCGCGGTTGAAGCCGACCGCCACGATCAAGAGCACCAGCGTCTCGAAGCAGGCCAGCTTCACGAACGGCTGCCCCCAGTCGTAGCGGTGGAACAGCGCGAAGATGAAATGAAAGGACAGGAACATCAGCGCCGAGGACGCCAGCAGGGCGAGGTCGCGGAGACGCTCCGAGCCGAGGGGGCGATTCATGGGGGCCGCAATCTACCGCAAGGGGTGGCGCCGGGCGAAAGGGCGCCGCCGCGGTCGGCCATTCCCGCCCCCCACGTGACATCGGTTCAGGAGGGACGGCCGGACCCCAAGAAAATTGTCTGGGCTCGGTTCTCGGGCCTTGTCACCGGCGCGACACGTCTTTAATTGGGACACGAAAGATCCCCCACGAGACCTCCCCGAACCTGTCGCGCTTAGGAACATCCCGGATGACCACCGCTCCCCACCCGCTGTTCGTCGTCGGAATCGGTGCCTCGGCTGGCGGCCTGAACGCCCTGGAGAGGTTCTTCGACAACCTGCCCCGGGAGACCGGGATGGCCTTCGTGGTGGTCCAGCACCTGTCCCCCGACTTCAAGAGCCTGATGGACGAGCTGCTGGCGCGGCACACCGAGATGCCGATCCATCCGGTCGAGGACGGCATGCGGGTCGAGCCGAACAACGTCTACCTGATCCCGCCCAAGAAGGAGATGATCATCTCCGACGGGCGCCTGCTGCTGAGCGATCGGGAGCGACAGCAGGAGTTGACGCTTCCCATCGACGTCTTCTTTCGGTCGCTGGCCCAGGACTGCGGCGCGCGCGCCGTGGCCATCGTGCTGTCGGGTGGGGGGACCGACGGCTCGCGGGGGATCCGGGACATTCACGCGGCGGGCGGCGTGGTGATGGTGCAGGACGTCGCGTCGGCGCAGTTCGACGGCATGCCCAAGACGGCCCGCGACGTGGGGGTGGCCCAGTGGATCCTGGCGCCCGACGAGATGCCCCAGGCGCTGCTCGATCACGCCGAGCAGACGCGCGTGCAGCGGCTGGCCCACCCCGAGGGGCCGCTGCCGGCGGCGGAGACGACCGAGGCGAGAGGGCTCGAAGCCGTCTACCGGATGCTGCAGGACGAGTTCGGCCTCGACTTCACCCACTACAAGCCCAGCACCGTCACCCGGCGCATCGAGCGGCGCCTGGCGCTGGCCCGTTCCAACGACATCGACGAGTACGTGCAGCGCCTGCGCGGCGAGCGGGAAGAGCTGGACGTGCTGTACCGCGATCTGCTGATCGGCGTGACCCGCTTCTTTCGCGATCAAGAGGCGTTCGACATCCTCGAGGAGCGCGTCCTGCCCGAGCTGTTGCAGCGCCAGCCGCGCGAGGAACAGCTGCGCATCTGGGTGGCGGGGTGCGCGACGGGCGAGGAGGTGTACTCGCTGGCCATCGTGCTGCGCGAGCTGATGCTGAAGCTGGGGGAGCGCTCGGTGCAGATCTTCGCCTCGGACGTGCACCGGGGCTCGATCGACCGGGCCTCGCGCGCCATCTACGATGCCGACGCCGTCATCAACGTGTCGAAGGAGCGGCTGGCCCGCTACTTCGTGCGCATGGGGGACGCCTATCAGGTGGTGCCGGATCTGCGGCAGATGGTGGTGTTCGCGCAGCACAACGTCATCAAGGACGCCCCCTTCACGCGCGTCGATCTGGTGAGCTGCCGCAACCTGCTCATCTACCTGCAGCCGGCCGTCCAGCAGAAGGTGCTGTCGCTGTTCCGCTTCGCGCTGCGCCGCGGGGGCGTGCTGTTCCTGGGACCCAGCGAGACGGTCGGCTTGATCGCGCGGGACTTCGAGACCATCGACAAACACTGGCGCCTGTATCGCAAGCACACCGACGTGCGCACGCCGGTGGACGTGCGCCCCTCGCCCCTCCCCCTCGTTCCCGCGGAGGTCCGGGCCCCCTTGCACCTCGGCGCGACGGCGACCACCGCGCCGGGGGCGCGCTACTCGCTGACGCACCTGCTCGGCACCTACGACACGCTGCTGGAAGAGATGATGCCCCCCAGCCTGCTGGTCACCGACCGCGGCGAGCTGGTGCATGCCTTCGGAGGGGCCAGCCGGTTCTTGCGGCCGCGCGACGGTCGGCAGGACCTCGACGTGCTGGACGTCGTCGATCGCGATCTGAAGATGGTGCTGGTGGGGGGGTTGAAGCGGGCGTTGAACGAGCCGTCCGCCATCGTCTTTCGGGGCGTGCGCATCGGCGGCGCCACCGCGGTGGGAGACGGGGGACAGGAGAACGGACGCGAGAAGATGTACACGGTGACGTTGCGGCGGGTGCGCAATCGCACCGGCGGCGCGCCGCACCTGCTGATCTCGTTCGAGGAGGTCGAGGGCCACAAGCCGCCGGCCGCGCCAGCAGTCCCACCGACGGAGATCGCCCTCGACCAGATTCCGCGCGATCAGCTGCGCGCGCTCGAGTCCGAGCTGAGCCACACCAAGGAGAACCTGCAGGCGGCCATCGAGGAGCTGGAGACCAGCAACGAGGAGCTGCAGGCGTCGAATGAAGAGCTGCAAGCGTCGAACGAGGAGCTACAGAGCACGAACGAGGAGCTGCAGAGCGTGAACGAGGAGCTGTACACGGTGAACGCCGAGTACCAGCGGAAGATCGGCGAGCTGACTGAGCTGGCCAACGACATGGACAACCTGCTGGCCAGCACCGAGGTGGGCGCCGTCTTCCTCGATCGCCAGCTGAAGATCCGCAAGTTCACGCCGCAGATCGCCGAGACGTTCAGCCTGCTGCCCCACGACGTGGGGCGCCCCATCGAGACCTTCACCTACAAGATGGACCACCCCGAGCTGGTGGACGACCTGAAGCAGGTGCTGGCCACCGGCGAACCGATCGAGCGCGAGCTGCGCGGGGTGCGTGGAAAGGTGTTCTTCCTGCGCGTGCTGCCCTATCGGGCGAAGGGCTCGGTCGACGGCGTCGTGTTGACGCTTATCGACGTCGACGGCCTGAAGAAGGCCGAGGACGCGCTGTTCCACGAGAGGTACCTGCTGAACAGCTTCATCAGCACGGTGCCCGACGCGCTGTACTTCAAGGACGCCTCGGGGCGGTTCATCCGGGCGAACCAGGCCATGGCGCAACGGCTGGGCCTGGAAGACGCGACGGCGGTCGAAGGGAAGACGGTCTTCGAGCTGGGAAATGACCGGCAGGCCGCGGCGTGGCACGCGCAGGACGAGGCCGTCTTGCGAACGGGCCAGGCACAGCACTACAGCCTGGAGAAGCGGCCCCGTGCGGAAGGCCGGCCGGAGTGGGATCTGGTGACCCGGCTGCCGCTGCGCGACCAGGCCGGCGGGATCGTGGGCGTCACCGTCATTTTCCGCAACGTCACCGAACAGAAGAACGCCGAGGAGGACATCCGCGAGGCGGTCCGCCGACGCGATCAGTTCCTGGCCATGCTGTCGCACGAGCTGCGCAATCCGCTCGGCGCCATCGTCACCGCCACGGCGCTGCTCAAGGTCGACAGCACCGGCGTCGCGGATGGCGGCGCGTCGGAAGCGGCCGGTCGTCGAAAGGGGCGGTTGCTGGCCATCCTCGAGCGGCAGTCGCAGCAGATGACCCGCCTGCTCGACGATCTGCTGGAGGCGAGCCGGGTCACGCAGAACAAGGTCGAGCTGAAGAAGGAGTCCCTCGACCTGAACGTGGTGGTCAAGGACGCCTCGGATGCCGTGCGCGGCCAGGTCGACGCGCATGGGCTGGCGCTGACCGTCGAGCCGAGCGCGCCGCCTCTGACCGTGGAGGGCGATCCGGCGCGGCTGCAACAGATCCTGGTGAACTTGCTGAGCAACGCCATCAAGTACACGCCGCGAGATGGGCACGTCTCGTTGCGCGTCACCCGCGAGGGCGAACAGGCGGTGCTGCGCGTGAAGGACGACGGCGTGGGCATCCGCCCCGACATGCTCCACTCGGTGTTCGACCTGTTCGTGCAGTCGCGCAGCACGCTGGACCGGGCGGCGGGCGGGCTGGGGGTGGGGCTGACCTTGGTACGCTCGCTGACGGCGATGCACGGCGGAACCGTCACCGCTCACAGCGAAGGCGACGGGAAGGGGAGTGAATTCGTGCTGCGGCTGCCACTCGGCTCCCAGCCCACGCCTTCGCTGCCCTCCGACGGTGGGGGGACGGAGGACGCGCCCCATATCTGCGCCGTTTCTCCAGGCGCCACCATCGTGGTGGTCGAGGACAACGCCGACAGCCGGGAGATGCTGTGCGAGCTGCTCGAGCTGTCCGGGTTCAAGTGTCGGACGGCCTCCGACGGAAAGACGGCGTTGAAGCTGATCGAAGAGGTCCATCCCGAGATCGCGATCCTCGACGTGGGGCTGCCCGAGATGGATGGGTTCGAGCTGGCGCGGCGGCTCAGGCTTTCGCGGAAGAGCGGCGATCTGTGCCTGATCGCGCTCACTGGATATGGACAGCCGTCGGACCGGGCGCTGAGCGCGGAGGCGGGCTTCGACGCGCACCTGGTGAAGCCCATCCAGGCGGAACAGCTGCTCGGCCTGCTCGACACCTTGCGCGCCCCGCCCTCGGCCCCGGGCCCGCCCCCAGATGAAGCGAGGGCCCTGGAGACGACGTGACGGCGAGGCGCCGCTACAGCCTCTTGCCCAGCGCGCCCAGCGCGGGGGCGATCGCCTGGAGGGGCAGCACGCGCTCGGCGGCGTCGAGGAGCACCGCCTCCCGGGGCATGCCGTAGACGACGGAGGTCGCCTCGTCCTGCGCGATGGTCAGACCGCCGGCGCGCCGGATGTCGAGCAGGCCGGAGGCGCCATCACGCCCCATGCCGGTCAGCAAGCATCCCGCCGCCGCGGAGCCGATCTCGCGCGCCACCGACTCGAACAGCACGTCGACCGAGGGGCGACAGGAATGACGTTCGGGGTCGCGGGTCAGATGCAACCGCCCGCCGCCGACCACCAGGTGCCGGTTCGGGGGCGCCATCACCACGCGCCCGACCGTCCCGCTCAAGGGCTCGCCGTCGACGGCGAACGCCACCGGGCGGCTCGACTGGCCGTCCAGCCAGTCGGCGAAGGCCTGCCCGAACGGCTCGCCGATGTGCAGCACCAGCAGGATCGGTAGCCGCAGGTGATGGGGCAGGGCGCGAAGAATGTCGACGATGGCGCCGGGCCCGCCGGTCGACGCGCCGATGGCGATGGTGGTGCACTCTTGCCGCGACCCCGCCACCACGGGGACGAACGACGCCAGCCCGAGGGCATCGATGGTGGCGGATGGCGGTTGCAGCTGCCTCCCGCGCAGATGCGTGATGACCCGGATGCGCGACACCAGCTTCAGCAGGCCGAGAAACTTCTCCTCCCACACGCCGTCGGGCTCGTCGCCACGCGGCTTCTCCAGGACGTCGACGGCGCCGGCCGACAGGGCCTCGTAGGTTCGAAACAGCTCCCCACGGTTCGTCGACGCCGACACGACGAGGATGGGGGTCGGGCAGTGCGCCATGATGTACTCGGTGGCGGCCAGCCCCGTCATCACGGGAAGCATCATGTCGAGGGTGATGACGTCGGGGCGAAGGGCCAGGCACAGCTCGATGGCCCGCTTGCCATCCTCCGCCTCGCCCACCACGTCGATCTCGGGATCGGCGGTCAGCACCTCGACCAGGCGCCGCCGCACCGTCAGCGAATCCTCGACCACCAGCACCCTCGTTCGTCGCTGCATCACTGCACCAATCTCCTGATCGTGGAAAGCAACCGCACCTGATCGAACTCCCCCTTCACGACATAGTCGCTGGCACCAGCGTCCTTGCCCCGCTGCAGATCCTCGGGGGCGTTGCGCGACGTCACCAGGATCGCGGGGACGACCCGCAGCGCCGGATCGGCGCGGGTCGTCTCGACGAAGGTGAAGCCGTCCATGCCCGGCATCTCGACGTCGACCAGAAACAGGTCGTAGCTGGTCCGGCGCGCTCGCTCCAGCCCCTCCTCCGCGGACGACGCCAGGTCGACCTCGAAGCCGGCCGACTGGAGGATGCTCTGCTCCAGCATGCGGGTGGTCAACGAGTCGTCGACGATCAGGATGTGCGGCGTGCGGCGCGCGTTGGGGGGGGCGACCCGCTGTCGCGCGTCGTGCGCCGCCGCCACCAGGCTGGCGGGATCCAGCACCAGGCGCGGCGTCCCTTCGTCGTCGATGGCGGCGCCCGCGATCACGGGGGCGGCGGGGGCCAGGCGGGGCAACGCGCGAACGACGACGTTGCCGACGCCCAGCAGCCGGTCGACGCCCATGGCGCAGAGCGCGCCGTCCCCCTCGACCACCACCGCGGTCCAGGCGTTCGTCGTCGCGACGGCGTCGCGACGGCCCAGCGGCCCCGCCAGCGGAACGAACGGCACCATGTGACCCTCGTATGCGATGGCGTCGCCGGTCGCCGAGTGGGCGATGTCCGCGCGACCTAGCCGCAAGGTGCGCCGCACCGCCTCGAGCGGGATGGCCGCCGTCGCGCCGCCCGCCTCGACCAGCAGCGCGTCGAGCGACGAGCGCGACACCGGCACCACCAGCTCGATGTCGGTGCCCTTGCCGACGGCGGTGCGCGCGGCCACCTCGCCGCCCAGCCGAACCGCGGCCTCGCGCACGACGTCGAGGCCGATGCCCCGCCCGGCGTGCTCCGTCACCGTGCGGGCGGTGGTCAGCCCCCCCTTGAACAGCAACCCCACCAGCTGGTCGTCGTCGAGCGCGGGCCCTCCCGGCGAGATCACACCCCGCTGTTGCGCCACCCGGCGAACGGCGGCGATGTCGATGCCGCGCCCGTCGTCACGGCAGACGAACGCCACCCGGCTACCCCGGCGCAGCACCTCCAGCTCGACGAGACCGGCGGCGGACTTTCCGGCGCGCAGTCGTTCTTCCGGCGGTTCGATGCCGTGGGCGACTGCGTTGCGAACCATCTGTACCAGCGCCCCCTGCACGACGGCGAGCACATCCGCGTCGACGCGGACGTCGCCCCCCTTCGCCGAGAAGGTGACGGTCTTCTCCTGCGCGTGCGCCACGTCGCGGGCCGTCCGCTCCAGCGAGGCGTGGAGCGCCCGCACCGGAAACAGCCGCAGCCGTTCGGCGGCGTCGCGCACCTGCTCGGTCTGCCGCTCCGCCTGATCGACGCCGGTCGACAGCGCTTGCTCGACGCTGACGGCGAGGCGGCGTACCTCGGCGACCATCGAGCGCGCGAGCGGTAGGCCGGTGGAGGTCGTGACGGCGGCGTCCGCCAGTTGCTGCGCCAGGCTGTCGGTGAGCTGCTTCAACCGTTCGGCCATGGTGCCCACCCGGCGCAGGCCGCGCAGATGCACCCCCGTCTCCACGACGCCGTCGAGCAGCGCGTCCATCTCGGCCACGTCGGCGCGCACGGTGCGCAGCGCCACCTCCTCGGCGGCAGGGCGTTCGGGCAAAGCGGCCGGGGCCGCCGCTCGGGCGGCGGGCACATCGACGTCCAGCGCGCGCACCTGGGTCGCGATCGTGTCCAGCAGCTTCAAGACCGTGTCGACGCGATCCGGCCCGATGATGGCATCCGGGCCGCGCAGCGGCGCCAGCGCGTCCTCGATGGCGTGCGCGGCGTCGGCGATCGCGTTCTGCTTCACGACGCGCGCCGCCCCCTTCAACGTGTGCGCGTACCGCAGCAGGTTCGCCGTCAGCTCGGGCGTGACCCCCTTCTCGAGCTGCAAGACGCCGCGCCCCAACCCCTCCAGGATCTCCCGCGCCTCGATCCGAAAATACTGATAGGGATCTTTAGCCAAGCGGCCCCCCCGTCCATTCCAATCCTCTTTCCGCTCCGGCGACGGCCTCGCCTTCCAGCGCCGGCGGACAGGATCGTCGGCCGCCCGCCAATCGAAGATTCTCCGCCACACTATGCCTGGGGTTGGATGAGGCGCGCGAGCTCGCGAGATAGATTGGTCAACTGCGACGACGTCTGCAAGGTCTGATTCGAGCTCGCCTCCGTCTCCTTGGCCGCCTGCGAGACGTTCGCGACCGCCAGGTTCACCTGCTCCACCGCCGAAGCCTGCTGCTTGGTGGAGAGCTCGATCTCCTTGGCGGCCTCGGTCGTCGTCGTGACCATCCCCGCGATCCGCTTGAACGCCGAGGCGACCTCGATGAACTGCCGTCCCCCGGCGTCGACCGCCTTCGACCCGCTCTCCGTGGCCATGACGGTGGTGTTCACGGCGGCCCGCACGTCGTCGACCAGCGCGCGGATGTCCTTCGTCGAGCCGCCCACCCGATCGGCCAGCTTGCGGATCTCGTCGGCCACCACCGCGAACCGGCGGCCGGCGTCCCCGGCGCCCGCCGCCTCGATGGTGGCGTTGATGGCCAGGATGTTGGTCTGCTCGGCCAGCTCGTTGATGATCTCGAGGATGCCGCCGATCTGCTGCGACTTCTTCCCCAGGTCGATCATGTAAGTGACGATGGTGTCGACCTGGCGCTTGATGGCCCCCACCGAGTCCTGCGTCTTCACCACCGTGTCGTCGCCGGCGCGCGCCGCCGTCACCGTCTCCGTCGAGATGCGTGAGACGCGCTGGGCGCTCTCCGCGATCTGTCGCGACGTGGCCAGCAGCTCGCTGATGGTGGTGGTGATCTCGCTCATCGCCGTCGCCTGCTCCTTGGCGCCCGAGACCTGCTGGTTCGCCGCCGCCTGCAGCTCGGCCGACGAGCTCTGCACGTGCTGCACGGCCGAGCCGATCTGCCGCGACAGCGCCCGCACGATGATGAAGCCCGCCCCCGAAACCAGCAGCAGGCACAGCAGCGTCCCCCAAGATATGGTGGCGCGCGCGCCGGTGGCGGTCGATTCGACCTCCTCGGCGCGGGTCTTCAGCAGCTCGTGCTCCTCGCTCTCCATGGCGTCGAGGACGCGCCGGATGCCGTCCATGGTCCGCTTTCCCTCACCGCTCGCCACCAGCTTCTGGGCCGCCTCCACGCCGGCCGTTTTCCTGATCTCCACGTAGCGGCGCATCTCGCCCAGCTTGGCGACCACCAGCGGCTCGAGCTCGTCCATCCGCTTCTGCTGGCGCGGGTTGTCGGAGGTGAGGCGGCGGATCTCCTGCATGACGGTCGGCGCGGCCGTCATGCCGGTCTGATACGAGTCCAGGAACGACTCGTCGCCCGTGATGATGTAGCCGCGCGCACCCGTCTCGATGTCCTTCACGGTGGCCAGCACGTTCACGACGTGCTCGACGACCTCGTGAGTGTGGGCCACCCAGTAGCTCGTCTCGGTGAGGGTGGTGATGCTGCGGTAGGCGACGCCGCCGATCACCACCAGCAGCACGAACGCCAACGTGAAACCCGCCGCGATTCTCTTTCCGAACGTCCACATGTCTCACTCCTCCTTGCGCGCGCCGATCTCGCCCGCTCGCTGCTTCAATGCCGCCACCAGGGACGGGATGCCGATGATTCCCCGCAGAGCCTCCCCGACGCGCGCCGCTTCAGCGACGCTGGCGCCGGCCCGGCGGGGATCGTCTGGCGGCAAGGTCGCGATCTCGTGGCGGTCGAGACGGACGTACCCAGCAAGCTCCTCGAAGGCGAAGCCGATCAGGCCGTCGCTCTCCACGAGCAGCAGCCAGGGGGGCGGGTCGGTGGGGGCCACCTGCCCGACCAGGGCGGCGAGGCTGTAGACCGGCACCAAGCTCCCCCGCACCCCGGCGATCCCCAGCAATTCGGCCGACCGGCTGGGCAGGTGAACGATGGTCGGCTTCTCCACCAGGCCACGCGTCTCGGAGAGCCGCACCAGGCAGTCGTCCTTCCCCGCGCGCAAGGCCAGCAGGTTCTCGACGTCGCGGACCGCCACCCGGAGCGGCTCGGCGAACGAGTGATCGAACTCGCGCGCCAGCTCGGCGGCCCGTTCGAGCCCCGGTAGCTCCTCCTCCGTCATGGGGCGCCTCCGCTCGCCTTGAGCTCCGCGCGGCAGAGCGCCAGCAGCGCGTCGCGCGTGAAGCCGCCCGCGAACAGCAAGAGGCGCGACGCCTCTTCCCCTTGCAACAGCCGCAGGGCCTCCTTCAGCTCGCGCCGCGCCGTGGCCTGCTCGCCGCCTCGCCGCGCCAGCAGACCCATATGAAGGCGCGGCATCGCGAACGACGGGTCCAGATAGGCGGCGACCTGATCCTGGTCCGTCGCCCCCGCGCGATCACCGGCCCCTTCGCGGCAGAGCGCCATCAGGTAGTGAGCGCCGGCGCTCAGCTCGTCGAGGCGTAGCACCTCCGCGCACATCGCTTCGGCGGCCGCCAGATCCCCGCCGTGGGTCAACAGGACGGCGCGCAGAAGCAGCACGTCGGCGTCGTTCGCCGCCTCGGCGGGCAGCTCGTTGACCAGGGCCAGGGCATCCTTGAACTTCTCCTGCCTCATCAGATCGATCGCCAACCCGAGATCCCAGGCTCGCCGCGCCGGCGCGGGCGGGTTCTCGATCCCGGCCGCCATCTGCGCGTCGCCCGGAGGATGAGTCGAGGCGGTGGTCAGCGAAGCCACCCGTTCTGAGGCGCGGCGAATCGTCTCGACCCACGACAGATCGGCGGCAGGCAAGGGAGAGATGCTCCCCAGGGCGCCGTCGCCAGGGCGATCGCGCATCGCCCAGGCGGAGGGCTCCGTGAGCGCGGAATCGTGGACCACCCGTTCGGATTCGTGGCGGCGCTGGTAGTAGAACGTGCCGTGTGTGTGCAGGAGATGAAACTCCTGCGACAGGCCGCGGAGCGTCTCGGCATAGCCCAGGAACAGGAAGCCCCCCGGGCGCAGGCTCCGCGCGATGCGGGCCACGACCTGGGAGGCCACCTCGGACGGGAAGTACATCAGGACGTTTCGGCAGAACACCACGTCGAATGCGTCGGGGCGCCAGAACGTGGAATCGTCCTGGATCAGATTGCGCTCGGCGAACGTAACCATCGAACGAAAGCGCTCGTCCAGGACGAAGTCGCGTCCCTCTGCGCGAAAGCAGCGCGCCTGGATGTCGCTGGGCGTTTCGCGGAGCGCCCAGGCCGAATAGCGCCCCCGCTGGGCTCGCTTCAACATGGCGGTGTTGATGTCCATCGCCTGGATGTCGACCTGGTTCAGGCTCGCCGTGGGGTGAGCCTGAACCAGCATCGCCAGCGAGTAGGCCTCCTCGCCCGAGGCGCAGCCGGCGGAGAGGATGCTCAAGGGGGCGTGCGGTCGCCCGGGCGCGCCGCCCGTCAGCACGACGTCGGAGAACGCGCGCAGCTGCTCGATGTTGCGGAAAAAGTAGGTCTCGGTGACCGTCAGCTCCTGCGCCAGGAGCCGCAGTTCGTCGAGCGACGGGTCGACCCCTTCCAGGCCGAACAGGTAGTCGTCGACGCGCCGGCCGGTGGCGTCGAGGCGGCGCTGCAGAACCTCCCCGAGGAATCCCGACTTTCCTTCGTCGAAGCGCAGACCGAGCCGCTTCAGGGCGAGGGCGCGCAGCCGATCGACGCCGGCCGGCGAGAGGGCGACGGAGGCGGTCATGCGGGAGCGCTCGCCAGGCCGAGCTGGTCCCAGAGCGATGAGGGGACCAGGTACGCGCCATCCAGAACGACGAGCAACTCGGCGTCGAGCGTCCCCAGCTTCGACACGGTGTCTTCCGAGGCGTGTCGCAACAGCGGTGGCAGGTCGGTCAGCAGGGCGGACGAGAGGGCGCGAACTCCCAGCACCGCTTCGACCGCCAGCGCCACCTGGCGCTCTCCCAGGCGGATGACGACGAACCGGGTGGGGCGCGCTTCCGCGGTGTCCCCCAGCAACGCGCCGGCGTCGACGACGGGCGTCGGTGTCCCGCGGATCACCGCCAATCCCTTCACGAACGGAGGCATGGCGGCCAGCGGCGCCGTCGGCAGCGGCCTCAGGGTCTCAATGACCTGACTGGCAAACAGCGCGCAATGTCGATCTCGCACCCGGCAAACGATCGCCAGGTTGGATTTCGAGGGACGGTCCGAGACACCGACCGTCGGCACGTGACTCAGCTGGGATGCCATGAGAGGAGTGGCCATCGGTCGACATCGACACAGCTTGGCGGCACGATCGTTGCGTACATTTGCCGCGCAAGCAAGATCAAACGGTGCACGCAACATCGAAACAATCACATCAGACGAGCAACGGCAGTGGCGTACTACGAGCGTGGTGCGACGGCACAACGAAGACGAACCGATCGATTGTGTTCCCGGTTCGGTCTTCGGTTCCGGTTCATCACGACTGGCGAGACACCACGAGCCGCCGTGCCCGACCGTTCCGATTGGCATCACCAATGTTGCAAATCAGAACACCAATTCGTAACGGGGCTCCAGAATTGATCCTCGAGCTTCCCACCCGCGCTGCCGCAACGAACTCGTCTTGAAATAATCGACGAAGGTGAGTTCAGTATGCGATGTGCCACAGGGGAGACTCTGAGTCTCTGGCCGAAAGATATAGACGCTTTGGTGGAAAGAGGCGTAAAATCGATGAAGCAGAGTGCTCTCTAAGATGCTCAGGTCATGTCTAACGCGGAGCGAGTCGGAGTGGTGGGCGATTTCGGCCAGGTGCCCAAATCGAACGACGCCTTGATCGGTTTGGGCACCGTGGACGCATGACGTATCAGGTCGTGATAGTCGACGACAGCTTGACGGTTCGGATGAACCTCCGAGACGCGTTTCGAAGCGCGGACTTCGATACCGTGGAATGCATCAGCGCGGCGGAGGCGCGGGCCGCCATTGCGCGTCACGTCCCGGATCTGGTGATCCTGGATGTATTGCTGCCCGACGCGAACGGCGTCGACCTGCTGGCCGAGTTGCGCGACGGCGACACGACGTCGCTCATCCCCGTCATCCTCTTGTCGACCGAGTCCGAGGTGAAGGACCGCATTCACGGCTTGAAGCGGGGGGCCGATGAATACGTCGGCAAGCCGTACGATCCCGGATACGTCGTGGCGCGCGCGACGACGCTGCTTCGCCGCCGGGACGGGAAGGCCAGCACCGATCTGACCGTGCTGGTGATCGACGACAGCGCCACGTTTCGCGAGGCCCTGAGCGCCATGCTGCGGGATGTGGGATACCAGGTGCTCACGGGGGCGTCGGGAGAGGAGGGCTTGCGGCGCGCCGCCGACGCCCGGCCGCATGCCATCATCGTGGACGGCATCATGCCCGACCTCGATGGGGCGACGGTGTTGCGACGTATCCGGCTCGACCCGGGACTGTCGGCGACGCCCTGTCTGTTGATGACCGCGTCCGAGGGGGCGGCGAGCGAGGTGGCGGCCCTCGATGCCGGGGCCGATGCGTATGTGCGAAAGACGGAGGGCCCGGCGGTGGTGCTGGCGCGGCTCGCCGCGGCCATCCGCGCCGCCGAGGAGTCGCGGGCCCGGGTCTCGGAAGCCAGCCTGCTCGGCCCAAAACGGATTCTCGCCGTGGACGACAGCGTCACCTATCTGGAAGAGCTGGCCACCCACCTGCAGCAAGACGGCTACGAGGTCGTCAAGGCGCGCTCGGGTGAGGAGGCGCTGGAGCTGCTGGCGGTCGAGGACGTCGATTGCGTGCTGCTCGATCTGATGATGCCGGGCGTGTCGGGCACCGAAGCCTGCCGTCGCATGAAGGGCTCGCCTCGCCTGCAGCGGATGCCGGTCATCATGCTCACCTCCGTCACCGCGCAGGAGGCGATGGTGGACGCCATCAACGCGGGCGCCGACGACTTCGTGGCCAAGGGGGAGAACTTCGAGGTGCTGCGAGCGCGGCTGCGCGCCCAGCTGCGCCGCAAGCAGTTCGAGGACGAGAACCGCCGGGTGCGCGACCAGCTGCTGCGCAAGGACGCCGAGCGGGACTCGGCCCAGCGGATCGCCGACGCCCGCAAGGCCCTGCTCGAGGAGCTGTCGCGCAAGAACGAAGAGCTGTCGACGCACACGGCGGAGCTGCAGCGGTTGAATCAGGAGATGCAGACGTTCGCCTATTCGGTGTCACACGATCTGCGTCAGCCGTTGCGGAGCATGGCGGGCTTCAGCCAGATTCTGCTCGAGGAATACAGCGCGATGCTGGATGAGCGGGGGCGGCACTTCCTGTCGCGTGTTCGCAGTGGCGCGGTGCACATGGGCCTGCTGGTGGACGGTCTGCTGGCCCTGTCCCGGGTCAGCCGTAAGCCCATCGAGACGAAGCCGGTCCGGCTCGACGCGATGGCGCACCGGATCATCGCCCGCTTCCGCGAGGCGGAGCCGAACCGCGAGGTGGAGACACGCGTTCAGACCGGCATCGAGGTGAGCGCCGATCCGGCGCTGATGGAGTCGATGCTGGAGAACTTGATCGGCAACGCCTGGAAGTTCACCTCGAAGACCTCGGACGCCCGCCTCGAGATCGCCTCCACCGAGAGCAATTCGCAGACGGTCTACTTCGTTCGCGACAACGGCGCCGGGTTCGACATGGCCTACGCCGACAAGCTGTTCGGGCCGTTTCAGCGGCTCCATGCGGCCAGCGAGTTCGAAGGGACCGGAATCGGTCTGGCGACCGTGCAGCGCATCGTGCATCGGCACGGGGGGCGAATCTGGGCGGAGAGCGCGCCCGGCCAGGGCGCGACGTTCCTGTTCACCGTCCCCTCGATCGGAGATCCGCGTGCCCCTGAGTAATACCGGCAGTCGAGAAGGCTTCGTCCTGTTGGTGGAAGACAACCCCGACGACGAAGAGCTGGCCGTCATGGCCTTGAAGAGCGCCGGCTTGCGCCTGCCCATCGAGGTGGCGCGCGACGGCGCCGAGGCGATCGAACGGCTGGTGGGGGCATCGTCCGCGGCGCCGCCCGCGAAGCCGCTGATGGTCCTGCTCGATCTGAAGCTCCCCAAGATCGACGGCTTCGGCGTGTTGAAGAAGATTCGAGAGACCGAGCGGCTGCGCCGCCTGCCCGTGGTGATCTTCACGTCGTCGGATACGGCCGACGATGTGGCGCGCGGCTACGCGCTGGGCGTGAACAGCTACGTCCGCAAGCCGGTGGCGTTCGAGGCGTTCACCTCCGCGGTCGGATTGCTCGGTCAGTACTGGCTGACCCTCAACGAATATCCGCGAGACGATTCATGACCGATCATTTGCGCCTGTTGCTGGTGGAAGACGACGAGGTGGACGCGGAGCTGGTCCGCCTCGAGCTCGAGCGGGGGGGGTTCGTGCTCGATTGGGAGCGCGTCGACTCCGAGCCCCGGCTGCAGCGGGCCCTCGAACAGCAGTGGGACGTCATCATCTCGGACTTCGCCATGCCGGGCTTCAGCGGGTTGCGCGCGTTCGACATCTACCGGCGGGCCGCCGGCGACACGCCGTTCATCTTCGTCTCCGGGGCGCTGGGAGAGGATCGCGCCGTCGAGGCCATGCGCTCGGGGGCGAAGGACTACTTCCTCAAGGGGAACCTGACGCGGCTGACGGCGGCCGTTCGCCGCGAAGTGACGGAGGCCAAGAATCGCCGCGAGGGGCAGCGCGCCGAGGAGAAGGCCCAGCGCGAGCAGCGTCGGTTGGCGCTGGCCATCGAGGCCAGCGGCGCCGGCATCTTCGAGCTGCGCCTGGAGGACGAGGGGACCGTCGACTACAGCGGTGCCTGGCAAAAGCTCCTGGGCTACGAGCTCTCCGCCCTGCCGTCGCGGACCCGCGCGCTGCGCACCTGGATCACCAAGAACGTGCACGGCGACGATCTGGCGGGCGCCGAGCGCGGCCTGAACGAGTTCCTGGCCAGCGGCACGGCGGGGGCCAATCGGTACAGCGGCGAGTTTCGCCTGCGCCACAACGACGGCCACTGGGTCGACGTGGCCACCTCCGCCACCGTCTTCGCCTGGGGGAAGGACGGCGCGCCGCTGCAGGTGGTCGGCGTGGTGCTGGATCTGTCGTCGAGGAAGTATCTGGAGGCGCAGCTGCGCCAGGCTCAGAAGATGGAGGCGGTGGGGCAGCTCGCGGGCGGGGTGGCGCACGACTTCAACAATCTGCTGACCGCCATCCTCAGCTTCGGGGCGTTCGCGCTCGAGGCGGTGCCGGCGGAGAGCACGGCGAATCAGGACATCAGCGAGGTCCTGAAGGCGGCGAAGCGCGCGCAGAGCCTGACCAGCCAGCTGCTGGCGTTCTCGCGGCGCAAGTCGGTGTCGCCGCGCGTGCTGAACGTCAACGACGTGGTGGCGTCGGCCGACCGCATCTTGCGCCGCCTGCTGGGGGCCGACGTCGAGCTGGTGACCGAGGCAGCGCCGGATCTGTGGAACGTAAAGATCGACCACGACGATCTGGAGCAGGTGCTGTTGAACCTGGCCGTGAACGCCCGCGACGCCATGCCCGACGGCGGCAAGCTGACGATCGGGACGGTCAACGTCCACCTGGCGAGCGGGCTGAGCGGCCGGATCACCGAGGGGGCGTTGACCCCGGGCGACTACGTGGTGGTGTCCGTCTCGGATTCCGGCAGCGGAATGAGCGCCGAGACGCAGTCCCGCATCTTCGAGCCATTCTTCACCACCAAGGAGCCGGGGCGCGGCACCGGGCTGGGGCTGTCGACCTGTTACGGGATCATCAAGCAGGCCGAGGGATTCATCCTGGTGGAGAGCGAGGTGGGCAGGGGGACGACCTTCAAGCTCTACCTGCCTCGGGTCGTGGCACCGACGGAAAGGGTCGCGCCCAAGGCCGAGCCGGGCAATCTGCGCGGTACGGAGGTGATTCTGCTGGTCGAGGACACCGAGCAGGTGCGCGCGGTCGCCAAGCGGGTGCTGGTGCGCCTCGGCTACACGGTCATCGAGGCGACGAACGGCGTGGAGGCGCTGGCGCGACTGGCCGCGTCGGGCGGGAAGGTCGATCTGCTGATCACCGATCTGGTGATGCCGGTCATGGGGGGCAAGCAGCTCGCCGAACGGATCCGACAGACGCATCCGGTGTTGCCGGTGCTATTCATGTCGGGCTACGACCAGTCGGCCGTGACCAGCGACGACATGGTCGACTCCCGCGCGCCGATCGTGCAGAAGCCGTTCACGCCCGACACGCTCGGCCGCAAGGTGCGCGAGATCCTCGACGCCGCGGCGGTCACCGTCTCGCCGTCGTGAGGGGCTACTTCTTCAGGCGGTAGCCGGTCTTGAAGATCATCCGGATCGCCACCAGGAGCAGCAGCAGGAAGCCGAATGTCATGCCCAGGCTCACGCCCACCGCCACGTCGGCGGAGCCGTAGAAGCTCCAGCGAAAGCCGCTGATCAGGTAGACGACCGGATTGAACAGCGCCACCGTGCGCCAGCCCGGCGGGAGCATGTCGATGGAATAGAAGGCGCCGCCCAGAAAGGTCAGCGGCGTGACCACCAGGCTGGGAATGAGCTGGAGCTGCTCGAACCCCTTGGCCCAGATGCCGATGACGAACCCGAACAGACTGAAAGTGGTCGCCGTCAGCAGCAGGAACGCGATCATCCACAGCGGATGCTTGATCTGCACCGGCACGAACGCCGCCGACGTGGCCAGGATGATGACACCGAGGATGATGGCCTTCGTGGCGGCCGCCCCCACGTAGCCGAGCAGCATCTCGACGTACGAGACGGGGGCGGACAGCAGCTCGTAGATGGTCCCCGTGAACTTCGGGAAGTAGATGCCGAACGAGGCGTTCGAGATGCTGGCGGTCAGCAGCGACAGCATGATCAGTCCGGGCACGATGAAGGCGCCATAGGGGACGCCGTCCACCCGGGACATGCGCGAGCCGATGGCGGAGCCGAACACCACGAAGTACAGCGACGTCGCGATGACGGGCGTGACCACGCTCTGCAACAGCGTCCGCTTGAAGCGCGCCATCTCGAACTTGTAGATGGCGGCCAGGCCCCGGTGATTCAGCCACATCTCGCCGCTCACGACGCCTGCCTCCGCCCCTCGGCCGCGTCACGATCCTTCAACAGGTTCACGAAGATCTCCTCCAGCGAGCTCTGCCGGGTGTTCAGATCCTTGAATCCGATGCCCAGCTCGCCCAGCCGTCGCAGCAGCGAGGACATGTCGGGCCGGTTGCTGTTCTCCTTGGCGGCATCCTTGCCGGCATCTTGTGCGTCGAACGTGTACAGCAGCTCGTTGCCGCTGGCGTTGAGGGTCAACTGCCAGGCTTGCAGCTCGGTGGGGATGGTCGTCATGGGCTCCTGCAGGTTCAAGGTCAGCTGGCGCTTTCCCAGCTTGCGCATGAGGGTGGCCTTGTCCTCGGCCAGGATCAGCTCCCCCTTGGTGATGACGCCGATGCGATCGGCCATCTCCTCCGCTTCGTCGATGTAGTGCGTGGTCAGGATGATGGTCACGCCGCCGGCGCGCAGCCGGCGCACCAGCGCCCACATGTCCCGCCGCAGCTCGACGTCGACGCCGGCGGTCGGCTCGTCGAGGAAGAGGATCTCCGGCTCGTGCGACAGTGCCTTGGCGATCATCACCCGGCGCTTCATGCCTCCGGACAGCGTCATGATCTTCGCGTCGCGCTTGTCCCACAGCGTCAGGTCGCGCAGGAGCTGCTCGAGCAGCGCCGGATTGGGAGGCCGACCAAACAGACCGCGGCTGAAGGCGACGGTGGCGCGCACGGACTCGAACGCGTCGGTGGTCAGCTCCTGCGGCACCAGGCCGATCTTCGAGCGGGCGGCGCGGTAGTCGCGCTGGATGTCGTGTCCGTCGGCCAGCACGGTGCCCGTCGACGGGGTGACGATGCCGCAGACGATGTTGATGAGGGTGGTCTTGCCGGCGCCGTTCGGCCCCAGCAGGGCGAAGATCTCCCCCTTGCGGATCTCGAGGTCGACGCTCTTCAAGGCCTGAAAACCGGAGGCGTAGGTCTTCGTGAGCTTGGAAATCGAAATGACAGGTCCCATCGGGCGCGAACCATAGCGCAAGACGTGCCGGGCGCCGCCACTCTCCCGGTCGCCGGTGAAGAATGCTAGTTGGCGCCCGGCGTCGGGTCGCCCGTCGCGGCGATGTAGAAGAGCCTGCCGTCCTTGTTGGTCGCGTTGGCCGTGCTGATCATGTAACTCGCCGACCCCTTGTCGTAGCCGACGCCCGACACCTTCGTGCTGGTCCCGAGCTTGTAGGTTTGCAGCAGCACCGGGCCGCTGCCGCCATTGATGTCCACGACGTACACGTTGCCGGTGGTGGTGCCCGCCACCAGCACCCCCGAATCGTAAAGCGGCGCGGTGGCGAAGACGTCCGCCGACGATCCCGGCTGCATGGGGAAGCTCGTCATCTGGACCCCGGTGGTGCCGGTGGAGTTGTACGAGGCGTAGAGGTGTCCGTCGCCGTCGCCGTAGAACGCACGGTTGGTCTGCCAGTCGACATACGTCGAGCCGGTCACCGCGCACACGCTGGCGACTGCGCAGCCGCTGTGGTTGGTGTTGTCGTGGTAGCTCCACAGGGTGGTGCCGAACGAGGTGGGGTCGAGCACCCACAGGGTACCGGCGTTGTCGTTGCCGTAGACCTTGCTGCCGACAATGGTCAACCGGCCGTTCACGGCGCCCACCGGCGACGTGTTGTCGGTGGTGATCGCCGCGCCGGCGAAGTCGTACTTGAAGAAGTGTCCGGTCAGTCCGGCGAACATGTACGTCTTCACGTTGGTCCAGATGGCCGGCGCCGCCGAGGTGAAGCTCACCGCCCCGCCCAGGCTCACCGGATAGCTGGCGGCCGGGCTGGCTCCTGCCTGCGTGACTTCCCAGACCTTGGTCGCCGCCGACTGCGTTCCCCCCCAGTACAGGTTCACCGTGTCCATCGCCAGCGGCGTCACGATCGCGCAGGAGCAGTCGTAAGGGTTGGTGGTCCAGGCAGCGGAGCCGTCGAGGGCGAGGCTGCTGCCATTGTCGATGAGGCGATAGACCTTGCCGCTGTTCGTCGCCACGTAGACGTAGTGGACGCTCGAGACGGTGTTGAAGCGCGGCGTGCCGATGAAGTCGGCGCTGGAAGGACCGTCCCAGGTGTAGCGGGCGTTGCCGTTGGTGTCCCGAACGTAGATGCGATCGGCGGTGCCGCCGTCGACGTCGTGATAGAGCACGTAGGTCGAGTAGTACGTGAAGGTGTTCCAGTCGAACGCCGCGGTGGGGAAGCCCTCGATGGTGCCGTTGGTATCGGAGTCCGCGGCGCGCACCCACTGCACGACGGCGGCGTTCGTGGCCACGGTGTCACCGATTCCGTCCGCCCCGGCGTCGTCGTCGTTGTCGTAGGCCTCGCACGACGTCTTGTTGGAGGCGCAGGTGGCGTTCCCGAACACGGCCCGCGTCTCGGTGGCGCTGCCGTTTCCGGTCAGGGTCACGTCGTACGTCGTGCTGGCGGTGGCGCCCGAGTCGAAGGTGCAGCCGTTCGACACCAGGTACAGCGTCGGCGCGTAGATCTGCAGCAGCTGGGTGCCCGTTCCGGCCGAGAAGGCGATGCTGTCGAAGCGGGTGAAGGTGGTGGTGGCGCTGTTGTTGGCGTTGATGTACATCCCGTTGCTGTCTGTGTTCTGCACGGCCAGGCCGGTGATGTTGAGGGTCGGCGTGGCGACGGCCGTCGAGCCGACCTTGAACGTGTAATACGTTCCCGCCGAGCCCGCGGTCTGGATGGTGGCTCCCGTGCTGGAAGCGTTGAACGTTCCGTCGATGGTGAGCACCTTGGCGCTTCCCACCTTCAGGGCGCCCCCACTGCTGGCCATGCCCAGGGTGGCGTTGCGCCCGACCGTCAGCCCACCCGAGAACGTGCTGGCCGCGGAGCCGAGCGTGTAGGTGCCCGAGTTCACGGCCGCGGCGCTGGCCGTCGACGAGACGTTCATCGTGTACGAGCTGGTGTCGAGGGTGCCGCCGTCCTGGGTGAAGGTGCCGCTGACGGTGCTGTTGTAGCCGATCGTGTAGGTCGGCACCGCGCTCAGCCCCGCCGGATAGGTGCCCGCCGCCAGGGCCCCGATCTGCTTGGCGGTCAGCGCGCTTCCATAGACCCGCACGTCGTCGATGCTGCCCGTGAACTTGTACCCGGTGGCGCCGGGGTTCTGCCCCAGGTAAACGCCCGTCGCGCTGGTGTAATAGATCGCCGTCGTGTCGGCATTGCTGCCCACCGCCGCGCCGTCGAAGTAGGCGGTCATGCCCGAGCTGGTGATGACGCCGGCGATGTGGTGCCAGTTCCCGTCGAGCGGGCTCGAGACGGTGGCGGCCAGCTCGACCCAGGTCGAGGCGGCCGTCTGCTTCACCACCTTGATCTGGGTGCTGCTGAACACCCGCAGCGCATAGCGGTTCGAGCCGCTGACGACCTCTCCTCCGTTCGTGTCGATGCTGGTGGCCTTGTACCAGGCGGACATGGTGACGATGGCAGGCTTCAGTGCGGTGGGCATTGTCCCCGTCACCACGTACTGGGTGCTGGCCCCCGCCAGGGTCAACGCGGCGGGGTCCTCGAAAGAGATGGCGCCGGGAAGCCCCGAATCGATCCACAGCGGTCCGTTGGTCAACGTCCCGGTCAGGCCGCTGCCGGAGTAGTCGCGCGCGGTCAGCCCTTGGCCGTCGTCCAGTTTCCAGTAGCCGACCAGCTCCGTCGCCGTGACCGGCTCGATGTTCAGGTTGTTGTAGGTCCCCGTGTCGATCGTGTGCGCGGCGTTGGCGTCGAAGACCACCCGCCCCGAGCTGGGGGTGATGGTGATGGCGGCGCCGCGATTGATGTCCCCCGTGCGCAGCGTGTACGACGACAGGTCGAAGGTCCCCGTCGAGACGTTGACGACGGAGCCGGGATCCGTCTCGACGCGATCGTTGAGCGTCATCGAGCCGGCGCCCGAGAAGGTCAGGTTCGAGAACAGCTGCCCGCCCGAGCGAAGGAAGTTGGTGCCGCTTCCGTTCAACGTGACGGTGTTGGCGCTGGACGTGAACAGGCCGCCGTAGTTCCACCAGCTGCCACCCACCGTCAGGTTGTTCGCGCCCACCGCCAGCGCGCCGCTGGCGATGACGAGATCTCCCGCCAAGATGGGGGCGCCGGTCATCGTCTGCGTGGCCAGGCCGGTCCCGGGCTGGTGCCCGGTCGAGAGGACGTAGATCTCCGCGGCCGAGAGGGGTCGGTTGTAGACGCGGACGTCGTCGATGCTGCCCCCGAAGTTGAACTGCGTCGAACCGTTGCCGTGGCGGCCGATGTAGAGATCGGTACCCAGGTCGTAGACGACGGCGTTGCTGTCGGACACGGTGTTGATGACCGCGCCGTCGAAGTAGCACACCATCGTCGTCGCCGAGATGGTGCCGGCGATGTGATGCCAGTTGCCGTCCAGCAGGGCGGCGGGGTTGCTCGAACAGGGGACGGACGTGCTGCCCGCGATCCGCTTGTAGAACTGCAGATAGCCGTTGTTGACGACGCGGATCTTCCAGTTGTCGCCATCGGTGACGATGTCCGAGCCGGAGCCACCGATGTCGCCGACCACGGCCTTGTACCAGGCCGACACAGTCAGGGTGCTCGGTTTGAGGTTGCTCGGCACGGCGGCGACCCGCACCGCGCGGGCCGACGCGGTCGACCCGTAGTTGAGGCTGTGGCTGTCGGCGAAGTCGATGGTGGAGGGGACGCTGGTCGACGAGCTGGGGGTGTTCACGTGCGTGCCGTCGTAGCCGTAGCCCGAGGCGTCGGACGCCGTCCCGATGGTCGTCTCATCGAGCTTCCAGTAGCCGACCAGCCCGTCGTTGACGGTGAGGTTGTTGAATGTGACGCCGTTGGTGGCGAAGGTCTGGCTGCTGGTGGCGTTCAGCATCACCTGACCGGAGTTGTGCGTGAACGTCCCACCGGTGGCGTTGAAGGCGCCGGCGATCTGCAGCAGCCCGCTCGTCGACGTGAACGTTCCCCCCGAGAGGTTGAGGTTGCCGCCGATGGTGATGGCGCTGTTTCCGCCGGTGAAGGTTCCGGTGGCCTGCGCGAAGACACCGGTGACGGTGACGGTCTGGCCCGACGACTGGGTGATCGTGCCGCCGTAGCCCGAGTTGATCGAGATGGAGGCGACGCTGATGCTGGCGGCGATGGTGCATGCCGCGGTGCTGGTGCCGTCGAACACGACGGCGTCGGCCGCGCCTGGCGCGACCCCGCCGCAGCTGTTCCAGTTGGCGGCCGTGGCGAAGGTGTTGCCGCTGGTCTGGTGCCAGGTGCAGCTGTTCCCGGCTGACGCGGTTGCGCCCATCAGCGTCAGCGCCAGGGCGATCCCCGCGGCCACGGCGCGCCGCCTTCGCGGGAGCGTCAGCAGGAAGGCGCCTGCTGACGCGGCGTCTCCCGGGGCGCTCGACCATCCCTTGGCGCGAGCCAGGCGCGGGAACGGCAGTGCCGGCGCCGCGGTCCCTGAAACGGCTCGCCGGGATAGATGAGAGGCCATTTTTTGGAATGCCGCCATTCGGCATCGGAGGCCGGGCGGTGAAACTGAACGGCGCCATGCGGTGAAATGGGCTCGGAAGGGTTCGCGGTGGTATCCGCTTGCGCAGCGGGCAGCGGCGCTTAGCCTCTCTCGCCATGGCCATGGCCTCTCTCGTCGACCGCGACCTCGCGGTGTTTTGGCACCCCTGCAGCCAGATGCGCGATTACGGGGACTTTCCGCCGCTCGAGGTGGCGTCGGCCCGCGGCGCCCGCTTGACGCTCGGCGACGGGCGGGTGGTCCTCGATGCGGTGTCGAGCTGGTGGTGCAAGTCGCTCGGCCACGGACACCCTGGGGTGCGGGCCCGCATCGAGGCCCAGCTCGACCGGTTCGAGCACGTGATCGCCGCGAACACCACCAACCGGCCGCTGGTCGAGCTGTGCGAGCGGTTGCTGCGCATGGCGAACGGCGCGCCGGCGCCACAGTGGGGGCCCGACGCGCCGACTGGCACAGAGCAAGGAGGCCACTTCGGCAAGGTGTTCCTCGCCGACAACGGCTCGACGGCCGTGGAGATCGCGCTGAAGATGGCGGTGCAGGCCCACGCGCAGCGCGGGCAGCCGCAGCGCACCCGGTTCGCGGCGCTGGACGGTGGCTATCACGGCGAGACGGTGGGGGCGCTCTCCGTCGGCGATCTCGGGCTCTACGCGCAACCGTACCAGGCGCTGATGTTTCCGGTCGCCAAGCTGGGGCCGCTCCCCGTACGTTCGGGGCCCGACGATCCGCGGTGGCTGGATGCCTCCGAGGAATGGCCGGCGCTCGAGGCGGCGCTCGCCCCCCTCATCGGCACGCTGGCGGCCGTCATCTATGAGCCGGTGTTGCAGGCCGCGGGGGGCATGCGGCTCTACAGCCCCGACCTGCTGGTGCGCCTGCGCCGCTGGGCCGACGCGCACGGCGTGTACCTGATCGCCGACGAGATCGCGGCCGGCATGGGGCGGCTGGGCACGATGCTGGCGAGCCATCTGGCGCCCGCGCCACGGTCCGCCTTGCCCGACTTCGCGCTGCTGTCGAAGGGGTTGACCGCCGGGTTCTTGCCGCTGTCGGCGGTGCTCACCACCAACGAGATCTTTGCCTGCTTCGACGGCGACTGGGCCGAGCGGCGGGCGTTTCTGCACTCGAACACGCACACGGGCAACGCGCTCGGCATCGCGGCGGCGCTGGGGGCGCTGGACGCCTACGCGACCGAGGAGGTCTTGCCGCGCGTGGCCGTCGAGGGGGCGCGCCTGCGGGCCCTGCTGGCCGGCGTGGTGGCGGCGCGCGCCACGCTGGCGGGGATGCGCGGCTGCGGCATGGTGGCGGCCGTCGATCTACGCGCCGCCGACGGCGGCGTCCTCGAGCCCGCGCGTCGCACCGGCTACCGGGTGTATCGAGAGGCCGTGGCGCGAGGCGCCCTGCTGCGCCCGCTGGGCGACACCCTTTATCTGTGCCCCCCGCTCAACACGCCGGCCGAGGATCTCGACCGCATGGTGGCGATCCTGGCCGCCAGCGTCGACGCGGTGCTCGGGCGCGGGCCGGCGGAACGCATGACGTAGGGCTCGACGTTCCTGGTCTCATATAGTAGACAAACACCACATCAAAAACGTCCCCCTCACGCCGGGGACCGCGTGCGCGCGCCGCTGCAAACGCGCTATGGTTGCCCCGGTCGCGGCCGAACGCCGTCGCGACGAAGAGGGGAACGAGGAACGAAAAAATGGACGCCGCAAAGACCTGGAAAGACAAGCTAGGACCCGCGATCCCGGAAGCCTGGGCGCGAGAGATCGACGTTTTCGAGACGCAGATCGAGCTGCGCAAGAAGGGCAAGATCGAGGAGAAGCTGTTCGCCGAGACCCGGCTGCGACGCGGCGCCTACGGTCAGCGCTACGATAATGGACAGCGTCACGACGGAACGGCCCAGCAGATGCTGACGTTCCCCTCGGGCGAGATCACCAAGGGGCCGGTGACGTTGTGGGACGCGCCCGGCATGCAGCGGATCAAGATCCCGTTCGGCCGCCTCACGGCCGATCAGCTGGACGCGTTCGCGGACGCGGCCGAGGAGTACTCCGATCGCATCCTGCACGTGACCACGCGCCAGGACATCCAGCTCCACTTCGTCCACATCGAGGACACGCCGGACATGATGCGCCGGCTGGCGGCCGCCGGGATCACCACCCGCGAGGCCTGCGGGAACACGGTGCGCAACGTGACGGGCTGCCCGTACGCCGGCGTCTGCCAGACCGAATCGTTCGACGTGGCGCCGTACGCGCACGCCCTGACGTTCTTCCTGCTGGGCCACGACGACACGCAGGACTTCGGACGCAAGTTCAAGGTCTCGTTCTCGGGTTGCAAGGATCAGCCGTGCGGCCTGGCGAACTTTCACGACATGGGCTGCATCGCCCGCACGCGCACCGTCGACGGTCGCACCGAGCGCGGCTTCGAGCTGGTGGTGGGCGGCGGCCTCGGCTCCGTGCCGCAGAACGCGCAGCTGTTCGACGCCTTTCTCCCCGAGACCGAGCTGCTCCCCATCGCGCAGGCGATGAGCCGCGTGTTCGCGCGCTTCGGCGAGAAGCAGAACCGCGCCAAGGCGCGCCTCAAGTTCCTGGTCAAGAAGCTGGGCCTGGAGGAGTTCAAGCGTCTGGTGCTGGAGGAGCGCGCCACGCTTCGCCCCGACCCGCGCTGGACGGCCTTCCTCGCCGATCTGCACGTGGTCGACGAGAAGCCGATCCGTCCCGCCGGGCCGTTGCCGGCGGGGCCGCACGCCCCCGGGTTCGACGCCTGGCACGCCACGAACGTGGTGCCGCAGCGCCAGCCCGGGTACGTGATGACGCTGATCCGGTTGCCGCTGGGCGACTTCACGTCGGATCAGGCGCGGGCGCTCGCCGACGTGGCGCGGAAGTTCACGGGCGACACCCTGCGCACCACCGCTGATCAGAACATGGTCCTGCGCTGGGTCAGCGAGGCGGATCTCCCCGCGGTGTACGCGGCCCTGAAGGCGATCGATCTCGGCGGCGCCAGGGCGGGCACCATCACGGACATCACCGCCTGCCCGGGGACCGACACCTGCAAGCTCGGCATCTCGTCGTCGCGCGCGCTGGCGGCCGAGCTGGAGCGCCAGCTCGATGCGTCGGGGTTGCCCGAGAATCCCAACGCCAAGGGGCTGCACATCAAGGCCTCGGGCTGCTTCAACGCCTGCGGCCAGCACCACGTGGCGGATCTGGGCTTTCTGGGCGTGAGCCGCAATGTGAACGGCCGTCGCGTCCCTCACTTCCAGCTGGTGGTGGGCGGGCAGTGGACGAACAACGCCGGGTCGTACGGGCTGGCCATCGGGGCCGTCCCCTCCAAGCGCGTGCCCGAGGCGGTGAAGCGGCTGACGGCGCGCTTCGCGGCCGAACGGCAGGGCGACGAGACGTTCGCGGCGTTCGTGAACCGCATCGGCAAGAAGAGCATCCGCGCGATGGTCGAGGAGCTGCAGGTGCTGCCCAGCTACGATCAGGATCGCAGCTTCTATTCCGACTGGGGCGATCCCCGCGAGTACACCATCGAGGACATGGGCGTGGGCGAGTGCGCCGGCGAGGTGGTGCCCATCGTCGAGGTCGGGCTGGCGGCGGCCGAGCGGGAGATCTTCGAGGCGCAGGTGCTGCTGGACGACGCCAAGCCGGCCGAGGCGGTGGCGCGCGCTTACAGCGCCATGCTGCAGGCGGCGCGGTCGCTCACCCGCGAGAAGAGCCCCAACCTGGGGACCGACCCCGACGAGATCGTGGCCGAGTTTCGCAAGCACTTCTGCGACACGCAGCTGTTCTTCGATCCCTATGCGGGGCCGAAGTTCGCGCAGTACTTCTTCCGCATTCATGAAGAGCATCGCAACGCCCAGGGGCCGGAGGCGGTCCACCAGCTGATCGAGGAAGCGACGCTGTTCGTGGACGCTGCTCACCAGGTCTACGCGCGGCTGGGCGCCTCCCTGGGCGCGCCGACCCTGGGGATCTCCCCGACGGGCGCCGCCCCGACCTCCACGGCCCCCGGCGCGTAGCGAGGCGACCACGATGACTTCGTCAAAACTGCAGCTGAAGATCTTCGCCGAACCGAAGGCCCACGCCGCCCCCGAGGCGTTCATCCCCGTGCTCCACCGCTGGATCAAGGAGCACGTCCTCGCCGAGCTGATGATCGACGTCGCGAACTACGCCCACGTGCCGAAGGGGCCGGGCGTGGTGCTGATCGGTCATACGGGCGACTACTTCATCGACGAGAGCGAGGGGCGCCTGGGGCTGCTGTACAGCCGCAAGCGCGGCCGCCCCAACGCGGACTCGCCGGTCGAGGATCTGTTTCGCCGCACGCTCCACGCGGCCTCGTTGCTGGAGAAGGACCCAGCGTTCGCGACGGCGGAGACGAAGCTGCGGTTCTCGCCGAACGAGCTGCTGTTCCGCATCAACGATCGCCTGACGGCGCCCGCCAACGACGCCACGTTCACTGCCGTGAAGCCCGAGCTGGAGGCGGTGGCCCGCAAGCTGTTCGACGGTCCGTTCGAGCTCACGCGCGTCGGCGACGCGAAGAGCCTGTTCGGCGTCAAGCTGGTGAGCCCGGCCAAGTCCTCCGTCGACCTGTCGACGTTGCTGGGTCGCCTGGGAGGGCCTCCCGTTCCCGATCTGCCGTGATGACGATGCCGTCGCCGAGTTGCCTGCCGAAAGACCCGCGGTGAGCGACACCGGCGACGAGCTGTTCCCGCTGTTCCTCAAGCTGGGGGGGCGCGCGGTGTTGCTGGTGGGAGGCGGACCGGTCGCCATCGCCAAGGCGCGGCTGCTCGCCGACGCGGGGGCCGAGGTGGTCGTGGTGACGCCGGAGCTGTCCGACGATCTGCGTGCCCTGGCGGCCGCGCGGGGCTGGCCGGTGCGGCAGCGCACGTTCGTCGCGGACGATGCGGTGGGGGCGTGGCTCGTCATCTCGGCGGCGCCGCCCGAGGTGAATCGCGCGGTGGCGGCGGTCGCCGAGGCGCGGAACCTGTTCGTGGTGGCCGTCGACGATCCGGCCTCGGCCAGCGCGTATGGCGCCGGCGTGGTCAGGCGGGCCGGGGTGACGGTGGCGATCTCGACCTCGGGACAGGCGCCGGCGCTGGCGGGACTGCTCCGCGAAGGGTTGGAAGCGCTGCTGCCCGACGAGCTGGCCTCGTGGGTCGACGAGGCGGCGCGCCAGCGAACCCGGTGGCGCGCCGAAAAGACGCCGATGGCGCAACGTCGACCTCGGCTGCTGGCGGCGCTGAACAAGCTGTACCGTCGCCGCGGGGCGGCCGAAGCGCCGGTCGTGGACGTCGTCGTCACGCGGGGGCGGGTCACGTTGATCGGCGCCGGCCCGGGCGATCCGGATCTGCTGACGTTGCGCGGGGCGCGGCTGCTCGGTGAGGCCGACCTGGTGCTCTACGACGCGCTGTCGTCGGAGGCGATGCGGGCGCTCGCCCCGCAGGCGCGCTGGTTCTATGTCGGGAAACGCGCCTGCCGTCAGTCGATCGGTCAGGACACGCTGAACCGCATCCTGATCAAGGAAGCGACCCGCGGTCGTCACGTGGTGAGACTGAAGGCGGGCGATCCCTTCGTGTTCGGTCGTGGCGGCGAGGAAGCGCTGGCACTCGCGCGGGCCGGCATCGCCTGCGAGGTCGTGCCCGGGGTCTCGTCGGCCGTGGCCGCCGCCGGGCTGGCGGGCATTCCGGTCACTCATCGGGGGGTGTCGTCGGCGTTCACCGTGGTGTCGGGACATCACGAGACGGTCTACCGCCCCGTGCTCGAGGCGACGCCGAGCGCCGGCGTGACGATCGTGGTGCTGATGGGCCTGCGTCATCGCGCCCACATCGCGCAGCTGCTGCTGGCGCGCGGCTGGCGGGACACCACGCCGGCCGCGGTGGTGCGCGGCGCGGCCACGCCCACGGCGGCGCGCTGGCTGGGAACGGTGGCCGACCTGGCCTCGGGCACCGACGCCGGGGGCGACGACGATCTCCGTCAGCCGGGTGTGCTGGTGATCGGCGACGCGGTCGCCGTGGCGCGCGAGATCGAGCAGGCGCGAGCCGACGCAGCCGGCGATGGAGCGTCCCTCCCCCAGGAAGGCCAGGTCTCCCGATGACGTCCCTGGAAAGCGCCGTTCCCCAAGCTCCCATGCCCGGCCTGGGCCGGATCGCGGGGGTCACCGTCGAGGGGCTCACCAAGCGTTTCACCGCCCGCGGCACGCCCGCCGTCTCCGACGTGACGTTCGCGGCGCCTGAAGGGGGCATCACCACCTTGCTCGGCCCGTCGGGCTCGGGGAAGTCCACCGTGCTGCGCATCATCGCCGGGCTGGAGCGCCCCGACGCGGGGCGGGTGCGCTTCGGCGAGCGCGACTTCACCGATGTGGCGGTGCAGGCGCGCGGCGTCGGCTTCGTGTTCCAGAGCTACGCGCTGTTCAAGCACATGACCGTGCGCAAGAACATCGCCTTCGGTCTGGGCATTCGCGGGCAAGATGGCGCCACCATCGACAAGAAGGTCGACGAGCTGCTGGCGCTGGTCCAGCTCGAGGCCTACGGCCAGCGCTATCCGGCGCAGCTCTCCGGCGGGCAGCGCCAGCGCGTGGCGTTCGCGCGCGCGCTCGCCATCGATCCCAAGGTGCTGCTGCTCGACGAGCCGTTCGGCGCGCTCGACGCCCAGGTGCGGGTCGAGCTGCGGGCCTGGCTGCGCCGCTTTCACGACGAGCGCCATGTCACCACCTTGCTGGTGACCCACGATCAAGAAGAGGCCATGGAGGTCTCGGATCACATCGTGGTCATGTCCGACGGCCGGGTGGCGCAGGCCGGCTCGCCCCGAGAGGTCTACGATCGCCCGGCCACGCCGTTCGTCGCCTCGTTCGTGGGAGGTGCCAACGTGCTGCAGGGGACCGTGCTCGACGGTCATCTCTCGGTGGGGACGGGCGAGGTGCATACGCTCGCCGACGACAGCCGCTCGGGCGCGGCGGTGCACGCCTTCGTGCGCCCGCACGACGTGAAGGTGACGAAGGCCTCGGCCGACGTGAGCGCCAACGATCCCCGGTTCTCGGTGGCGCGCGTCGAGCGGCTCGCCTGGCTGGGGGCCTACGTCAAGCTGTCGCTGAAGCTGACCGACGGCGTGGCCATGACCGTCGAGCTGCCGCGCGGCGAGATCGACACCTTGCACATCGCCGAGGGCGACCTGGTGATGGCGGACCTGCGCCAGGCCCGCGTGTTCATCGAGGACTACAGCATCTGAACGGGGCCGCGGCTCAGTTCAGGTGGCCGGTCGCCAGCAGCGCGAAGATCGCGATGCCCAGGGCGACGCGGTAGACGACGAACGGGATGGTGGTGCGCGTGCGCAGGAAGCGCAGCAGCCAGGCGATGCTGGCGTAGCCGGTCACCGCCGCGATGACGAGCCCGATCAGCAGCGGGGCGCCGCCTTCCTTCGAGTGAAGGACGTGCTTCATCTCGAAGATTCCGGCGCCGGCGACGGCGGGGATGGACAGCAGAAACGAGAAGCGGGCGGCGGCGTCGCGCCGCAGGCCGATCGCCATGGCGGCCAGCAGGGTGATGCCAGAGCGAGACACGCCCGGAATCAGGGCCAGGGCCTGGGCCGCGCCGATGATCAAGGCGTCACGGAGCGTGAGCTCCTCGAGCGAACGCTCGTGCTTCGCCGTTCGTTCGACGAACGCCAGCACGAGCGCGACGGCGATCATCGCTCCGGCGATGACGGGCAGGGCGCGCAGCCCCCCCTGAATGGCGTTCTTCAGCAGGATCCCCGCCACCACCACCGGCAGCGTTCCCGCGATGAGGTACCCCACCATCCGCACCTCGAGGTCGTTCCGCCGCGCCGGGTCGACCGCCGCTTTCAACGTTCCCTTAACCATTCCCCCCAGATCGCGGGCGAAGAACAGGATGACCGCCGCCAGCGTCCCCAGCTGCAGCACCGCCGTGAACGCCGCCCCCGGGTCCGACCAGCCCAGCAGGGCCGGCACGATCCGCAGGTGAGCGGTCGACGAGATGGGAAGGAATTCGGTCACGCCCTGCACGACACCGAGAACGGCTGCTTCGAGAGAAGTCACCTCCTCGATCTATCGCAGCGCGCCTGCCGCGCCTAGTGCCTACCAAGGCGAACGATACTTGATGCTGCAACCGAGGCTCTTGGTCTCTGGCACCGTCGGCGCAGAACGCGCGCGCCACGCCCGACGTCTGGTCGACGACGTAGGGGATCAGAACGTGGTGACGACTTCGCCCGAGACGACGCGATGGATGGCGCCGTCGTCGTCGCGGATGCGCAGCGAGCCGTCGGGCGACACGCCGGCCGTCACGCCCTCGATGGCGCGGTCGTCGATCACCGCGCGACAGCGGAGGTCCCGATCGGCGTACCCCTCCCACAGCGTGAGCCCGGTCCGCGGACCTTCGGCGAGATAGCCGTCAACGACTGCTTCCAGCGAGCTCAGCACCCGCGCCAGCACCTCGACCCGCGCGAGCGGCGCGCCGCGCACCAGGCGCAGCGATGTCGCGCGGTTCGCCAGCTCCTCGGGGAAGTCGCGCACGTTCACGTTGAGACCGATGCCCACGACGACGTGCCCGACCTCGCTCCCCACGGTGGCGGCCTCGGTGAGAATCCCCGCCACCTTTCGCGGGCGGCCGTCGGGCCGCAGCAGCACGTCATTCGGCCATTTGACGCGCGCCTGGAACCCCAGCGCCTCGAGCGCGTGGGCCAGCGCCGCGCCCGCCAGCAACGTCAGCGGCGGGATCTCGGCGGCGGGGCGGGAGGGCCGCAGCACCACCGAGAAGGTCAGGTTCGCTCCGGGCTCCGCGTGCCACGTTCGCCCCAGCCGCCCACGCCCCGCCGTCTGCGAATCGGCGGTGACCAACGTCCCCGCCGGCGCCCCGGCGCGCGCCTCGGCCGCCGCGAGATCGTTCGTCGACGTGGCGGTCGCCACGTGTATGTGCCGCCGTCCCATCCAGATGGTGGAGAGCCGCGCCTGCAGCGCCTCGGGATCGAGCGCGTCCACTCAGCGGTCGGCGGCGCCGAGACGCCCGCCGATGACGGGGCGCGCTTCGAGCGACAGATCCACGGCGCGGGCCGAGTGGGTGAGCGAGCCGACCGAGATGATGTCGACGCCCGTCTTCCCGAGGTCGCGCATCCGATCCAAGGTCACGCCGCCCGACACCTCGATGAGCGTCCGCGGCGCCTGCTCGCGCACGCGCTTCACGGCGTCGGCGATGTCGCGGGTGGCGAAGTTGTCGAGCAAGACGATCTCGGCCCCCGCTTCGAGGGCTTCGTCGAGATCGCTCATCGATTCGACCTCGACCTCGACCCGCAGGCCCTGCGGGGCGTTCGCGCGCGCGCGGCGGACCGCCTCCCGCACCGAGCCGACGAGCGCGATGTGGTTGTCCTTGATCAGCAGTCCCGACGACAGATCGGCACGGTGGTTGTACCCGCCCCCCACGCGCACGGCGTACTTCTCGAGCGCGCGCAGGCCTGGCGTCGTCTTGCGCGTGTCGGTCACGCGCACCTTGGCCCCCTCGGCGGCGGCCACGAACGCCTGGGTCAGCGTGGCGATGCCGGACAGGTGCTGCATGAAATTCAGGGCGACCCGTTCGCCCGCCAGCACCGCCTGCGCCGGCCCACGAACCGAGGCCACCAAGGTCCCCGGCGTCACCGGGTCGCCGTCGGCGATGCGCGCGCGCATGCGGGTTCGCCAGTCGAAGCGCGTGAAGACCGCCTCGGCGATCCCCAGGCCGCAGACGACCAGGCGCTCCTTGGCGATGATGTCTGCCTCGGCCTCCTGCCCTTCGTCGATGAGGGCGGCCGACGTGACGTCGCCGCGCCCGGCATCCTCTTCGAGGGTCAGATCCAGAAGGCGCTGAACGGCCGGGGTGTACCAGGGGGCTTGAAAGATGCTCACGCGACCGCCTCCGCCCAGTTTTCGACGCTCCAGCCGCGCTGCCGGGCCGTGCGGCGCAGTCGAGGATCGGGGTTGACGATGACCCGGTGACCGACCCGCTCCAGCATGGGGAGATCGGTGTAGGAATCGGTGTAGAACCAGCTCTTGTCGAGGTCGAGGCTGCGCTTGTTGCCGAGCAGCTCGGCCCAGTGAACCTTGCCCCGGCCGAAGCAGGCAGGGCCCACGACCCGTCCCGTGAACAGGCCCCCCTCGACCTCGAGCTGCGTGGACAGGACATCGTCCATGCCCAGCTTCTCGGCCACGGGGCGCGCGATGTACGACGGCGAGGTGGAGAGGATCGCCACCAGGTGCCCTTCGGCGCGATGCTCTTCGATCTTGCGCAGGCCGTCGGGCAGCAAGCGGGGAAGCACGTCGCCTTCCACGAGACGCCGGCAGTGCTCCTCGAAGTCGACCTCCTTGTGGCCGCGCACGCCCTCCAGGATCTTCTGGGCCATCGCCTCGATGTCGAGCAGCGAGAAGTGATACTTCAGCATCCAGCCCAGCGCGCGGATGACCCGGCCCAGCGAGATCTCCCCCCGGCTGCGCAGGTCTTTCAGGAACAGCCGCCCGGTGTTGCAGGCGACGAGGGTCCTATCGAGGTCGAAGAAGGCGCAGACGCGGGACATGAACCGAATACTGTATCAGAATGACGAGCGTCGACTTGTGATTCCCTCGGCATTCGAGGGGAAGCGCGGGAGCTCATCCGACCCAATGCGTCGGGAGGGGGCGATTTCCCGGGGTTTCGGGGCGCGAATTTGACGATCTTTGCCTGGCGGGCTAGGAGAAATCGCAACCATGCGCCTGACCGGAGGTTTGGATCGGGGGCGGCGGCTGAAGGCGCCGCGCGGGCTCAACACGCGTCCCACGGCCGCCAAGATCCGGGAGGCGATTTTCAACATTCTCGGCCCGCCGCCCGACGGCGCCGTGCTGGACCTGTTCGCTGGCACCGGCTCGCTGGGGATGGAGGCGCTGTCACGCGGCTCCTCGCGGGCCGTCTTCATCGAACGCGACCGCAATGCCTTGACCGCGCTCCGGCAGAACCTGCGCGAGCTCGATCTGGCGGGGCGGAGCACCGTCATCGGCGCCGACGTGCGCACGGGCCTGCGTCGCCTGACCGCCTCGCTGGGCAAGGAAGACCGGTTCTCGTGGGTGTTCATGGACCCGCCCTACGCCGACGAGACGCAGCCGATCCTGGCCGAGCTGTCCGACGGAGGGCTGCTGACTGGTTGTGCCGTCGTGATCGTCGAGCACGACAAGCGGCACCGCCCGCCGCCGTCAGTGGGGGGGCTGTTCCTGACCACCCATCGCGAATACGGCGACACCGAGCTGTCGTTCTACCGGTCGGGTCACTCGTGAGCGCGGACCCCGTCCCCGCGAACGCAGCGCGGATCGCGGTCTACCCCGGCACCTTCGACCCGATCACGAACGGGCACGCCTATATCCTGAAACGCTCGCTGAAGATCTTCGACCGGCTGGTGGTGGCGCTGGCGGTCAACGTGCGGAAGACGCCGCTGTTCTCGGTGGAGGAACGGCGCGAGATGATCATGGAGTCGGTGGATCGCGATCCCCGCATCGAGGTCGACGCCTTCGAGGGGCTGCTGGTCGACTACATGCGCCGCCGCGCCGCCACCACGGTCATCCGCGGCCTGCGAGCCCTGGCGGACTTCGAATACGAGTTCCAGGCGGCGCACATGAACCGCCACCTCGCGCCCGAGATCGAGACGATATTTCTCATGACCAGCGAGGAGAGCTTTTATGTATCCTCTTCGCTGGTGAAAGAAGTGGCCCTCATGGGGGGGGACGTCTCGCGGATGGTTCCGCCGGCCGTCGCCGCCTCGCTGGCGCGCAAGTTCAAGGCGAGCCAGGACGAGGGCATGAAGAATCGTCCCGTGCAGGTCTGAACAACCCGATCCAAACGAGATCCGAGAGAAGGAGTCGTCCGTGAAGCTGTCGCGCCGTCTGTCGCTCATCGAACCATCCCCGACGCTCGCCGTGTCCGCCAAGGCGGCCGCGCTGCGCGCCAAGGGACTTGACGTCATCAGCTTCGGAGCCGGCGAGCCCGACTTCGACACGCCGTCGTTCATCAAGGAAGCGGCGAAGCGGGCGCTCGATGCCGGCGCGACCAAGTACACGAACGTGGAAGGGACGCCGGCCCTGCGGGCGGCCGTGGCCAAGTGGCTGGGGAAGGCTCACAACCTGTCGATCGAGCCGGGCGAGATCATCGTCAGCGCCGGCGCCAAGCAGTCGCTGTTCAACACGCTACACGCGCTCGTCGACGAGGGCGATGAGGTCATCATCCCGGCGCCCGCGTGGGGCAGCTACAACGAGATCGTGAAGATGGCGGGCGGAAAGCCGGTCGTCGTCCTGGGCGCGGCCTCGGACAACTTCGTTCCCCGCCTGGCCGACCTGGAGAAGGCCATCACGCCTCACACGCGCGCCATCATGTACTCGTCCCCGTGCAACCCGACGGGCGCCATGATGGACGAGAAGACCGTGCGCGCCATCGCCGCGCTGGCGGTCGAGCACGACTTCTGGATCATCACCGACGATATCTATCGCACGCTGATCTACGGAGATGCTCGCTTCTTCCAGCCGGCCACCATCTCTCCGGAGGTGCGCGCGCGCACCGTCATCATCGACGGCGTCTCGAAGTCATTCTCGATGACGGGCTGGCGCGTCGGCTTCGCCTGCGCCCCGAAAGAGCTGGTCGTCGCGATGGGGACTCTGCAGGGGCAGTCGACCACGAACGCGGCGGCGGTCAGCCAGGCGGCCGCGCTGGCGGCCATCGAGGGTCCGACCGACGAGCTGGAGACGATGCGGGTCGAGTTCGACCGGCGCCGCAAGGTGATGGTCAAGGCGCTGCGGGAGATCCCGGGCGTGACCTGCGTCGATCCGCAGGGGGCGTTCTACGCGTTCCCCGATCTGTCGGCGTTCATCGGCCGCAAGACCCCGGAGGGGAAGACGATCGCCAACGACGCGCAGCTGTGCGAATACTTGATCGAGGCGGCCCGCGTGGCCGTCGTTCCGGGCTCGGCGTTCAGCGCCCCCGGCTACGTCCGCCTCTCCTACGCCACATCGATGAAGAACGTGGAAGAGGGCGTGGCCCGCATCGCCGCCGCGCTCCCCAAGCTGACGTAGCGGGGAGCGCCGCTTGCTCCTCGCCGCTGGCCGTGATTGGCCAGCGGCCGCGGTGCCGCCTGCCTGGCGCCGCCTCGATCAGTGTGAGCCAAAGGCGAGGTCGAAGCCGACTGTCGCTGGCCAGCATCGCGCGATACGAAGGACTGAACGCCGAGGACGCCTTCGACACCGTTCAAGAGGCGTTTCAGATGTTCATCACCCGGCCCGATGCCGCCACCCTGGTCGCGAAGCCCGTGGAGGCGCGCAAGTTGCTGGTCGCGCTCACCCGCAACATGGCGCGCAATCTCCGCCGGGTGCACGCCTTCTCCAAGCCCCACGTCAGCGATTCCGTGGTCCTGGACGCGCTCCCGGCGGAGGTCGCCGGCCTCGACGAGACGTTGCAGGCGGCGGAGCAACACGTCCGGCTGGCGGGGTGCATGCTGACCCTGGCCGAGATCCCGCGAACGGTCGTGACCTTGCGGATGCTGGACGACCTGCCCGGAGAGGACGTGGCACGGATCCTGGGCGTCAGCCCGGGCCACGTCGCGGTCATGCTTCACCGCGCCAAGTCACGCCTGCTCACGTGCATGACCACGTGCGGGACGGATCCCGCCGGCGGCGACTGACGCCGCCGTTCTTCACTTGCTCGGCCTTCCCATCAAGCTGTAAGGTGCCGCGCCATGAGCAAGCGCACCCGCCCGACCAATGCCGTCCAGGCCGCCCACCGCCGCCGCCGCCACGAGTACCGCTCGGCCTACAACTCGCCCGAGGGCAAGGCCGCCCGCGCCGCGGCAGCCGGCGCGAAGCCTGCCCCCGCCGCGAAGCCGGCCGTCAAGGCCGCCGCGACGAAGGCGTAGCGCCCGGGGTTACGCAGACCGCGCGCTCGCGGCCTGCGCCAACGTTCTTCATTCTTTTGTCGGCGGTCGCTGCGCGGTCCCTGTGCCGACCAGCGCGGGCACGCCCGCCCTGATCGTTCTGTCGTCGCTGGCGCTCGACTGCGCTGGGAGAAGGGCGCTCCGAATCACGTTCATCTCGGGCTCGGGCTCGATGCGGCCGGAAAGAAGCTCCGCGCTCTCGCGAAGGGCGCGTTGCGAGGGGAAGCACGACTGTGTCGACGTCTGTCCGTACGGCGTGTTCGAGGTGCGCCGCATGGACGATCCCGATTTCGCGCGGCTGTCGCTTCTCGGCCGTCTGAAGAGCATGGCGCACCGTCGACAGACCGCCTACACACCGGCCGCCGATGCCTGCCAGGCATGTGGCCTGTGCGTGGTCTCGTGCCCCGAAAAGGCGATCTCGCTCGTGCGGGTCTGACCTACGTCCCAGGAGCGAGCAGTTAGGCGGACGTGGCCTGAAGGCTCGATGGCTATCGGACCGTATGACCGTGCGTTGCAGCGGGCGGGTCTCGACGGCCCTTCGCGCCGGAGGTGAAGGCCGCCGCCTGTCCAGTCAGGCCAGCATCCCGATGTTGCGTTTCCGTAACGGTCTTGACGGGTTAGCTCCGATCGCCGACGATGGATCACTTCGTTATTGGTGGTTCGCTTACCGCTCGCGGAGGTCTGAATGCAGCCTATCTTTTCTCCCTCGTTCAGCGCTCGTCGTCTTGCCCGCTCTCGTTCCGCTGTCTCGCTTGGCTTGCTGATCTCGGTCCTGGCGCCCTCCTCGCTGTTTGCCGCGCAGGCCTCGCCGCGCGGGAAGGTCACGGTCGCCGCGGCGGCTGCCTGTTTTCCGAGCTGTCTGGAAGATCTGAAGGCGATGTGCACGCCTACTGGAACGTGCACGAAGAACGCGCCCGCCACGCAGACCGACACCTCGGTGGCGTACTACTGCTTCGTGAACGGCGTGAAGATCGCGTCGTCGCTGTACAACGAGACGCGCTCGAAGCCCGACGGTTCCGTCTGCTACGCGGCCGATGTCGTCGTCGATGGCACGGGCACCATGTACCAGTACCTGTGGAAGAACGGCGCGGGAACGCTCGTCGCCACGGAGAGCTTCAACTACAACGACATGGGCGGGCGATACCACACCGTCGTTTGCGGAGGCGCGAGCTACACGGTCGACATGGGCAGCGCCGAATGCCAGGCGGAGCAGATGCAGCAGAATCCGGACGCCGACGTGATCTGCGCGGCGGACGCCTCGTGCAAGTATTCCACCGCCGGCGCGGGCGGAGCTGGTGGCGGCGGTGGCGGCACCGCTGGCGCTGGCGGCGCGCCCGCAGCGGGGGGACATGGCGGCGGCGCGGCGGCGACCGGCGGTGCGGCAGCGGCAGGGGGCGCGACCGGCCTGGCTGGAGCGGGAGGGACGGCTGGCACGCCGGGGACGGCCGGCGCGGCGGGGACCGCCGGCGCGGGGGGCGCGCCGATGGTCTGTCCTTCGGGGGAGGTCGCCTGCAGCGGCGCGTGCGTCAACCCGCTCACCGATGCCGCCAACTGTGGCGCCTGCGGGCATCTCTGCGGCGCCGCCCTCGTGTGCGCCAGCGGCGTGTGCGCCAGCTCGTGCGCCGCGGGCACCTTGATGTGTGGCGCGGATTGTAAGCCGGCGAATTCGCCACAGACCTGCGGATCGTGCACGGCTGCTTGCGCCAGCGGCCAGATCTGCTGCAGCGGCCCGCTGAGCGCGGATGGTGTCTGCTCCGACGCGGCGACGGTCGTTCCGTCGGCCACCTATGCGTGTCAGACCTGCCCGGGCAAACGGGTGACCTGCGACGGAGCATGTATCGATCTGCAGTTCGACGATCTGAACTGCGGCCGTTGTGGAAACGCCTGTGGGGGCGGACACCCTTGCATTTCGGGGGCGTGCGAAATCGGCAGCTGCGCGGTCGTATCGCCTCGCCGTGGCGACGCGATCTACGGGCTGATTGGCGTGGCGTTGTTCGTGGCCGCCGTGGTCGCCACCCGCCGCCGCCGGACGCGTTGAGCGAACAGAGCCGATTCACTGTGGGTCGGGTGAACGCGACGCGATCTCCGCTTGCAACGTGGTGAACGGCGCGTTCACGTACTCGGTGAGCGTGTGCGCGACCTTGTGTCCCCATCGTCCGGGGCGCGAGGTCGCCCCGCCCAGCAGCTCGTCGGACAGCGCCTGCAGATCGATGGTCAAGCCCAGGAAGAGCTCCTGCTTTCGGGGCTGCGTCTCCGGCGGTGGCGGCGGCGGCTTGTAGCCGCGCGACTGGAACCCGATCACCGGATTGATCAGCTCCAGCCAGCGCACCGACCAGCGCCCCTCGCGCACGGCGCGCAGCGCGCGCGGCTTCAGCGCGAGCAGATACGACTGCCCCGAATAGTCCTCGACGAAGAACGTGGTGTTCCCGGGGCGGCGGTACTGCTTGCTGGGGAACCACTGCACGCGCACATCCAGCGCGTCGTCCAGCGCGGGAGAATTGTCCATCACCATACCCACCAGGGCCCCCACCGCGTCGGCCGTCAGATCGCTATACGAGAACACGTGGAAGAGGCCGTCCTTGACCTCGACCAGGGAAAAGAATGTGAACGACAGGCCGGCGCCGAGCGCGCTGGCGGGCAACGCGTCCCAGCCGCCGGCGCGCAGCACCTCGGTGCCGATGCGGCCATAGGCCAGGTTCGCCCAGAAGTGGCCGAACTTGTCGGCGCCGCCCGCATAGCTGCGATCGCTGAACCAGCCTTCGTCGCCGGTGGTGAACGGCAAGCGCGGCTTGTCCCGGTACAGCACCAACCACTCGGCGACGCCCCAGGTGACGTACGCGCCGCCGAGCGCCAGCGCGGCGGCGGCGCGGTGGCGCGGTGGCGCCGGCTCCGGCGCAGGTTCGGGCACCGGATCGGCGGAGGCGGGCCTCACGGCGAGCATGACGAGCACGATCGCGCTGGCGAGGCGGCAATTCATCCTGCCGCAACTTACGCGCAACGGGCCGAACCTCAAGAACGGAGCGAGCCCGGGCTGGTTCTCACCTCGGCGTTCTGCCGTTCACCGCCGCGTGCGCGTTTCGCCTGTTCGCGCCGTCCGGAGGCGCGGGGATGGATGGCCGAGGGCTCAATGCCCTCAGCGGAGGACCTTCCGCCAGGCCTCAGCGACGAGTTGCCTGGCGTCGCGCGTGATGATGTCGCCGTGCGAGATGACCACGCGCTCGAAGTCCCACGCGAGGATGCGCTCCATGCCCTCGCGCACGCGCGCCTTGTCGCCCCAGGCAAAGCGATACTCGGGTGCCGGGCAGGGGCGGTTCCACATGCCGAACGCGCGAAATGCGATCCGAACGAACAGGTTGGTGCCGGGCGTCGCGGGCGTGAAGTTCTCGACCAGGTCGACGAGAATGAGGGTGCGGCTCGCGCGGTGAAAGAAGGCGACCTCGCGCATGAGGCGCGTCCCCTGCAGCGCGACCTGTGACAGCTCGTCGGCCCAGAGCAGCGGGGCTTCGTCGCCGAGAACGAAGTCGAAGGTGAGCCCCTTGGCGCGCCGCTCGACGCCGGGGCAAACGTAGGTCACCGCGTCGGGGAATGCTTGCTGGCACGAGCGAACGTGCAACCAGTGGAGGTTGCCCGGGGCGATGATGGCCGCAACCCGACCCAGCGTGGCGATCTCCGCGGTGAGCGAATCGTCGAACGCGCACGGGGAGTGGACGAGAAGCTCGCCGCTCCGGAGCTTGACCACCGTCATGCGCGCGTTGAAGCGGGCGCCGCCCAGTCGCACGGCGTACTCCCGCAGCCATAGCGCACCGGGAACCAAGACTTCGAGGAGTGGAGCCATTCGCAGCGTCTCCGGCGATCAGGCGATGTCTCGCGCGCGGTCGAATTGCGGGGGCGGAAGGCTCGGTGTTTCTACGCAGCCCTCGTCCGTGATTCAAGCGCGCCGATCGTCGCGGCTCCGTGAGCGCGTCGCCCAGGGCCGACGTCGACGGAGGCACCCGCGGCCGCCGCGCGCTTCCCGGACGCCAGGATCAGGAGTACGATCACGAGCGGCTACGCAGCGCAAAACCCTAGAATAGGTCGTGAAAGATGGGCGAGATTGGCGAGATGGGCGAGATGGGATTGAAGATTGGCAGTGGTCCACGGATCGGACAGCGGTTCGTCATGACGGTCAGTCCACTGGCCTGGTATGCGGGGAAGCCGGGCGACGCTGGGAGCATCCAGCACGCTTCGGCCGACAGCGTCTATGTGCTGTTCGACAGTGGCCTCCGGGAGTCCTATCCGCCGCTGCGCTTCGCCGAATACTTTCGTCTGGCCGATCCGAGCGTGCTCCAGCAGCTGACCATCCAGCCGGTGGCGAGCCCGTGGATCGAGCGAACCCCCTCCGGGCGAATTCTCCTCCACCGCTGATCAGCGCGAGCTGGAAGGTTCGCCCCCCGTGCCGCCTTCGTCGTGTCCGGCGGCGCCGCCGCCGCACGTGATGCCTCCGCCGGCCCCGCCGCCGCTTGTTTCGCAGGCGTCGCTTCCATCTGCGATCGAACCGTCTTTGGGTTGGTTGCAGAGCTGTTCGGCCGCGCGCATTGCCGTCTCCGAAGACGCCCCTACCCCCACCTGGGGAACGGAGGCGTCGGGATCGCACCCCAGTGGGCAGTCGAACGCAATGGGATCACAGCTGTTCCCGAATATGCCGCTCACCTTGCCGTCGGTACATCGCACCGCCAAGGAGCAGAGCTCTGGCCCCAGGCCCTCCCCCCTGTTTCCACCCGAGCCGACCATTCCCCCGGTTCCGGTCGGTCTCAAGGTCACTCCACCACCGCCCCCGGTGCTGGCCGGTCCCGAGGTCACTCCCCCATCACCGTCGGCGCCAATGCCGGCCGTCCCCCCCGTACCCGACGTACGCTGCGGGTCACCTCGACACGCGGTCAGGAGGACCATTGCCAGCGCACCGAGCGCCGCAGGTCGCTTGCCTACCATCCTCGTTCTTCCACGACCATTGTCATATCGGCCTCGGCAGTCGACGCGAGCGTCGTCAGCGTTTGTGCATCGTCTCGGCCAGGCACTTCGGGCAGAAGAGCTTCTCCGGGCCTTCGTGCGCGCACACCCGGCAGACGTACGTCGCGGGTGGTGGGCCGTCGTCATCTCGCTGGGGCAACTCGCGTTCCACCAGCCGGCCGGTACTTTCGTGTTGCGCCTGTTCCGGATCGACCAGTTTCTTCAGCGACTCGACGATGCCCACGCCGCCCCCTCAGGCCTGCGGGTTCGTGGTCTTGCGGCGGCGCAGCTTCTCGACGAGCGTCGTGCGGTTCAGGCCCAGCAGCTCGGCGGCGCGGTTCTTGTTGCCGTTGGTGCGCACCAGCGCTTCGCCGATCATCTTCTCCTCGACCGCCTCCAGGATCGTCTTCAGATCCGTGCCGCTGTCGGGAAATTCGGGGACGGTCGCGCCCTGCGGCGGCGTCACGCGCGAGGCCCGCAGCGCCGGCGGCAGATCCGACGGCATGAGGACGCCAGAGCCTTTGACGATCACCAGCCGCTCGACCAGGTTCTCGAGCTCGCGAATGTTGCCCGGCCAGTTGTAATTCTTCATCACCGCGAACGTCTGCGGATCGAAGCTCTGCACCTGCCGCCGATGCCGCTCGTTGGCGCGGGTCACGAAGTGCTCGGCCAGCCGCACGATGTCCGTCGAGCGCGAACGCAGGCTCGGCATCTCGATGGGGATGACGTTGAGGCGCCAGAACAGGTCGGCGCGAAAACGCCCCGCCGCGACCTCGGTCTCCAGATTTCGATTGGTGGCGGCGACGACGCGCACGTCGATCTTGTGCGGCACCTCTTCTCCGACGGGACACAGCTCGCCGTCCTGGATCAGCCGCAGCAGCTTCGCCTGAACGCCCAGCTCCATCTCGCCGATCTCGTCGAGGAAGATGGTGCCGGTGTCCGCCTGCCCGAAGCGCCCCAGCCGCGCCGTGGTGGCGCCGGTGAAGGCCCCGCGCGCGTGACCGAACAGCTCGGACTCGACCAAGGTGGGGGGGATGGCGGCGCAGTTCACCGCCACGAACGGGCGCTTCGCGCGCGCCGAGCCGGCGTGGAGCGAGCGCGCCGCCAGCTCTTTGCCTGTGCCGGATTCGCCGGTGATCAGCACCGTGCAGCGCGTGTCCGCCACCTGCTCGAGCAGCGCCAGCACCGGCACCATCGCCGGATCGTCTCCCAGCAGCCAGGGGGCGTGACGATCGCGCCAGGTGCGGGGATCGGGCACCTCCTCGACCTTGACCACCGGCTTGAAGACCGCCGCCATCGCCTCGGACAGCGCGTTCTTGTCGAACGGTTTGATGAGGAAATCGCGGGCGCCGGCGTGCATGGCGCGCACGGCGTCGGGGATCTCCGCGTTGCCGCTCATGGCGATCACGGGTGTCTGCGGCACGTGCTGGCGCGCCGTTTTTATGATCTCGAAGCCATCCACGCCGGGCATGCGGATGTCGGTCAGGATCAGGTCGAAGTGATCGGAGACGATGCGGGCCGCCCCTTCGGGCCCGTCGGCGGTGATGACGTCGTGTCCATCACTGCGGAGCAAGCGGCTCAAGCCGCGGCAGAGTTGCTCCTCGTCGTCGCAGATTAAGATTTTCCCCATCTGTATCATCCCCCGCTGCTGCGTAGATAGGTCGCGCGCTAGAGTCGTAAGCTGGCCGACGTCCATTATAAACCAGTTCCGCTTTTTGTTGGCATTTCAAATGTTTGCGGATATCCGCTCACAGTTATCCACAGGGTAGGGTTCAGTCGGCGGGTGTCCGGGGGAGTGATTCGACGGGGCAGGGGGGCCCAGACCCATTTGCGCCTTGATTCGGAAGCATCGACCGCATAAATCGTCACCATGGTTGACCCGGTTCGGACGTTGGTTGGGGCGCTCGAACGGGAGTTGGCGGCGGTTCCAGGGGTGGCCTTGCTGCCCGGCGTGGGCTCCGACGCCTCCGATCGGTTCTTGGCCACGTTCGGCAGCCTGCCGCCCCCGGGGCTGAAGGCGTTCCTGGTGGCGCACGACGGCGGTCGCCTGCCGGGGGGCTCCAAGCTGTTCACCCTGGCGGAAGGGGCCGCGCGGCTGCCCGCCATAACCGCGGCTGGACACGCGGGATTGTGGCCTTTTCTCGAGCATGGCGGGCGGCAGTACGCGCTCGACGCCGAGGGAACGACGCCCGACGGCGAGTGGCCCGTGGTCGAGGTGGCCTCGGGGGGGCTCGATCGGGTCGGGACATCGCTGTTGCGGTTCCTGCACGTGCTGGCCGCCGAGCTGACGGCGGGGGCGGCGGCCGGTGACGCGCCCGCCGCGTCCACGCCGCGCTCGCTGGCCCTCGCCGAGGAGCGCTGCCGTCGCGATCCCGGCCTGGCGGACCACTGGCTCGAGCTGGCGCAGCTTCAGGAGGAGGCGGGCGACGACGCGGCGGTCGATGTCACCCTGGCCTCGGCGGTGCGGTCCGCCACGCCTCCCACGCCGGCGCTGCTGTTCGCGGTGGGGATGCGCGCCGCCTTGCACAAGGACTGGGCGGCCGCCGGTCGCGCCTTCGAGGACGCCATGGCGCTGGAGCCGTTGACGGCGCGCGACGATGACGCGCGCCTCGACGCGGCCGCCGTGGTCTACGTGCTCGCCTCCGAGCGCGGCGATGCCGCCGCGGTGGCGACGTCGCGCCGCCTGCTGGCCGACGGGGCGACCGCGACGGCGGCGTTCTGGCGGGTCGAGGCGCTGCACGCCATGGGCGCCGAGCCCGAGGACGCCGATGTGCCCGAGGTCCGCCTGCGCGTCGATCTGGGCTCGCGCATCGTGGCCGGTCTGGTCCCCGACGATCCCGACATCGCACGGGTCAAGGAGCCGCGCGCGCCCGCCACGGTGTCCGGCCTGCGGGCGCTGCGGCGCGCCCGCGAGGCGCTGGAGCTGGGGCGCCCCGAGGAGTCGGTTCGCCTGGGGCGCTCGGCGGTCGAGCAGCTCCCCGAGCTGGGGGCCGCCTGGGCGCTGCTGGCCGAGGCGCTGAACGCCACCCACGACAAGGGCGCGCTCGAGGCCGGGCGCAAGGCCACCACCTTGAACCCGGGTCTGGTCGAGGGCTGGCGCGAGCTGGGTGACGCCGAGCTGGAGGCGGGGGACTTTCGCGCCGCCGAGCGCGCTTTTCGCAAGGTGGTCGAGATCGACGAGAGCTACGGGCTCGGCTACGCGAAGCTGGCGCAGGTGCTGCTGGAGCAAGAGCGGACCCTGGAGGCGCTGGAGGCGATCGGCGCGGCCGCCGAGCGGGGCGGCGATCCCTTCTTCGTGGCGGCCATTCGTGGCGACGTCTACGCCGAGATGGAGCGCCACACCGAGGCGGCCGAGGCCTACGACGACGCGCTCAAGATCGATCCCGAGGATCACTGGGCCCTGCATCAGGCGGCGGTCGAGCATGGCCACGCCGGGCACCTGACCCGCGCCAGCGAGCTGTTCGAGGAGGCGCTGAAGCACGATCGCGACGGCTGCCATCAGACGCTGATCGACTTCGGCGATCTGTTGCGCAAATCGGGCCGGATCGGCGACGCCGTGCGCATGTACCGGAAGGCGGTGGCGGCGGTGCCCGGTGATCCCGAATGGAAGCAGACCCTGAAGGAGGCCGAGCGGGAGCTGCTGGCGGCCCCCAACTGAGCGGTCGTCGGGGTCGCCGCCGCGGAGGCCCCATCGTTCTCTTTCGACCGGGCCGCTCCCTTGCGGCTGACCGTTCGATCGGACAATGTTACCAGCCCTTCGTACCCATATTCACGAGCAACAACATGGACAGCCTGGATCAACTGGAACAACAAAGCGTCTACATCCTGCGCGAGGCGTTTCGCCACTTCGAGCGCCTGTGCATGCTGTGGTCGATCGGCAAGGACTCGACGGTGCTGCTGTGGCTGGCGCGCAAGGCGTTCTTCGGCCACGTGCCGTTTCCGCTGGTTCACATCGACACCAGCTACAAGCTGCCCGAGATGATCGCCTACCGCGATCGCCTGGCCATGGAGTACAAGCTGCACATGGTGGTGGGGCAGGACGCGGAGGCCATCGCCGCCGGTCGCACCTTCCCGGCCACGCAGCACCTGCCCGACGGCCACCCGGACAAGCTGTCGCGGGTCGACTGCTGCGGCATCCTGAAGCGCGACGCCCTGAAGGCGACCTTGCAGGGGACGGGGGTACGCAAGCGTCTCAACTTGAAGACGGGGCAGTACGACCTCGATCCCGATCGCGAGCCGTACCACGGCGTCATCGTGGGGGCGCGCGCCGACGAGGAGGGGAGCCGCTCGAAGGAGCGTTACTTCTCGCCCCGCGACAAGAACAACGCCTGGGACGTTGGCGATCAGCCGCCCGAGTTCTGGAACCAGTTCAAGACCGACTTCGCCCCCGGCACCCACGTGCGGATCCATCCGCTGCTCGACTGGACCGAGCTGCACGTGTGGGAGTACATCAAGCGCGAGAGCATCCCCACGGTGTCGCTGTACTACGACCAGGGGTCGGGGACCCGCTACCGCAGCCTGGGCTGCGGCCCCTGCCAGTCTCCGATTCAGAGCCCCGCGCGCAACGTCGACGAGATCATCGTCGAGCTGCGCAGCGGCAAGCTGAGGAACATCGCCGAGCGCTCGGGGCGTTTACAGGACGGCAAGCACGGCCTGGAAGAGCTGCGCCGCGACGGCTACATGTGACGCCCGGTCGTCGATTTCCCTCCTTGAATCTCGCCGCAACTCTGGAAACAGGCACGCATCGTCATGACTGAGACCGACGTCAGAAAATCTCGCCCGACCGCCGCCGAGGAAAACGCCCGCGAGGTGGTGCGCCCCCAGATGCAGATCGTCGTGGTGGGCCACGTCGATCACGGCAAGTCGACCGTGGTGGGGCGCCTGCTGGCGGACACCGGCTCGCTGCCCCAGGGCAAGCTGGAGGCGGTGCGCCGCGAGTGCGAGCGCACCGGCAAGCCGTTCGAGTACGCGTTCCTGCTGGACGCCCTGACCGACGAGCAGGATCAGGGGATCACCATCGACACCGCGCGCTGCTTCTTCAAGACGGCCCTGCGCGATTACATCATCATCGACGCCCCCGGGCACATCGAGTTCCTCAAGAACATGATCTCGGGCGCGGCGCGGGCCGAGGCGGCCACCCTGGTCATCGACGCCAAGGAAGGCGTGCGCGAGAACAGCCGCCGCCACGGCTACATCCTGTCGATGCTGGGCATCAAGCAGGTCGTGGTGGTGGTGAACAAGATGGATCTGGTCGGCCACGACGAGGGGCACTTCGCCAAGGTCGAGGCGGAGTACCGCGCGTTCCTGTCCGACATCGGCGCGGTCAGCCCCAAGCAGTTCATTCCCGTCAGCGCCATCGCCGGCGAGAACCTGGCCATTCGCAGCACCAAGATGGGCTGGTACAAGGGACCCACGCTGCTGGAGACGCTGGACAGCTTCCAGATGGCGCCCAGCAAGGCGCAGGCGTCGTTCCGCATGCCGGTGCAGGCCGTCTACAAGTTCACCAAGCAGGGGGACGATCGCCGCATCGTCGCCGGCCGCATCGAGTCGGGGCGGGTCAAGGTGGGCGACAAGGTGGTGTTCTCGCCGTCGAACAAGAGCACCACGGTGCGCAGCATCGAGTCGTTTCACGCCGCCCCGCGCACCGAGATCGACGCCGGCTGGTCGACGGGGTTCACGCTGTCCGAGGAGATCTACGTGACCCGCGGCGAGATCATGAGCCACGCCGACAAGGCGCCGCTCGTCAGCACACGGCTGCGCGCGAACCTGATCTGGCTCGGTCGCAAGCCGTTCTCGCAGGGGCGCGACTACAAGCTGAAGCTGCACACCATGGCG
>DASYCK010000172.1:0-78591 GCA_036500205.1 Polyangia bacterium | reverse complement strand
CAGATGCAGGCCATGCAGCTGCTCTTCGGCACCGACGGGGCGCACTTCACCTGGGGACGCATCCCGATCGGCGCCAGCGACTACGCCACGAGCCGCTACACGCTGGACGACGCGAATCCCGCCAATCCGACGGTCAACGGTGAGTCCGGTCGTCCTGCCGCGGATACGTCGCTCGCCAATTTCAAGATCGCCAACGGCCATGATGACAAGAACCTGATCCCGTACATCAAGGCGGCGCAGGGGGTGAACTCGAGCCTTCGCTTCTGGGCCAGCCCCTGGACGCCCCCCATCTGGATGAAGACGGGATACAACGCCAATCAGGCTGGCAAGCTCTCCGGCTGGACCGCGTCGTACTTCGACGGCGGCAGCGCGAACGGTTCGTCGGCCAACCTGGACGCGTACGCCCAGTACTACACGAAGTTCGTTCAGGGCTACAAGGACATGGGCATCAACATCGAGATCGTATCCCCTCAGAACGAGCCCGGCTACGAGCAGAACTACCCCTCGTGCCTCTGGGACTCGGCCACCTACGTGAGCTGGGTGAAGACCCTGGGGGCGGCCATGAAGTCCCTCAACGTCAAGGTCATGCTGGGGACCCTGTCGAACAATGGCGACACGGTCGAGGGCAAGGCGCGGCACGACACCGACATCGCCACCGCGGTGCTGAACGACTCCAGCGCGATGAGCTTCGTCTCGGTCGCGGGCGTGCAGTGGGGCGTGCTCGATGCGGTCAACGGCGGCACGAGGTTCGGAAGCCTGCCCATCTGGGCCACCGAGCACAAGTGCGGCAACTACCCGTGGGGCCCGTCCGGCTTCCCGGCGTACAACGGCACACAGGCGCCCAACGATCAGGCGTACGGCGTCGAGAGCTGGGGCTACATCCGCGACGCGATCAACAAGGGCGGCGTGACCTCTTACAGCGCCTGGAACATGGTCCTCGACAAGAACGGCCTGGGCAACGATACGAGCCGTGACTGGCGACAGGACTCGCTGCTGGTCGTGAACGGCGGCAGCATCACCCAGACGCCGGCCTACTACGTGTTCCGCCACTTCTCCCAGTTCGTCAATCCGGGGGCCAAGGTGGTGACCACGACGGGCGGCGACGCCGTGGCGTTCAAGAACTCGGACGGCACCCTGGTCGTCGTCATGTACAACAAGGATGCTGCCAAGGCGACCTACACGGTCTCCATCGGCGGCAAGAAGATGCAGGTCGCCATGCCCGCCCAGGGCTGGGCCACCATCAAGCAGTAGTCCTTCTCCAGCGGGCCCGACCTCGGGCCCGCTGAGCTCCATCGAATTCAGGCCTGGGTCGATTTCGCGGGATTTGTTAGTCGGCTTAACTTTCGAACGAGAAGTTGGCGTTTGGAAGTTGGCGTTTGATGGAAGCCCGCCCTCCTCGGTAGTCGTCTTCCGTCCGTCCTTTTTGCAAGGGGTCCAAAATGAAGCGAATCAAGGTTCTTCGGCTCGCCTACGTGCTCGCTCTCGTGAGCGCAGGTTGCTCGTCAGCGGGGTCGGGGACTCCGGGAAGCGGTGGGAATTCCAGCAGCGGAGGCTCCGGTTCGGGCGGTTCGTCCAGCTCGGGCGGCAGCGGCTCGGGCGGCAAGACCGGCTCGGGTGGGAGCAGCTCGAGCTCGGGCGGCAACAGCTCGAGCTCGGGCGGCAGCTCGAGCTCGGGTGGCAGCAGCAACTCCAGCTCGGGTGGCAGCAGCAGCTCCAGCTCGGGTGGCAGCAGCAGCTCGAGCTCGGGTGGCAGCAGCAGCTCCAGCTCGGGCGGTGCCACGAGCAGCGGCGGAAGCCAGAGCGGCGGCGGGACGAGCTCGGGCGGCAAGACCGGCGGAGGGGGCAGCACCGGCTCGGGCGGCACGGCTCCCGCCGGCGGTTCGAGCGGCAGCGGCGGAAGCTCCGCGGGCGGCTCGAGCGGCGGTGGGGTGACGGTGGCCCTCGACAAGGTCGAGCAGACCATTCAGGGCTTCGGCATCAACGACAACTGGGCGAGCGGCGCCTTTTCCAGCACGGTGGCGGACTCGCTGTTCAACACGAGTGGCACCGGAATCGGTCTGTCCATTCTGCGGACCGGCATGAGCGACAGCGGCGCCTTCTACAACAGCTTCGAATCGACGAACATCTCGGCCCTGAAGAGCCGGGCCATGACGAACGCCAAGGTCATCGGGTCGGTGTGGAGCCCACCCGGCAGCTGCAAGTCCGGCCAGACCCCCCTCGACACCAGCGCACCCGTGAACAACGGCGGACACGTGATGACGAGCTGCTACGACTCGTGGTCGACGACGATCGCGAACTTCGCGGGCACCAACGGCTTCTACGCCATGTCGATCGGCAACGAGCCCGATTTCGCGTCATGTGGCGGCACCGATCCCTGCAACGGCAACTACCCGACCACGCTCTTCACGGCCAACGAGATGGTGGCCTGGGTGAAGGTGGCGGGGCCGAAGCTTCAGGCCAAGGGCGTCAAGGTCATCGCGCCCGAGGCGTCGGAGTGGAACCACCAGTGGTCGAACGTCTCGGCCGGGCCCGATGTGAATGGCAAGAACAGCTCGGATCCGCTGGGGTGCGGCTTCCCCCCGAGCAAGGCGGCGTGTGATACGGGCGGTGGATACGACTATGGCCACTACCTGGCCAAGGACGCGACGGCGTGGGCCGCCTTCGACATCATCGGCGTGCACCAGTACGACTCCCAGGTCGCGTCGCCGTGGCCGAGCGATGTGACCGCCGCCAAGAAAGAGATCTGGCAGACGGAGATGTCCGGCGTGAAGTGGTGGCCGGAGCAGGGGCCGACCTCGGACATCGCCAACGGCGTCGCCGTCGCTGGCTGGATTCACTCGGCGCTCGTGGACGGCCAGGCGGTGGCCTGGCTGTGGTGGTGGTACCAGGCCTACAACACGGACGACAACGAGGGTCTGCTGCTGAAGAGCGGAACCGATACCAAGCGTCACTGGACGCTCGGCAATTTCAGCAAGTTCGTGCGCCCCGGCTACATGCGGGTCGACGTCACGGGGAACAGCTCGACCAGCGTCCTGCTGTCCGCCTACAAGGGCTCGGACGGCACCGTCGCGGTCGTCGCCATCAACAAGGGCTCGGCGTCGGCGACGGTGCCGATCACCATCTCCGGCGGGACGGCCCCCGCGTCGTGCACGCCGTCGGTGACGTCGGCGACCGACAACCTCATCGCCAAGACCGCGGTTCCGGTCACGGGTGGCAGCTTCACCGCCACGCTGGCCAGCGCGACCGTCACGACGTTCGTCTGCAAGTAGTCGCATAACGGGCCTCGCGCCCGGCCTGACAAATAGGAACGGAAACAGGGGGGCCACGTGGCCCCCTTGTTCATTTGGGGCGGCGTGTGCCTTCGGGACGACACTTGCGCCAGGAGAAAAAAGTGGCCATGACCATGTCGAGAACGGCGGGTCGGCTCCGACCAAGGGTGAAGGCGCGCTCCATGTCGGGGCGGCCGCACAAAGGAGACCACGATGAAGTACATGCTGATGATGAACACGCCGAGCGGTGGGCCCTACCAGATCATGAACTGGCCGAAGCAGGACATCGCGCGGCACATCGAGTTCATGAAGTCCTTCGCCACCAAGCTGGGGGCCGCGGGCGAGCTGGTGGCGGCGGAGGGGCTGAGCGGGCCCGAGCAGGCGAAGCTGATCCGCGCCGGCCAGGACGGCAAGCCGGTGACGGACGGGGTGTTCCCCGAGTCGAAGGAGTTCCTGGCCGGCTACTGGATCGTGGACGTCGACAGCGCCGAACGCGCCTACCAGATCGCCGCCGAAGCGTCCGTCGCCCCCGGCGTCGGTGGCAAGCCGCTCTACCTGGCGATCGAGGTGCGGCAGGTGATGAGCGCGCCGCCTCGGGAGGCGTGAGGCCGCGCTGATGCCCGCGCCGCTCGATCCCGCGACCCAGCACCTGCTGCGCGAGCTGGCGCCGCAGGTGCTGGGGGCGGTGGTGCGGCGGTTCCACGACTTCGCCGCTTCGGAGGACGCCGTCCAGGAGGCGCTGATCGCGGCGGCGGCGCGGTGGCCGGGCGACGGGCTGCCCGACAACCCGCGTGGATGGCTGATCCAGGTGGCCGCCCGGCGCATCGTCGACCACGTGCGCGCGGAGGCGGCGCGCCGCCAGCGCGAGGCGCTCGTGGTCAGCCTGGTGCCGCCCGATGAACAGCTCGCGCTGACCGCGGACGTCGAGCGGGACGACACCCTCGATCTGCTGTTCATGTGCTGCCATCCGGCGCTGTCGCCTGCGTCCGCGATCGCGCTGACCCTGCGCGCGATCGGCGGCCTGACCACCGGCGAGATCGCGAAGGCGTTCCTGGTGCCGGAGGCGACGATGGCCCAGCGGATCAGCCGCGCCAAGCAGACCATCAAGGACTCGGGCGTGCCCTTCGAGATGCCCGTCGGCGAAGAGCGGGCGGCCCGGCTGGGCGCGGTCAACCACGTCCTGTATCTCGTGTTCAGCGAAGGTTACGCGGGCAGCACCGGCGCGGAGTTGATCCGGACCGACCTGTCGGGCGAGGCGCTGCGCCTGACGCGCATGCTGCACGGCCTGTTGCCCGACGATGCCGAGGTCGCCGGGCTGCTGGCGCTGATGCTGCTGACGGACGCCCGGCGCGCGGCGCGAACCGGGCCGGCGGGCGAGCTCGTTCCGCTCGACCAGCAAGATCGCGCGCTGTGGGATCGCGACGCGATCACGGAAGGCGTGGCGCTGCTCAGCGCCACGCTGCCGAGGGGGATGGTGGGACCGTACCAGCTCCAGGCCGCGATCGCCGCCGTGCATGACGAGTCGGTCAGCCCCGAGCTGACCGACTGGCCGCAGATCCTGGCGCTGTACGAGGTGCTGGGGCGCATGTCGGACAACCCGATGGTGACGCTCAATCGAGCGATCGCGACCGCGATGGTTCATGGACCGGCCGCCGGGCTGCGCCGGCTCGACGCGCTGGCGGCGGACGAGCGAATGCGGGAACACCACCGCGTGGATGCCGTGCGCGGTCATCTACTCGAGCGAGCCGACGATCGGCCGGGCGCGATCGCGTGCTACCGGCGGGCCGCCGCGCGCACGACCAGCATCGCGGAGCGGAACTACCTGCTCATGCAGGCGGCGCGACTCGACGAGGCTGGCTGACCCTTCGCTACTTGCTGGTCAGGGGGGGCGAAGCGAAGCTCACGTCGTCCGCCAGGGTCGGCTCGGTCCAGGGCACCCACTTGGTCAGATCGGCCGTTCCGGCAGGCTGCGGCGCAAGCCGGCCGTCCGGAGCGGCCGTCTTCGTCAGGGGCGCGATTGGTCACGCCAGCCGGCGATTACTGGGGTGGCCACTCCGAGGTGCTGGCGCAGCGGTAGACCGACGGTGCGTTTCCGCCCGGGTCGGTGCACGAGCAGTATCCGACCTTGTCCGTCCCGGTGGTGTCCTGATAGCCCGAGCAGAGCGAGCAGATCCCGGTGCAGGTCGTGGTGCCGTTGCTGGTGCCCGACGGACAGGAGGGGACGAAGCTCTTGTCGAGCTGATAGCAGCTGTAGTCGCCGGCCGGATAGACGCAGTCGCCGCAGTTCCACTGGCCGGCCGTGCAGGTGCAGGGCTTGGTCGCGAGCGCCGAGACGCCACAGGTCTTGCGGCACTCGGAGGCCCGGAAATCGCAGGAGTCCTTGTCCCGGATCGAGGGATCGCACATGGCGGGGCCGGCGCCGCCGGCTCCGCCTGCTGCGGTGCCGCCGGTGCCCCAGGAGCCGCCCGTGCCGCCGCCCGCGCCGCCGGTCGAGCCGCTTCGTCCGCCGGTCCGGGTTCCGCGCCCTCCGGCGCCAGCGCTGCCGTCCCGGCCGCTCGAACCGCCCGCCGTTCCCCCGGTCGTACCGATGATCCCGGCCGATCCACCGGCGCGGCCGCCCACGGTGCCCCCACCAGGTCCGTTCGCTCCGCCCGTTCCGCCAGGAACGACTCCCGTTCCGCCCCGGGGACCGTCGACGCCGCCGGTTCCCGGGAGCTCGCTCTGACCTCCGGACCCACTCCCCGCCCGACCTCCCGTTTCCCCCCCCGAGCCCCCCGAACCCCAGGGGATCGTCCGCCCGCCGGAGCCGCTTCCGGTGAGACCGCCCGACCCAACCATGACGGCACGCCCCCCCTCACCGGCGCCGCCCTCGGGCGTCGACAGCAGGCCCGAGCGATCGACCGAGCACGCCGCCCATCCAGCCACCAACCCCAGAAGACCGAGGGTCGGGGCGCCCGTCCTGGCGACCAACGACTTGATGGTTAGGCGCCTGAACATTCCCCTTACATCACATCCGATCAACCGGCTCAATTCAAGGCGCGCCTCGTCATGACTTAGGCGGGCAGAACGTGTATGGCGCCGCCGTCTCTCGGGACGCCGCGACGCTCAGGGGCGGGCTTGCGCCAGCGCGATGCTCTCCATGATCATCGTCTTCGCCTCTTCGGCGCCACCCCAGCCGAGCAGCTTCACCCACTTCATGTCCTCGAGATCCTTGTAGTGCTCGAAGAAGTGCTGGATCTGTCTCACGGTGATGTCGGGCAGGTGCGTGTATTCGGTGATCTTGTCGTAGCGGCGCGTGAGACGGGAGACCGGCACCGCGATGACCTTCTCGTCGACGCCGGCCTCGTCCTGCATGCGCAGCACACCGATCGGGCGGACCGCGATGATGGCCCCCGGGATGATCGCCCGCTGGTTGGCGATGAGCACGTCCAGGGGATCGCCGTCACCGGAGAGGGTGTGAGGCACGAATCCGTAGTTTCCCGGGTAGCGCATGGACGTGTACAGAAAGCGATCGACCACCAAGGTCCCCGCGTTCTTGTCCATCTCGTACTTGATCGGTTCGCCGCCTACCGGCACCTCGACGATCACGTTCACCTCGTGGGGCGGGTCGGCTCCGATGGAAACGGCTTCGATTCTCACTGTGGGCTCACCTCGCCCCACCATAGCGGATTGGCCTCACGCCTCAAGTAAATCCACGGCGCGTGGGCGTGCCGAACGCCGCCGCCCGCGATGGGAGCTGCGCGTTCGCGCCTAGCGTCCCGAGTGGTCGTCTTCGGTGGTGCTGGCGCGGACACGCGGGTGGCGGACGTCGAAGGCCGGCTTCTGATTGGGATCGCAACGCGGGCCGAAGCCGCCGGCGTCGAAGTGATGCGACAGCCGCCCGCGACGTCCGTCGGCGACGGCCTCGATCTCGACGGTGTGCTCGCCAGCGCGCGAGGGCGAGCAATAGGACAGCAGGTAGTACCGGCGCGACGCCGCCTCGATGCGGTCGGCCACGTCGTCGAAGCCCCGGGCGATGTCGGCGCGGTTCTGGGACGCGAAGGTGCCGGAGCGCCCGATGGCGCGCAGCTCGTTTTGATCGACCTCGGCGCCCACGCCGATGGCGAAGGTCTCGAACGCCGCCGTATCCAGGGTCTTCTTCACCTCGTCGTCGGAGACGCGGTGCGCGCGATCGGTGCCGTCCGTGAAGACCACCAAGGTACCGAAGCGCAGCGGCTGCGGGGCGCTGTCCATCTGCCGCGCCAGCACTTGCACCGCCTCGACCACGCCTCCGTTCAGGTTGGTCGACGGATCGCGCGGGTGGTAGTGGCCCAGCGCCGCCACCCCTGCGTGCACGCTGCCGCCGAACGCCACCACCGGGTTGATGTGGGGGCTGCCGTCGAACGTGTAGATGGCGACCTTCTGATAGGGGCCGACGCGATCGGCGAACGAGGCGGCGGCGCTCATCAACGCGGGCATGTCGCCAGAGCCCACCACGCTGCCGGACATGTCCACCAGCAGCAGCGTGTCGTGGACCGCCGCGATCTCCTGCTGGAGGATGGTCTGCTGGCTCTCCAGTGTGGACACGGGCTTGCCGTCCTCGTAGATGTGGAAATCGTTCTGGGTCAGATCGGCGACCGGCTCGCCCGACGACGTGTTGGCGGTGAAGTAGACCGCCACGTTCGACGGCTTGCGGACCGACGCATCGACGAGCTGAAGGTTCAGACCGCCGCACGCCGCGGAGAAGCAGGCAAGGGCGGCGACGGTGGAGAGCGTGAGGTGGTCGGAGCGGTTGGGCATCGAAATGACGATGCATCGAGGTGGCGCTGGCGTCAAAGCGCCCCGGCCCCGGCCCGTTCCCATCCCTCGCGCATGACCATCTCGACGACCCGCGCGCGGATGTCGTCGCGGATGGCGCGGACCCGGTCGAGCGGCTTGTTCTTCGGGTCTTCCAGCGGCCAGTCCTCTCGCCGGAGACCGGGGACGTGGGGGCACGCCTCCCCGCAGCCCATCGTGACGAGGATGCGCGCGCCGGCGGCCAGCTCGTCCGTGAGCCGCCGCGGCTTCGCCGCCGACAGGTCGATGTCCACCTCGCCCATTGCCAGCAGAACCTCAGGGTGCAGGCGCGGTCCGGGCTCGGTTCCCGCCGAGACCGCCCGGGCCTTCGCAGGATCGGCGAGCTCGTTGAACCACGCGGCCGCCATCTGAGAGCGACCGGCGTTGTGCACGCAGGCGAATATCACGGTGTTCACGCGACCTCCTCGAGGGGGGCGTCGGAAAGCAGCCAACGGAAGAAGAGCGTCGCGCCCGTGCAGCCCAAGGCCTGCGCGACGACGAAGAGAGGCACGTCCGCTGGCCGGATTCCCGTGAAGCTGTCGGTCGCGGCGCGCGCCAGGGTCACGGCCGGGTTCGCGAAGGAGGTCGACGACGTGAACCAGTAGGCGGCCGTGATGTAAGCGGCCACCGCGAACGGCGTCGCATCGAGACGCGTCCGAGAGCAGCCGGCGATGACGGAGACGAGGCCGAAGGTGGCGGTGAGCTCCCCCGCGAACTGCCCGAGCCCCGAGCGGGCGTGGTGCGACGCCGAGAGGAGCGGCAAGCCGAACATGAGGTGCGCGAGGGCGACGCCGGCGAACGCGCCGCCGACCTGGGCGGCGAGGTACGGCGGGACGGCGCGCCAGGCCAACCCCCCTTGGCTCGCGGCCGCGACGGTCACCAGCGGATTGAAGTGCGCGCCCGAGACCCCCGCGAACGTCAGCAACAAGGCGATCAGCCCCGCGCCGGTGGCGAGGCTGTTCGCGAGGAGCGCCAGCGCGACGTTTCCAGCGGCCAGGCGCTCGGCCATGATGCCGGAGCCCACGACCGTCGTCAGCAGGAGGGCCGTCCCGACCGCCTCCGCCGCCACCCGGCGCGCCAGCGAAGGTGCCGGCGCTCGCGCTCGGTCGGCGGGGGGAGGGCGCCTCATGACGTCTTTCGCGCCAGGGCGCGCGGTGGGCAGCAGGCCGCGTCGGTCGTGCAGCTCACCAGGCAACCGCGGAGCGCCTCGAGCGCCTTCATGATCGGCGCGCGCTCCTCCGGCGCGATGCGCTCGTACACATCGCCGAGCACGTCCTTTTCACTGCAGCGCAACGTCGTCAGCGCCTGCTGCCCCTTCGCGGTCAGCGACACATGAACGATACGTCGATCGCCGGAGAGCTTCCTCCGGATTAGATGGGCGTTTCGCTCGAGGACCGAGATGTTGCGGCTCATCGTCGACAGCTCGACGTTCGCGGCGACCGCCAGCGAGCCGATCGAGGCGCCGCCCGAACGATCGATGGCAGCCAGGGTGTCGAACTGTTCGAGCGTGAGCTCGCCGCAACAGATCTCGGACGAGCGGCGGCGCACGACGTCGCTCGCCACCTGCGATAGCAGCGCCGCGAACCTGTCCCCTCTGGTCATTCGCACATGGTTGTATCATGCAATCATATGCGGGTGTCAACCGTGGAGATCAGCTGGAGAGGGGCGCGTCGATGAAGAGGGTCGCCGCCTCGCCCGTGACCAGGCGGACCCCGTCGACCTTCGCGTCGACGCCACGAAAGCGGAGGCGCGCCAGCCGCCGGCACTGGGGGCAGGCCTGGACCGAGATCCGCGCCGCGCCCCGCTGGCCGCGCGCCGCCTCCCACGCCTGCGCTGCGGCGGCCCGTCCCCCCTCGAGCAGCGCGCGCGCCACCTCCGAAGCGCGCGCCGGCGTGGTGTCGACGACGCTTCGCCGCAACGTCGCGCCGCAAGTCGAACAGACCCAGGAGAACGAGAGGTAGACGATCACCAGCCCCAGGGGGAGCGCCACCAGTCCGCGCAAAATGGTGGTGCCATGTCCGCGACCGAAGGCGGTGGCGATCGTGTAGAGGGAAAACCCCAGCAAGGTCAGGCCCACCCCGAGCCCCGAGTTCGAGATGGCGAGACGGCGGCGCAAGGCGGCATCAGTCATCATGTGACTTCCACACCGCGGCTCAGAACGTCAGCCCCTTCAGGAGATTTCGCAGGAACTGATCCCCGCACTCCCGGTAGTTCCGGTGGTCGGGGCGGCGGAAGAAGGCGCTCAGCTCGGTCTTCGTGACGCGCAGGCCGGACTTTTCGATGAGCGCGGTGATGTCGCTGTCCTTCAGCTCGAAGGCGACCCGCACCTTTTTCAAGACGGTGTTGTTGGTGACGGGGAGCTCGAGCGGTTGAGGAGGCCGGCTCGGGTCCTGGCCGCGCTTGTGGATGACGAGCCCGTTGAGGAAGCGGGCCATCACCTCGTCGCCGCACGGTCGGTAGCCCTCTTCGTCCTCGGTCTTCAGGAACGCCACCATGTCGGCCTTGGCGACGTCCCCGCCGCCCAGACGGGTGATGTCGATGAGCGCGCCGTCGCTGATGTTGAGCATGTAGCGGAGGCTGCGCAGGATGTCGTTGTGGGTCACGCCTCTCTATAAACCATCCGGTTGTCCGAAACGCAGCGTGGCCACGATGGGCAGGTGATCGGAGGCGCGCCGCGCCGTCGGCGTGTTGGCCACCGTCAACGCGGCGAGCGCCGGACGCGGATGAACCCAGACACGATCCAGCGACAGCACCGGGGCGCGGGCGGGAAAGGTTCGCGGCGCCGGGCTGGTCCCGAAGCGCCGGTGGAGCCAGCGCAGCGGACGCCCCCACAGCCACCACTCGTTGATGTCGCCGAGCAAGATCGTGGCGTCCGCGCCGGTATCGCCCACGATCGACAGCAGCTGCTCGACCTGGTGGCGCCGCTCGCCCGCGCGCAGGCCCAGGTGGGTGACCACCACGCGCAGCCGACGCGGCCCCCAGCGCACCAGCACCTCCAGGGCCGCGCGCGGCTCGCGGTGCGGATACGACAGATCGTGCGTGCACACGTCATCGACGGGCAGCGCGCTCAGCAGCGCGTTTCCGTGCTGCCAGTCGCCGCCGCCGCGGGTGGTGACGGACGACCAGGTGAGCCCGTTCGCCTTCCCCAGGGTCGCCACGTCGCAAGCGCCGTTGGGCCCCGCGCACGAGACCTCCTGCAGCGCCACCAGCGGCGCGTCCAGCTCGCCGATGACGCGAGACACGCGTTCGACGTCGCGCCGTCCGTCCGCGCCCACGGCGTCGTGGATGTTCCAGGAGGCGATGCGCAGGGTGTCCGGGTCGTCGGTCACGGCCTCGGCTCCGGCGCGGGGGCCAGCAGGCGTCGCTTCAAGACCAGCGTCAGCACCGTCGACGCGACCGCCACGACGACCGCGATCACGACGTTGCCGGTGCTGGGGTGGCGCAGCGCCGCCAGCGCCCGGTTCACGAACACGCCCAGCCCCAGCAGGCCGGGCGCCATCCCCACCATGTTGCCCAGCACGAAGGTCCGCCGCGGGATCTTGAACGCCCCCGCCAGCAGGTTGAGCGCGCCGAAGTTTCCCAGCGGCAGCAACCGCATGAACACCACCGACCAGAACGCGCGGGCGCGCAGGACGCGGCGCAGGTTGCTCTCGACCTTGCCCGGCAGCCAGCGCAGCACGCCCGTTCCCCAGCGCGCGCCGATGGTGTGCGACAGCGTGGCGGCCAGCACCCCGCCGGTCCACGCCACCAGCACCCCGGGCCACACCCCGAACACCGCCAGCGCCGTCGTTCCCAGCAGGGTGATGGGAATGAACAGCGCGCCCGCGAGGGCGATCGCCGCCGTCGCCAGGAACGGACCGGCGGGGCGGGCGGCCAGCTCGGTCGCCAGCCGCAGGGCCGTCTCTCCCAGGTGAAAAGAACGGAGGGGACCGTGACGGAACAGCGCCCACAGCGCCACCAGGCCGATGGCGAGCGCCAGCGGTCGCAGCCAGCGTTGCGCCAGACGTCGGCGCAGCGGAACCGGCACCGCCCGATCCATCAGCGCGTCGAGGCTCCACGGCTCCTCGGGATCGACGATGGCGCCATCGAACACCGTCAGATCGACGGTGGCATCGCAGGTGTCGGGGACCGGGACCAAGCTGTACGGCGCGGTCGTCGGCTGCCCGTCGAGCAGCAGGCACAGCCCCCCGTTCACGAGCCGGCCCGCCACCTCGTCCGCCGTCAGGCCCAGGTGCTCGCCCAGCAGGCGGTTGCGCACCGAGGCGATGAACGCGGCGCTCGCGTCGTCGCTCGCCTCGACGGCCAGATCGCACTCGGTGTCGAGCCCCATCGACCGGTTGCTGAAGTTGGCCGAGCCGATCTTGACGAGGGTGTCGTCGATCACCAGCACCTTGGCGTGAACGCCGACGTCGCGCGCTTCGCCGTCCATGGTCACGCGGGGCGACACCAGGCGCAGGCGGCCGTAGAGATCCTTGGCGCGGAGGTGGGCGAGCGAGCGCTCGCGCAGCAGCCCCATCGAGCCGCGCTCCATCCAGCCGGTCTCGACCTCGGGCAGGACGATGGCGATGTCGGGGCCGTTCGCCTCGACCAGCCGGCTCGCCAGCTGCCGCACGACCGCGTGCGAGGTCAGGTACTGGTTCTCGGCGTAGATCCAGCCCCGCGCCGCCGCGATCGCTTGCCGGGTCAGCGCCTCGATCTCCTTGATGGCGGGCTGGCCGTCGCGCAGGTACGTGCGGGCGAAGCCGACCTCGATGTCGGAGGCGTCCTTGGCCAGGTGGGCTGGCCACGCCGAGACAGTGCGCGGTTGCGCCACCGCCGGCGTGCGGGCCCGGCCCCGCCGCACCTGCCAGCGCGCGCGGGCCAGCTCACCCAGAGCGGCCGCCGCGGGCCCCGCGACGGCGGCGTGCACGTCGTGAAACGGCGGGTAGGCGGCGCCCGCGCCGTCGATGCGCCGGGGATCGTGGACCAGGTGGCGCGGCTGATCCCAGCGATGCATCGTCAGATCGATGCCGCCCAGGAACGCCACCTCGTCGTCGACCACCACGATCTTCTGGTGGTGCGAGCCGCCGCTCGCGTGGTCGGCGTCGAGCGCGAAGTGCAAGCGGGGATGCGCCCGACCGAACTGCTGGCGCGGGCGCGGCTCGCGCTCGAACGAATAGACGATGGCGTAGTCCCAGATCAGGATGAACACCTGCAGGCCGGGGTGGCGCGCCAGGCAGCCGAGCAGCAGCGGCAACAGGGCGCTCCCCTGCAGCGGCCCGCCCCCGTCGGACAGCCCGCTCGCCTGGTGACTGTTCGGCTCGGGGCGCATGGGCGTGCGGCTGTCGATGTCCCAGCCCAGGATGAAGATGCTGTCCCGCGCCGCCTCCATCGCCGCGGCGATCGCCGCGAACGCGGGACCGGCGTCCTGGATCAGCGAGACATGTCGGGCGCGCGCCGTCTTCCAGCAGGTGGCGCCGGGCACGAGGAGGGACATCGCTGACAATCTAAGATCCTCCTGGTCATTCGCCCGGGCGAATCGTATCGGTCTCCGGATTTCGGACGTTCGCGACGGCATGGCGGGCCACCCGACAAGGTGGACCGTCCCGGCGGCGGGGCAAGGCGCCTCGACTTCCCGCCGATCGCTTCTATTCTTCGCAGTGGTCATGCCCGAGCTTCCCGAGGTCGAGGTCGCCGCCCGGAACCTGACCCGCTGGGCGCGGGGGCGACGGGTTCGCTCCATCTCGTGCCGCGAACCACGCGCGCTGGGGGGAGGCCGTCCCGCCGACCTGAAGCAGCTCGCCGGCACCCGGCTGTCGACGGTCGAGCGGACAGGCAAGAACCTGTTGCTGACGTTCCGCGCGGGGGCGAAGCAGCGGGTGGGGGTCTGGTCGCACCTGGGGATGACGGGGAAGTGGACGTTGCGCAAGCCGGCCGAGCCGGCGCCCCGGTTCTCACGCGTGCGGGTCGACTTCGAGGGGGGCGTGTCGCTGCACTTCGTCGACATGCGCCTGTTCGGCTTCTTCCGCGTGGTGCCCGGCGCGGCGTTTGCCGAGCTTCCGGTCATCGCGGCGCTGGGGCCCGACCCCTTGCGCGATGGGATCGACGTCGCGCGCCTGGCGGCGCGGCTGGCGCTGCGGCGCCGCCTGCCCATCAAGGTGGCGATCATGGATCAGGCGCTGATCCCCGGCGTGGGGAACATCCAGGCATCGGAGGGGCTGTTCCGCGCCGCCATCGATCCGCGGCGGTCGGCGGCCACGTTGACGCCGACCGAGGTTCGCAAGCTGGCGCGCGGGCTGCTGGCGTCGTTTCAGTACACGCTTCGCGCGTTCGCGGAGGCGGGCGCGGACCAGGACGTGGCCTACGTCGAAGAGACGGGGACGCGCAATCCCTTCAAGGTCTACGACCGCGCCGGCGTCCGCTGTCCCCGCTGCCACGAGGGGACGATCACCCGGGTCGTGCAGGCGGGGCGCTCGACCTATTTCTGTCCGGTCTGCCAGCTCTGAAGACCGGCGCCCATGTCATCGTCGCCAGCCTCCGCCGCGCGCTCCGTCGTCCCCGGACCAGTCGGCCACCCGCTGTGGGGGACGCTGCCCCAGTTTCGTGGCGATCGGCTCGGATTCCTCCTCCGCACGGCGCGCCAGTACGGGGGCGTGGCACGGATGGGGCTGCGGCGACGTGCCGTCTTCCTGGTGAGCGCGCCGGCCGGGATCAAGCGGGTGCTGCAGGACAACGCCGAGAACTACGGGCGCAACACCCGCAGCGTCGCCGCCCTGCGCGAGACGCTGGGCGATGGGCTGCTCACCACCACGGGCGCGGAGTGGCGGCGCAACCGGCGGCTGTCCCAGCCCGCCTTTCACAAGCAGCGGCTGGCCGCCTTCGCCGAGCTCATGGCGACATCGTCGCAGGGGCTGGTCGCGCGGTTGCGGCGGGCCGGCGGGGGGGGCGTGACGTTCGACGTCGTGCCCGAGATGTCGCGGGTGGCCCTGCAGATCGTCGGACGGTGCCTGTTCGGGCGCGATCTCGCCGATGACGCCGACGCCGTGGGGCAGGCCCTGAACGTGACCTTGCACCACACCATCGAGCGGGCGCAGACGCTGATCGCGCTTCCCGCCGGGCTGCCCACGCCGGGGAACCTGCGCTTTCGCGCCGCGTTGCGGTCACTCGACCGGCTGGTGCTGTCGCTGATCGAGGAGCGGCGCCGCGAGGGCGGCGACCGCGGCGATCTGCTGTCGATGCTGCTGCTGGCGCGCGACGAGGAGACCGGGCAGGGGCTCTCCGATCGCCAGCTGCGCGACGAGATCATCACGTTGCTGCTGGCCGGGCACGAGACGACGGCGATGACGATGTCGTGGACATTCTATCTGCTGTCGCTGCATCCGCTGGCGCGCCGCGCGCTCGCGGCCGAAGTGGTCGCGACGCTGGGCGGACGGGCGCCAGGCTTCGACGATCTGCCTCGGCTGCGCTTCACGCGCATGGTGCTCGAGGAGTCGATGCGCCTCTATCCTCCGGCCTGGATCATCACGCGCTCGGCGACGGCGGCGGACGAGATCGACGGCTACGCGATCCCGGCGGGAGCGATCGTGCTGGTCAGCCCGTTCGTCACGCACCGGGATCCGACCCTGTGGGAGAACCCGGAGGGCTTCGACCCTGAACGCTTCGCGCCCGAGCGCTTCGCGCCCGAGCGCCTCGCCAGCGTCGAGCATGGCGAGGCCGAGCGCCCGCGCTATGCCTATTTTCCATTCGGCGGTGGCGCGCACCTCTGCATCGGCGCCGCCTTCGCGATGATGGAGGCGACGATCATCCTCGCCACCGTCGTCCAGCGCCTGACGCTCGATCTCGAGCCGGGGCGGCCGGTCGCCATCGATCCGCTCGTGACCCTGCGCCCCACGCCCGGCATCTGGATGGGCGTGTCGTGACGCTCTTCGCGGGAACGGCGCTCGACGCCGAGCTGGAACGGCACCGCGCGCTCGAGCGGGTGCTCGACGCGGGGTCGCGACGATTCTTGGGTGCCACGGGCGTGGGGGCCGGTTGGCGCTGTCTGGAGGTGGGGGCGGGTGGCGGGTCGGTGGCCGCCTGGCTGGGGGAGACCGTCGGGTCCGGCGGCACGGTGGTGGCCCTCGACACCGACACCCGTCTTCTCACGACGGTGGTGGGCTCGAACGTCGAGGCGCGGACGGGCGACGTCCGCACCAGCGCGCTGCCGTCCGCCTCGTTCCAGCTCGTGCACGCGCGCCACCTGCTCGTTCACGTTCCCGCCTTCACCGACGCGCTCGGCGCCATGATGAACGCGCTCGCCCCGGGCGGGTGGCTGGTCCTGGAAGAACCCGATTTCTCGAGCGCCCGCGCCTTCACTGGCTCGTTCGTGCAGCGACAGGCCTTCGGCAACGTGAACCGCGCGCGCGAAGCGCTGTTTCGCAAGGACCGGATGGACCTCGGTTTCGGGACCCGCCTCCCCGGCCTGGTCCAGACACAGGGGCTGCAAGAGCTGCTGGTCGAAAACGACGCGGCCATCGTGCGCGGCGGTTCACCCGAGGCGGTGATGATGGGCCTCGCCGTCTCACACCGGGCCGACGCGTTCGTGGCGACGGGGGCGGTCACGCCGGAGGACATCGCCCACTACGTCTCCTTCGCGGCCGATCCCGCCTGCTGGGCCACCTACCACGCCACGATCCGCGCCACCGGCCGCAAGCCGCTGTAATGCCGGCGCCCCCCGCGCGTCGTATAGACATGAGCACCTGTCACGCCATGTCCAACGATGTTGAAATGTCTCCCGCGGACCTGGAGACGCTGGTGGCGAACCACCGGAGGTTCCTCGCCTTCGTGGAGCGTCGCCTCGGGAACAGGGCGCTGGCCGAGGAGATCGTGCAGGACGCGTTCGTTCGCGGCCTCGACCGGGGCGGCGCGGTTCGTGATTCGGTGGTGGGGTGGTTCTACACGGTGCTGCGCAACGCCGTCATCGATCACCAGCGCCGGCAAGCGGTGGCGAACCGCCGGCTGGATCAGCTGGCGTCCGAGCTGGCGTCGAGCGAAGGCGCGGACGACGAGCTGACCAGCATGGCCTGCGGCTGCGTGACCGCGCTGGCCGACACGTTGAAGCCCGCTTACGCGGACGCGCTCCGGCGCATCGAGGTCGACGGGGTGGCGGTGAAGGACTACGCCGACCAGCGCGGCATCTCGGCGAACAGCGCCGGCGTGCGCATCTTCCGGGCGCGCGAAGCGCTGCGACGGCAGGTCGCCCGCGCCTGCGGAACCTGCGCCGACCACGGTTGCTTCGAATGCACATGTGGGCCGCCGCGCGCGGAAAATGCCTGAACGAAGGCGCGCCTTGGTCTTGCGATGACCGATCTAGTGGCGTAAGGATGATCTCACTGTTGCCTGTCGCGGAGTAGGTGGCGGGATCGCGAACCAGCCGAAACGCTGGGGAATTACCCCGCCCAAAGGGAGGATCAGGTGCAGGGGTTGGTGCTGGAGCAGGACGAGCCGATTCCGTTCGAGGTCACGGGCCGCGACGGTGAATCGCCGTTCTTCCTCACCTGCGATCACGCGGGGCGCTCGCTGCCCCGCTGCCTCGGCGATCTGGGGGTGGCCAGCGCCGAATTCGACCGCCACGTTGCCTGGGACATCGGCGCCGGCGCGGTGGCGCGCCAGCTGGGCGCGGCGCTGGATGCTTTCGTGATCACGCAGCGGTATTCCCGGCTGGCCATCGATTGCAACCGGCCGCTCGACGCCCCCGATTCGATCGCCACGCTCAGCGAGCGGACGGCCGTGCCGGGGAACGTGGGCCTCGACGCCGCCGCGGCGGAGGCGCGCGCCGCCATGATCTTTCGCCCCTATCACGAGCAGATCCGGCGCGAGCTGGATCGCCGGCAGTCGTTGCGTCGCCCCACCATCCTGGTGATGGTGCACAGCTTCACGCCGATCTTCCTGGACGTGCGCCGTCGCTGGCACGCGGGCGTCCTGCATCTGAGCGATCGTCGCCTGGCGACGCCGCTGCTGCGCCTGCTGGGCGCCGAACCGGGGTTGGTGGTGGGCGACAACGAGCCGTATCGCGCCAACCCCCTCTCGGATTTCTCCATCGTCGAGCACGCGGAGCGGCGCGGTCTCCCCTACGTCGAGCTGGAGATCCGGCAGGATCTGATCACCGAGGCCACCGGGCAGGCCGAATGGGCCGGCCGCCTGGCGCGCCTGTTGCCGCTGGCGGCCGCGGAAATAGACCGCTGACTCCCTTGCTTCGATCATCGTCAGATCCCACGTTGCGCGCCGCAAAGAGAGAATAAAAGACCCATGCAAATCCGAGTCGGTTACGAGCTGGTTTACGAGTTTCCCCAACCCACGCCCATGATCCTGACGTTGAACGTCCACCACACGCGGGTGTCGGATCTGGTGCGGCCGGACCACATGATCACCAGCCCGTCGGTGCCGATCGCCGCCTACCGCGACGGCTTCGGGAACTGGTGCAATCGTGTGGTGGCGCCGCAAGGGCAGTTTCGCGTGACCAGCGACGCGGTGGTGAACGACAGCGGGCAGTACGAGGTCCCCTCGCCCTGGGCGACGCAACATCAGGTGCAGCAGCTTCCCGAGGAGACGCTGGTGTTCTTGCTGGGCAGTCGCTACTGCGAGACCGATCGTCTGACGGAGACGGCGTGGAAGCTGTTCGGCAACGCGCCGCTCGGCTGGGCGCGGGTGCAGACGATCTGCGACTTCGTGCACAACCACATCGAGTTCGGCTACCAGTACGCCAGCCCCACCAAGACGGCGTGGGAGGTGTTCAACGAGCGGCGCGGCGTCTGCCGCGACTTCGCCCACCTGGCCGTCACGTTTTGCCGTTGCCTCAACATCCCGGCGCGCTACTGCACCGGCTACCTGGGTGACATCGGGATACCGGCGTCCCCGGCGCCCATGGACTTCGCGGGCTGGTTCGAGGTCTATCTGGGCGGGGCGTGGCACACCTTCGATCCGCGCAACAACCAGCCGCGCATCGGGCGGGTGTTGATCGCGCGCGGGCGAGACGCGGCGGACGTCGCCATCACCACGACGTTCGGGCCGAACACGCTGCAGAGCTTTCGCGTCTGGACCGACGAGGTCAAGGCCGCTTGAAGGGCGGCCCCCGTCGCGCCCCGCCGGGACGCGATAAATCTTTTCCTCCCGGAAACGCGACGGAAACCGCCGGCGTGGCACCCTTTTCTCCGGTGGACCCCACCAAAACCTCCGCTTCGCCTGTCTTCGTTCACGAGCGCGGTAACCGCAGCCTCGATGGAATCTTCCGTCTGATCGAGGTGGCCGGCCAGCAGCAGCCGCTCGATCAGGTGCTGTCGGTCATGTGTCGCGAGGTGGCAGAAACGACCGGCGCCGACGTCGTCAGCATCTACGTGCGCGATGACGGTCCGGAAGACGGCGGCGGAACCTTCACCATGCGTGGAAACGTCGGCTTCCCCGTGGACGCCGTGGGCCGCGTGCGCCTGCGCGCCGGAGAGGGCATCGTCGGCTTCGTGGCGCAGCGGATGCGTCCCGTCTCCGTTGACGCGGCCGAGCGCGACGAGCACTTCAAGTACATCCCGGGCCTGGGCGAGGAGCGGTTTCCGGTGCTGCTGGCGGTGCCGGTCGTGCGCGAAGGGGGCGCGGCCGGTGTGCTGGTGCTGCAGCGGACGGCGCTGCATGCGTTCAACGGCGAGGAGGTGGTGCTGGCGACGGCGCTGGCCGCCGTGATCAGCCACGCGCTCGAGCGCGCCGCCGAGCGTGAGCGCGAGCGTTCCCGACAGGCGACGTCGACGGTGGCGCGGCTGCCCGGGGTCATCCTGTCGCGCGGCACCGCCATGGGGCGCGCCGAGATCTTGCCCACCCTGGCGGCGGTGGGGCGCTCGGGGGACAAGGCGGCGTCGGTCCCGTTTCACTTCGACGTGCTGGTGGGGCGCCTTCGCGAGGGCCTGCGCAAGGTCGACCAGGGGTTGCCGACGGCGATCAAGACGCAGGTGGCGTGCCTGGCGCCCATCCTCGATGACAGCCGACTGGGGGAGCGCATCGAGGCAGCCGCGGCGGCGCGCGATCCGTTGCGGGCGCTGTCCGAGCTGGCCCGCGAATATGCGCGCGTCTCGTTTCGCACCACCTGGAACGACGGCGAGACCGCCGACCTGATGATCGATCGCGCCGTCGAGATCGAGGACCTGTGTGTGCTGGCGCATGCGGCGATGTCGGGCCGGCCGCTCATCCGTCCCGGCGCCATCGTGGTGGCCGAGCACCTGCGGGTGTTTCTGGCGGTGGCCGCGATCGCCGGCGGCGCGTCGGCCTTCGTGATCGAAGGGGAGCTTCCCGAAGACGCGATCGCCGCCGAGATCGTCCGGTCGGCGGGGCGTCCTTTTCTGTCGAGCGTCAAAGGGGTCTTCTCGTGGGTCCGTCCCGACGATCTGCTGGTGGTCGACGCGGAGACGGGGAGCCTGCGCGTGAACCCCGAGGCGACGGCGGTGGCGCGGTTCCGCAACAAGCGGATGACCTCGGCGCGCGACCTTCCCTGACCGACCCGCGCGCCGCTCCCGGCGCGCCGTCCTCCGGCTTCGACGCCGGGGTTGTGGTAGACGCTCCGCTTTGTCGGCCTCACTCAAAGGAGCTCCCATGAAACGGGTCTGTCTGTTGTTCCTGATGATCACGCTCGCCGGCTCGGCGTCGGCGCGCGCCGCCGACAAGAGCGCTGACGACAAGGCCGCTCAAGAGAAGAAGGCCGCCCCCGCCAAGGACGCCAAGGACGACAACTTCGTCAGCCCCGCCGACGTGGACAGGTGGGTCGCCTTCTTCGACAAGTTCGTCGGCACCATCGACGCCGATCAAGACGACTGCGACAAGATGGCGAAGGATCTCGACGCCCACCTCGACGCCAACCAGGCGTTGCTGATGAAGGCCAAGGCCGCCAGCGCCGCGGGGAAGAAGCTCCCCCCGTCCGCGCGGCAGCACATGATGGCGACCATGCAGAAGATGGGGCCGGGCGTGCAGAAGTGCGGCTCGAACGAGAAGGTGGGCGCCGTCCTGCGCAAGATCCCGCGCTGATGTCCGGGCGAGGGGCGTCCCGAACCGCGGCGAATCGTCTCCCTGCTCGCCAGCGCCACCGAGCTGGTGTGCGCGCTGGGGGCGGGCGAGCTGCTGGTCGGCCGTTCTCGGGTCGATACGGGTACGCCTGGCGTCGCTGGCCCGGCTGATCAGGCGGCGTCGCGCCGGCGGCGCCGCGCCCGGTGCAGCACGAACGCCGCGAACGACGGCGCCAGCGTCGCGGTCGCCACGATGAGGCCGTCGACGAAGCCGACGCCGCGGCGAAGGTTCCACGCCACCGCCTCGAGCGCGGTCGCCAGCGCGTCGGCGCTGATGGCGATCATCAACGCACCGGCCAGTCGCGCGCGCCACCGCTCGCACAGCCTCAGCATCCCCGCCAGCACGACGACGTCGAAGCCGACCCAGAACCATTTGACGGCGGGGTGGGGGAACCACGCGTCGTTCGCGGCGGCCAGCACCAGCGTCCACGGCACCAGCAGCACCGCCATCAGGCGCAGCAGCAGCGACGGTCCGCGCAGCACGCTGCGCAACGCGAACCGGGTCAGGCTGCCGTGCGCGAACGCCGTCAGGACGTCCAGCAGCGAGCGGATGACGCCCTGGGAGCGGGGGAAGCAGAGAAACTGAGGCGACCACTCCGTCGGTCGCAGCTTCTCCCGAAAGGCCCGCAGACCTTCGAAGTCGAACAGCGGTCGGCCCAGCTTGCGCACCGCCGCCAGCGGTCTGGGGATGTTCCCGGACAGCGGCGCCAGGCCCATCGTCACCATGTCGCACCCCTCGCGCGCGACGTCGCGCAGACCGGCGTCGATCAGCAGCTCGCTGGTTCCGTTCGGCGCCTCGGGCAGGCGCAGCAGGTTCTGGAACAGCCAGCCCCGACGCGCGAAGATCGGCGTGGCCTGCAAGAACGCCAGCAGCCGGCCATCGCGTTCGGCCAGATAGAACCGGTGCTCGGGGAAGCGGGGCAACGGCTCGACCGACACCAGGAACCCCATCGGCGCCATCTCGCGTGTGCCCAGCCAGCGCTGGGTCACCCCGACCAGCGCGCGCGCCAGCGGTCCGTCGTCATCCGCGGCGTCACCGGGCGGCAGCGCGCGTACGGACACCCCCTTGGCGCGAGCGCGACGAAGCTGCTCGCGGAGGCCACGGCTCGCCGCGACGACGTCGCCCCACGTCTGCGGATTCCACATCGGCTGATCGCCGATGGCCAGCGCGCGAAGCCCGCTCTGCGTGACGAAGCGCGCCTCGACCGCGAAGAAGCAGACCCGACGACGGGCTGCGCGCGCCGCCGCGACGAACGCCTTCGCCACCTCCGCCAGCCGTTCGGGGGCGGCCACCGGCGCGCCCGCCGCCACCCAGGCGCGGCCCGTGTCGACGTAGCCGACGCAGGCGTCGTCGTCGGACCAGAAGAACGAGAACCCTTGCTCGCGCAGCTGAAACGACGTCGCGTTCCAGCCATGCCGGCGCAGCAGCGCCGACAGGCGCGACGACGAGGCTGTTTCAGCGGCGGACATCACGTCCCTGGACTCCAACACATCTCGACAACATCGTAGCCGGGACCTTGGACCTGGGCCTCGATGATCACTAACATGCCCGCCCGCCATGGCCCCCCCCCGCCACCACCGCCGCCGCGCCCGCGTTCGACGGGAACGCCTGGCCGCGCGCGCCGTCCTCGTCGTGGCGCTGTCGTCCCTGCTGGGGGCGCGTGCCCTGGCGAGGAACCCCGAAGAACCGGAGACCGAGCCGCAGCCGGGTTCCGGTATGACGTTCGTCGATCATGGCGGGACGGGCCCGTTCTGGCTCGGGGGGGAACTCAACAGCATCTTCCAGTATCACCCGTCCTTTTCGGCGCCCTACTCGGGGACGAACAGCCTGCGGCCGAACGGTGAGTCGGCGCTGTCCTTCCTGGTGACCGGCTTCTTCGCGTACCGACCGACCCGCACCACCGAGCTGATCGTCGATCCAGAGATGGCGCTGGGCGGCGGCCTGTCGAAGGCGCTCGGCATCGCGGGGTTCTCGAACCTCGACGTGGTGCGAAACCCGACGCTGTCGCACGCGCCCTACCCGGCGCGCTACGAGCTGCATCAGATCGTTCCGCTGTCGGACGAGTGGGTGGTGAACGAGGATCGCGGGCCCATCTCGTCGATGCCTTTCGTGCCCCTGCACCGCCTGGAGTTCCGGCTGGGCAAGATGTCGACAGCCGATCTGTTCGACATCAATCCCGCGGGGGCCGACAGCCACCTGCAGTTCATGAACTGGTCGGTCGACAACAACGGGGCCTACGACTACGCCGCCGACACGCGGGGTTACACCTACGGCTTCGTGGCCGAGTACCAGGGGCCTCGCGTCGAGGCCCGCCTGGGCGAGATGTTGATGCCGAAGGTGGCGAACGGCATCGACCTCGACTTCGACCTGGCGAACAGCCGGGCCGACAACATCGAGCTCGAGCTCAAGTACAGCGTCCGCCCCGACTGGCGGGGCACGGTGCGCCTGCTCGGCTATCAGAACCACGCGAACATGGGCAGCTACCGGGAGGCGATCGCCGCCTTCAACCAGAACCCCGCCGGAGACGATGCGTGCCGCCAGGCGCTCGAAGCGCAGTCGATGGTCGCGCTGCCCGCCGGGCCGGTCATCGCCTGTCACCGCGCCGCTGGGCGCGTGAAGCGCGGGTTCGGCGTCAACGTCAGCCAGGAGCTGGCCGGCAGCGCCCGCGTCTTCGGCCGCTTCGGCACCAGCGGCGGCGCCAACGAAAGCTTCGCGTACACCGAGATCGAGAACACCATCGAGCTGGGGGGCGACGTGACCGGCGGCAGGTGGCACCGCCCCACCGACCGAATGGGGCTGGCCTTCGTCAGCAACGGGATCTCCAGCCTGCACCAGGAGTATCTGCGCCTCGGCGGGTTGGGCTTCTTGCTGGGCGACGGCGGGCTCTCCTACGCCCGCGAGCGGATCTTCGAGCACTACTACAACGTCCACATCTGGCGGGGCGCGTTCGTGGCGGAGGACGTTCAGTTCATCACGAACCCGGGCTACAACGCCGCCCGCGGGCCCGTCTGGGTGTTCTCGTTACGGGGGCACCTGGAATTTTAGAGCGCGGGGGGCCCGCGGGCGACCCGCGGGCCCCCCAATTCGGAGCGCTTTGCGTCGCGCAGCGAAGCCGCGCCTCCCGGTGCTGGGACTCGCGCTCGATGCGCGCTCTGATGCCTCGATCGTCGCGACGGACCGGCTGGGGCCGTCGCGCGGAGGACCGCGCATCCCTACATTCCCGGAGGCGTGGGGAGTGATCTTGCAATCGCAATTTCGTCGAGCGGAGGCGGGGCGGTGATGACACAGCCGCGGGACTCGATGCTATCGTCAGCGCCTCCGTCGCGGCCGCTGGTCCTCCTTACCTGGCTGCTCGCGTGACGATGAGACGGCGCGCGTCGGGCGAACGCGCGCGAGGGACACTCCACACGAAGGTTGGCGCAATGAACAAAGTGCGATCGTCGATCACAGGGCTTTGCATCTCGCTCCTCGTCTCGGCCGGTGGCTGTGGCTCCTCGACCTCGGGGCAGCCGACGGGCTCGGGTGGCGCCAGCAACAGCGGCAGCGGAGGGAGCAGCAGCGGCGGCTCGTCGGGCAGCGCGAGCGGCGGTTCGTCGGGGAGCGCGAGCGGCGGCTCGTCGGGGAGCGCGAGCGGCGGCTCGAACGGCAGCGGAGGCTCGACGGGGACGGCGAGCGGTGGTTCGGGGACGGCGAGCGGTGGCTCAGGGACGGCGAGCGGCGGCGCGGGGACGGCGAGCGGTGGTTCGGGGACGGCGAGCGGTGGCTCGGGGACGGCGAGCGGCGGGGCGCAAGGCTCCGGTGGCGCTGGCGGCGCCGAGACGTACCCGAAGCCTTCGTCGCCGCCCGCCGACGAGGACGGCTCGCAGCTCTGGCTGCGCTACCCCAAGGTTCCCATCCCCGGTCGGCTCGCGGAGTACCAGGCCGCCCTGACCCACGTCGTGAAGGCGGGCACGTCGGCCACGCTGCAAGCGGCGCAGTCCGAGCTCGTGAAGGGGTTGAGCGGCTTGACCGGCAACACCATCCCCACCAGCGACGCGCCGACCGGCGACGGCGCGGTGGTGCTGGGGACGCCTGATTCCTCGACGATCGTGAAGGGGCTGGCGCTGTCGCTGACGGCGGCCGGCACGGAGGGCTACGTCGTGCAGGCGACGACCGTCGACGGGAAGAAGGCGATCGTGGTGGCCGGCAACAGCGACATCGGCGTGCTCCACGGCGCCTTCGCGCTGCTGCGCAACCTGCAGTGCCATCGCACGGTGCAGGGCCTCATGTTGAGCGGCGCCCCCAAGGTGCAGCACCGGTTGCTCAACCACTGGGACAACCTGGACGGCACCATCGAGCGTGGCTATGCCGGGAAGTCGCTGTGGAACTGGAGCGCGCTGCCGGGGACGCTGTCCCAGCGCTACACCGACTACGCGCGCGCCAACGCCTCCCTCGGCATCAACGGCGTCGTGCTGAACAACGTCAACGCCGACGTCCAGATCCTCACCAGCGCCAACCTCGACAAGGTCGCCGCGCTGGCCACGGCGTTCAGGCCCTACGGTATCGCCGTTTTTCTCTCAGCGCAGTTTGGCGCGCCCAGGCAGCTGGGAAACCTCAGCACGGCCGATCCGACCTCGAGTGACGTGAAGCAGTGGTGGGTCACCGAGGTGAACACCATCTATCAAAAGATCCCCGACTTCGGCGGCTTCCTGGTGAAGGCCAACTCCGAAGGGCAGCCGGGGCCGGCCGACTACGGCAAGACACACGCCGATGGCGCCAACATGCTGGCCGCCGCGCTGGCCCCGCACAACGGCATCGTGATGTGGCGCGCCTTCGTCTACAGCGACAACGGCAACGATCGCGTCGGTCAGGCGTACACCGAGTTCAAGCCGCTCGACGGCAAGTTCGCCAGCAACGCCATGGTGCAGGTGAAGAACGGCCCGCTCGATTTTCAGCCGCGCGAGCCCTTTCATCCGCTGTTCGGTGCCATGCCGGGCACGCCGCTGGCGCTGGAGCTGCAGATCACCAAGGAGTACCTGGGCGAGGACACGCATCTGTCCTACCTGGGGCCGATGTGGGAAGAGGTCCTGAAGTCCGACACCTACGCCAAGGGGCAGGGCTCGACGGTGGCGCATGTCATCGACGGCTCGTTGCACAACTACGCCATCACGGCCATGGCCGGCGTGGCCGGCATCGGCAGCGACGCGACCTGGATGGGCTCGCACTTCAACCAGGCCAACTGGTACGCGTTCGGCCGCCTGGCGTGGGATCCTGGGCAGTCGTCGCAGGACATCGCCGACGAGTGGATTCGCCAGACGTTCTCGAACGACCCGGTCGTGGTGACCCCGGTGACGCAGATGATGATGAATTCGCGGCAGAACACGGTGAACTACATGGAGCCGCTGGGCCTGGTGCACATGATGGGGACGAACGATCACTACGGGCCGGCGCCCTGGATCAGCAACGTGAGCGTGGCCAATCAGAACCCCGTCTACTTCGAGAAGGCCGACGCCAAGGGGATCGGGTTCGACCGGACCGCCAAGGGGAGCAACGTGGTGGCGCAGTATTTTCCGATGGTGGGGGACAAGTTCTCCAGCCTCGCCACCATCCCCGACGACTTCCTGCTGTTCTTCCAGCACGTCGGTTGGGACGACACGCTGGCGTCGTCGGGCCGGACCATCTGGAACGAGCTCGTGTATCGCTACAGCATGGGCGTCGATTCCGTGCAGACGATGCGCGACCAGTGGACGATGGTGCAGGGGCGCATCGACGCCAAGCGGTACAAGGACGTCGGTGACTTCCTGCAGACGCAGCACTACGAGGCGCGCTGGTGGCGCGACGCCTGCCTGACCTACTTCGCCAGCCTCAACGGCCACACCATCCCCAACGGCTACGCGGCCGCCGCCATGAGCCTGTCGGTCTACAAGGGCCTCGAGATGACCTGCCCGAGCGACGCCACGAAGCCGCGCTGCCCGACCATCTACACGGGCAACCCGTCGCCCGCGATCACGCCGTGAGGGGCTAACCGGCCCGCCGGACCAGATAGACGTGCTGCTCGGAATCCTCCGGATGTTCGAGCGGCTCGTTTCTCCAGCCGCCCCAGCGGGCGATCACCTTCAGGCCAGCCTTCGCCAGCAGGGCCGCCACGTCGTCGGGCGGCAGCTGGCGATGGCAGAGCCGCACGATGCGTCCGCGAGGCGCGGAGAGCTCGCGGTAGTGCAGGAACATGTGCAGCGCGCGCCGCTCGCGGTCGAGGCGATGGGACACGCTGTACTCCATCCGTTCCCGGGTATGCGGGTGGCGGAAGAGCGTGTGATCGAAGCGGCGGTTCGACGGGCGCGCCAGCCAGGCGGCGCTGGGGAAGAACACGTCGAACGCGAACCAGCCGTCCGGCGTCAGCAGGTCGTGAACGGCGCGCAACAGGCCCACCAGGTCGGCGTCGTCGACCAGGTGCTGGATGGTGTGGAACGCCATCGTGATCAAGGGGAACGGCCCGCGCACCGGCAGCCGGCGCAGATCGCCACGCAGCAGCAGGCCGCGCGCCGCCTGGTGGCGCGGCAGGCGGGCGCGCCGGGCGGCGGCGCGCGCCAGCATGGGCGCTGACAGGTCGACGCCGACGACCCTGTGCCCGTCGCGCAGCAGCGGAATCAGGAGCCGCCCCGTCCCGCACCCCAGATCCAGGATGGGACCGCCCCGCTCGTCTGCCAGCATGCGGTAGAACGCCACGTCGGCGCGCCGCCGGCGGTACTCCCAGTCGTATAGGGCGGCGTCGCGAAACGGCTCGATGGCACCGGCGCGCTCGGCGGCGACAATCCGGGCGCGCCGTTTGGGGACCGCTGACACGTCGACGAGGTTAGCGCCGATCGCGGCCGCCGATCTATGCTGCCGCCCCTTCAGTCATGACTCCCGATTCAAACCCCGTCACCGACGCGATCGTTCTGCTGTCCGGTGGGCTGGACTCGGCCACGGCCCTGGCCATGACCAAGGCGGCCGGCCGGCGCTGTCACGCGCTCAGCTTTCGCTACGGCCAGCGGCACGCGGTCGAGCTGAACGCCGCCGCGGCGGTGGCGCGCGCGCTCCACGCCGACTCGACCCGGGTCATCGACATCGACCTGCGCGGCATCGGCGGCTCGGCGCTGACCGACGCCATCGCCGTGCCGAAGGGGCGCAGCGACGCGGAGATCGGCGCCGGCATCCCCATCACCTACGTGCCGGCCCGGAACACCATCTTCGTCGCGTACGCGCTGGCCGTCGCCGAGATCACCGGCGCCCAGGAGATCGTGATCGGCGTGAACGTGCTCGACTCGTCCGGATACCCCGACTGCCGGCCCGAGTGGCTGGCCGCCATGCAGGACGTGGCCACGCGCGGCACGCGCGCCGGCGCCGAAGGGCATGCGCCCAGGCTGGTGGCACCGCTCATCGCCATGTCCAAGGCGGAGATCATCCGGGCCGGCGTGGCGCTGGGCGTGGACTACGGACTGACCCTGTCGTGCTACGACCCGAGCGACGACGGACGCGCCTGCGGGGCGTGCGATGCCTGCCAGCTGCGACGGGCGGGCTTCGCCGGCGCCGGCGTGCCCGACCCGACCCGTTACCGCGTCTGATCGGCTTGCGGAATGCGGTCGGGGGCGAGAAGCTACGGTTCATGCGCTCCCTGTCCGTCAATCGAGGAATGAGATGCCGATAGTCTCCGCGCGCGAGGCCTTCGACCGTCTGCGCGACGGCAACCAACGTTTCGTGTCCGAGGTGCACGCGGGCGGGGGAACGGTCCGGCGACCCCGCGCCGAGCTCCCCACCAGCCAGGAACCGATGGCCATCATCCTCGGCTGCTCCGACGCGCGCGTGCCAGCCGAGCTGGTGTTCGATCAGGGGCTGGGCGATCTGTTCGTCATCCGCGTCGCCGGAAACATCGTCGCCTCATCGCAGGTGGGCAGCGTCGAGTTCGCGGCAGCGCGGTTCGGGACCCGCCTGGTCGTCGTGCTGGGACACTCGCAGTGCGGCGCCGTCACCGCCACGCTCGAGGAGCTGCAGCACGCCACCGAGAACCAGTCGCGAAACCTCCGCTCGATCGTCGATCGGGTGCGCCCCTCGGTCGAGACGTTGCTGGCGACCGATCTGAAGAACGATCCGAAGGCGCTGATTCAACACGCCGTGCGCGCGAACATCCGCGTGTCGGCCAACCATCTCCGCCACGGTTCGGAGGTGCTCGAGCAGCTCATCCAGACGAACGGCCTGGTCGTCGTGGGCGCCGAGTATTCGCTCGAGACGGGCGTGGTCGACTTCTTCGACGGCGTCCCCCGCGAGTAGCGGCGCAGGGCACCGCTGCTCGGGGCCTCGCTTCAGTCGCGGGCGGCCCAGGGACCGCCGAACGTGCCGATGCCCAGGAAGCTCGGCCGCTCGGAGAACAGCGGGGGCGGCAAGGTGGCGGCGAGGGCATCGAGGGCCGGTGTTCCGGTGGCGAGCGGCGCCGGCTGGCGGTAGCTCGACGGAACGTAAGGTCCACGCGGGGCGCTCGGCGCGCCGCGCTCGGGTTGCCGGGGCGCGACGTCGCCGTTCGCTCCCTGCTCCCGCGGCGCGCCCAGATCAGCACCCTGGCCCGGCCGTCGGTCGCGACCGCGTCGTCCCCGCCAGCGTCCACCCTTCGCGTCGATCGGCTCGAGCTCGGGGGCGAGCTCCTCGTCGGAGAGCTGCGCGTCGTCGGCCTCGGACGGCGCGGGCGCGCCCAGGCCCGCGATGGGTCGCCCGGCCAGCGTCGGCTCCAGCGTCTCGGCGTCCGACACCAGCTCGGCCAGACGGAGGGCGTCATCGAGGAAGTCGCGCCCCGCCAGCCGCGGGCGGCGGCGATTCGGCCGCTGCGAGGGGAGCACGTAGCGCAGCGCCAGCAACATCTGGCGGGTCAGCTCGGCGTCGCGCCGCGAGGCCTTCAGGCGCTCGACGAGCGGCGCGATGGCCAGCGCCACCGTCTTGCCCACGTCGCCGATGCCGGTGCTGTCCGGGTCGAGCACGTCGCGCAGCGGCGGCAGCGACAGCGCGGCCAGGATGAGCGCGTTCGAAGGGGGCGTGGGGCGCTTCGTCGACTGTCGGTCGAGGGCGCCCAGGTACGACCAGAGGCGGGCGCGCTTGCGAACGGCGTCCTCGCTGTCGTCGGTGTCGCGCAGGCCCTTGGCCAGCTCCGGCACCATGATGTCGAGCAGCTCCATCTCCAGCAGCAGCTCCATCGAGCGCTTGGCGGCGCTCTGGCGCAGCAGGCGATAGAACTCCTCGGAGACGCGCGCCTGGGCGCACTTCGTGATCTCCTGGCGGTGCTCCATCATGCGCCGGTACGTCTCGGGCTCGATGGCCAGGCTGCAGCGCGCCGCGAACTTCACGGCGCGCAGGATCCGCACCGGATCCTCGCGCAGGCGGATGTCGGGATCGCCGATGGTGCGCACCAGGCGCGCTTCCAGATCGGCCATGCCGCCGACGTGGTCGATCACCTCGGCCGTCTCGATGTCGTAGAACAGGCCGTTGATGGTGAAGTCGCGGCGACGCGCGTCTTCCTCGGGCGTTCCGAACACGTTGTCGCGGCGAATGAGCAGATCGCCGGTCTCGGTCTCCGGGCCACCGGCGGCGTCTTCCTCTTCCACCTCGCGCGGGTTGGCGCGGAAGGTCGACGTCTCGATGATCTTCGGTCCGAAGAACACGTGCGCCAGGCGAAACCGCCGGCCAATGATGCGGCAGTTGCGGAACAGCCGCTTGATGTCGGGAGGCGTCGCGCTGGTGACGACGTCGAAGTCTTTCGGCTTCAGCTCGAGCAGCAGGTCGCGAACGCATCCGCCGACCAGGTAAGCCTTGTGATCGTAGCGGCGGAGTCTCTCAACGACTTTCGCGGCGTCGGGGTCGATTTGATCCGGCGCTATCTTCATTTTTCGTTTGGGGTATCACAAAAAACATCCAAGGGCAAGGCGTCATGACCTGCTGAGGGGCCGAAACGTCGCCGGAAACGGCGGAATGCGGGGGGACGCGACACGCGAAATCAGTCGAGGGAGAGCGGCAAGGTCGAGTCCGGGTCGGTCAGCTTCTGCTTCGAGCGATCGGTGGATTTCGCGGGGCGCTGCGCGGGACGGGAAGCCGGGACTGATGGCGCGGTGGCCACCACCGGGCTCTTGCGAACGGCGGCCGCGGCGGGGCGAGGCGCCGCGGAGGCCGCGGCCAACGGACGCGCGGAGCGCGTCGTCAGGGAGGCGGGGGTGGCCGCGGGGCGCGGGGCCTGCGCGCGTGGAGGGGCCGGCGACGCTGTCGCGCTGATGGCCGCGGGGATCGGCTTTGCGACCGGCGCCGCGGCGACCGGTTTGGTCCGCGGGGGCTGGGGAGCCACGCGCGCTGGCGCGACCGGCGCGGGCGCCTCTCGCGGCGCCACGGCGACCGGCTTCGCCACCACAGGAGCGGCCACGGCGATCGGAGGGGGAGGCGGGACCGCGGCGGCGGTGGCGACCGGCGCGGCGACGTGCGGTGCGGGCTCTACCGCTGGGGTCGGCTGCGCTGCGGGGCTGGGCTGCGCGACGACGGGCGCGGGAGGCGGCGGTGTCGGAACCGGAGCGGGCGGAACGGCGGCCACCGGGGGAGCAGGCGGAGGGGGCGCCGGCACGGGAGCGGCCTTGGGGGCGGGCGCCACTGGTCGGGTCACCGCTGCTTGCGTTTCGGTCGCCTCCTCCGGCTCGCCATGACCGCGCATGCGCACGAAGGCCAGCACCAGGATGGCGACGGCGGCGGCCGCCGCCGCGCCGACCGCCACGCGCGCCACGATGTTCGGCTTCGGATCGTCGTAGACCTCCTCGGCGTGAGGGAGCTGGTCATACCAGGGGAGGTGCGAGCCGACCCCTAGATCGTCGGTGGTTCGCGGTGACCCGTCCGCGGCATCGAGGGTCGGCGCCGAAACCGGATCCGTCGGCTCGCCCTGCGCTCCGGCGCCCCGCGCGATCGTCGGCCCGGCCGGCTCGGAGACGGCACCGGTCGGATGAGTGCCCGCGGCGCGCTGAAGCTCGGGCGGGAGATGGACGTCGCGCCCGACCGCCGTGCCGATGTCGCGGCGCCCTGCCGCGCTGGACGTCGCCACAGGGGCCTGATGGGGCAGCGGCGCGGGCGGCTTGAGCAGCGGCGAAATTATCTTGGGCATCGTGACGCCGATCAGCGTTTGCGCCATCGGCGGGGTGACCCGGGCCAGCTTGGCGTCGAGGGACGGTGCGGCGCCAGGAACGCTGGCGTCGAGCGATCGCGTTCCCGGAACGGTCGAGTCGAGCGAACGCAGCGGCGTGAGATCCTGAATGAAGACGGACTGAGGCGCGGGTTCTGGCTTCGCCTCGACCTTGGCTCCAGCGGGCGACGCTCCGGGAGCCTGCCCCTGGGGTGGCTTGGCTTCGGAGTCGCCTGGGGGCTTGCCGCCTGCCGCGTCCTTATCGGCCCCTTTTTGGCCGATTCCACGCAAGGTGTTGCTCGACATCAGACCTCACTTTACCCAAAGGTCCGGGAAAATGCAGCTATACTCGGCGCGCTTCGAATCGACCCATGCGGCTCTGCTTCGTCGTCAACAGCGTTCGGACGCAGCGCCCGACGTACACCACGGCTCACCTCGCTCTGGCGGCGTCCCGGCGTGGGCACGACGTGGGGTTCGTCTCCGTCGACGCGCTGTCGCTGGGGCAGGGGGGCGACGGCGAGGTGCTGGGCGAGCTGGTGCGGCCGAAGGCCAAACGGATCCGCGACGTGGCGGCCTACGTCAAGGGGCTGGCCGCCGCCGACGCCCTCCGCGAGACGGCGCGCCTGAATCGCTTCGACGTGGTGTTCCTGCGCAACAACCCCAGCGTGGGGCGGCGGGAGGGGGACGGCGGCGACGACTTCAATCCCGCCATCGACTTCGGCCGGCGCCTGAAGAGCTCCGGCGTGATGGTGCTGAACGATCCGGACGGCCTGACGCGCGCCGGCTCGAAGATGTACCTGGCGGGCTTTCCGGTCGAGCTGCGGCCGAAGACTTTGATCACGCGCTCGCTCGATCGCGCGCGCGCCTTCCTGCGCGAGCTCGACGGCCCGGCCATCGTCAAGCCGCTCGCTGGCTTCGGCGGGAAGAACGTGTTCTTCGTCGATCGCCTGCAGACGGCGAACCTGGCGCAGATGATCTCGACGGTGCGGCGGGACGGCTACGTGATCGTGCAGGAGTATCTGCCGGCGGCCGCCAAGGGGGACAAGCGCATCCTGCTGGTGGGCGGCAACGTCTGCAGCGTGGGCGGTGTCACCGCAGCCTACCGGCGTATGCGCCCGAAGGACGACATCCGCAACAACATCCACATCGGCGGCTCGCGCAAGCGCTGCACGTTCACCGAGACGGAGGCGCGCGTGTGCGATCTGCTGCGCCCCCGCCTGGTCGCCGACGGACTGTACTTCGTCGGCGTCGATCTGGTCGGCGGCAAGGTGCTGGAGATCAACGTGTTCGCGCCGGGCGGCATCCACAACATCAACGAGCTGTACGGCATCGACGTGGCCAGCGAGATCGTCCGCGATCTGGAGCGGCGCGTGGAGCTGCGGGCGTTGCACGGGGATCGGCTGCCGCCGCACGTGTTGATGCGGGCCTAAAACCCGCGGGGGGATGCAGCATCCCCCCACGTAGCCCCCCTGGGATCTCGACGTCGAGGCCGGCACAGCGAAGCTGCGCCTCCCGTTACTTGGACACGCGCGCGTTGCGCGCTCTGATGTCGCGATCGCCGGAGGATTCCGGACTGGGCAAGAGACAGAGTCCAAGCGAACATCGGGCGACAAGCCGGGGTGATGGCGAAGCCGGGCCGAGAACCGGACCGGAGTTTACTGGTCGTAAATGAGGACCGGAAGCGCAGGCCCGGCTTCGCCAGCGCCCCGGATCGTCGCCCGGCTTCCAACCGTCGGGTAGCCGGCCCGACCCCTAGATCTGAAGGTGCAGCGGCATCCCTTTGTCGACCGACTCGGCGGCTCCGTCGGAGACCAGCTGCCAGATATGGCGAAGCTGCGCCTCGATGACGGTGCCCTCGTCCTCTTCCTCGTCTTCGTCCTCTTCTTCCTCCTCGTCGTCCTCGTACTCTTCGTCCTCGGTGACGCCCAGCTCTTCCTTCATCTCTTCGAGGATGTCCTGCAGGGCGTGGGTCGAGGCGACCCGGAACTCACCGACCGTGACGCGCCCGTCGAACTCGACGGGCAGATAAATGTCGGCCCCCAGATCATGGGCGTCGAGGCGGTCTAGGAACTCCGTCAACGCCTCTTCCGAGAGGCGGGCGGCGATCGTGTGATTCGAATGGTCCTCGCCCCGATCGAACTCCGCGACGCCAAGATCCTTCAAGCGCTTGGCGAGCAATTTCACCTCGTCGTCGTCGAGGCGGTGGGAAAGGGGTGCCAGCTCAATCTCAGCCATGTTCGATACGGTGCCCGACTGATTGGCGGACGTCAACGGTCGTCGTAAATGTCGCTTCCCGATCGGCGGGGGAACGCAAACCTGCCTATACTCGCCGCGTGGCCCAGCCTCTGACCGACATCGCCAAACAATTCGCCGCCGCCCGCCATCGCGCCGGGCAGGAGATAAAGGAAGGCCTGGACGGGGTCACCATCGCCAAGCGGCTGTCGGACGCCGTCGACGAGATCGTCATCCGCCTGGCGGGTCCGCTGCTGGCCAAGTGCCCCGTGCCCGTCGCCATCTTTGCCACGGGGGGTTTTGGCCGGCGCGAACTGGCGCCGTATTCGGACCTCGACCTGCTGGTGCTGTGCCGGGGGACGCCGGGCGGCGAGATGCGCACCTTGGCGGAGGCGATCCTGCATCCGCTGTGGGACGCCAAGGTCGACGCCGGGCACGCCGTTCGTTCCTACGAGCAGGCGCTGACGCTGCCCGCCAGCGATCTCGCGGCGGCCACGGCGCTGCTCGACGCGCGTGTCCTGCTGGGTGACGCCGAGATGGCGGCCAGCTTCCTGGCCGACTTCCGGGCCCGCGTGGCCGCCACCGCCGCCGAGGACTTCGTGGCCCGCCTGCGCGCGGAGCAGAAGTCACGGCACAGCCGGTTCGGCGACACGATCTTCTTGCTCGAACCCGATCTGAAGAACGGACCGGGCGGCATGCGTGACCTGTGCATGGGACGCTGGGCGGCGGTGGCTCGCTTCGGCACCTCCGAGCCACGTCGCCTGGTCGATCTGGGCGTGATGACCGAGCGGCTGGCGGGGGCGTTCGAGGCGGCGCGCGAGTGGCTGTTGCGGTTGCGGGTGGCCATGCACGCGACGGCGGGGCGCCGCCAGGATCAGCTGCGCTTTCCCCTGCAGGAGGCGATCGCGCCGGTGCTGTGCCCGAACGTCAAGGTCGCGCAGGGCGACATTCGCCCCGCCGTCCATCCCGCGGTCGAGGCGCTGATGCACCAGTTGCATGCCCACGCGAAGCTGATCCGGCGCGAGACCGAGCGGCTGTTGCAGCGGGCGGCCATGAAGGACGACTACCAGCGCGTCACCGAGCCGGTGCGGCTGCGTGGCGCCACCAGCGACGATCCCAGCCTCGTGCTGCGCGATGGCGCGCTCGAGGCCAAGGACGACGGCGTCTTCTTCACCAAGCCGTCGGAGATGATCCGCATCTTCTCGGCGGCCATCGAGCTGGACGTGGGGCTGTCGCTGCGCACCAGCGAGCTCATCTCGGAGCTCTGCGCGGCGCACGGGAATCTTTTGCGTGACGATCCGGATTCGGGGCGGCAGTTCATCGACGTCGTCACCGACATCAGCGATCGCACCACACCCTCGCGGCTCGAGGAGATGCACGATCTGGGGCTGCTGTCGGCGCTGATGCCCGAGTGGGAGCCATCGACCGGGCGCGTGCAGCACGACATCTATCACGTGTACACCGTCGACCAGCACGCCCTGTACGCCATGGCGCGCATGCACGCGCTGGCGCGCGGCGATCTGGCCGACGAGTTCCCCGTGCTGACCGAGACGATCCGCGCGGTGGAGCATCCGGTGGCGCTGTTCATGGGGACCTTGCTACACGACGTGGGCAAGCCCTGGGGGAAGCCCCACAGCGACATCGGGGCCGATCTGACGGTGACCATCGGGCGGCGGCTGGGCATGGACGACGAGGATCTGCACCGCGCCGAGTTCCTGGTGCGGCAGCACCTGGTGATGGGGCAGATGTCGCAGCGGCGCGATCTCGAGGACCTGGAGATGATCGCGGACTTCGGGCGCCTGTGCGAGGACGAAGAGAACCTGCGCGAGCTGTTCCTGCTGACGTTCTGCGATCTCAGCTCGGTGAACCCCGACAATCTGACCAGCTGGAAGGAGACGCTGCTCCGCGAGCTGTATCAGCGGGCGCGCACCAGCCTGCGGCGCGGCGGTGATCTGCTGGGCGACCAGCGCAAGGAGACCGTCAAGCGCCGCCAGCGTCGCGCCGAGCGGCTGCTGTTCGAGGAGAACCCCGAGGTCCCCATCCCCGACGCCCTGTTTCGGGGCCTGCCCGATCGCTACTTCGCCGAGAACGAGGCGGGGCGCATCGCCTCGCACGTCAAGTTGATGTGGGCGCGCCGGGAGGCGGGGGCGGCGTCGATCATCAAGGTGGGGCAGCAGAAGCGGGTCGACGCCACCGAGGTGGTGCTGGCCGCCGTCGACGTCCCCGGCCTGCTGGCCGAGGTGGCGGGCGTGCTGCACGCGCATCGCATCGACGTGCTCGACGCGGCCATCTACTCGCGCGACGCCGAGGGCGACGCTCCCGCCGAGGCGTTGGACATCTTCCTGGTGCGCGACGCCTACGGCCGCCCGGTGGTCGACGACCTGCGCTGGAAGAAGATCCGCGAAGACCTGGAGTCGGTCATCTCCGGCACGGTGAAGGTCGAGGCGATGCTGAAGGCGGCGCGCTCCAAGAGCAGCGACTCGCTGGCGGCCTGGAAGGTCCCCATGGTGCCGACCGAGATCAAGATCGACAACCAGGGGAGCCGCGACTTCACGGTCGTCGAGGTCATCACGGGCGATCGCCCGGGCGTCCTGTACACGATCGCGGTGACGTTGTTCGCCGAGGGGCTGGACATTCATCGCTCGAAGATCGCCACCGAGGCGAACCGGGTCGTCGACACGTTTTACGTCCGCGACAAGGCGTCGGGGGCCAAGGTCACCGACGGCGAGCGGATGACCCGGCTGCACGAGGCGCTGCGCGCGTCGCTGCCGCAGATGTGAGACACTCCCGCGCATGCGAACGCTGACGCTGTTCCTGATGCTGCTTTCCCCCCCCGAGCCGCTCGGCGGCGGCGGTGGCAAACCCAGTCCGGCGACGCCACTGCTGGAAAAAGGGACCGAGCTGTTCAAGGAGGGGGACACCCCGGGCGCGCTCAAGGCGTTCGAGGGGGCGGCGAAGGCGGATCCCGCCGACCCGCGCCCGCCCTACCTGCGTGGCGTGGCCCTGGAAAAGAAGGGCGATGCGGCGGGGGCCGAGGCGGCCTATCGCAAGGCGCTGGGGCTGAAGGGTGACTTCGCCGAGGCGCACAACAACCTGGGGGCGTTGCTGCTGGCCAAGGGGAGCGCCAGCGCCTCCGAGGCGGCGCGGGAGTTCGAGGCGGCGGTTCATGCGAAGCCCGCGTACCCCGAGGCCGAGTTCAACCTCGGCGTGGCGCGCGACGCGGAGGGCAAGGGGCCGCAAGCGGTCGCCGCCTATCGCGAGGCCGTGCGGCAGAAGCCGGCCGACGCCGCGTACCGTCTGAACCTGGGCGTGGCGCTGCGCAAGCAGGGAGACGTCGAGGGGGCGCTGGCGTCGCTGAAGGAGGCGACCCGGCTGGCGCCGAAGGACGCGATGATGTGGACCAACCTCGGCATGCTCCAGTCGGACGCGAAGGCGTACGACGCTGCGGCCGACGCGCTCGAGAAGGCGGTCAAGCTGAAGGACGACTCGGCGCTGGCCTGGAACCGCCTGGGGCGGGTGGCGCTGCGGCGCAAGCAGGTGGAGCGCGCGGTCGAGGCCTCCGAGCACGCGCGCAAGCTGGAGCCGAAGAACGCCGCCTACGCGGCCGATCTGTGTCACGCCCTGGTCGAGAAGCGGGACACCGCGCACGCCGTCACGGAGTGTCGGGCGGCCGTGGCGCTCGACGCGAAGAACGCGCTGGCGTCGTACGAGCTGGGCAAGGTCCTGGTCGCCAAGGGCGACTGCCCGGCCGCCCGCAAGGAGCTGGACCGGTTTGCGGCCCTGGCCGGCGTGAAGCCGGAGGCCAAGGCCCAAGCCGTCGCGATTGCCAAGTCCTGCGTGAAGGGGAAGTGATCCGAGCGGGCAGGCGGACTGCACGCGGGCAGGCGGATTGCTGACCGGGCAGGCGGATTGCTGACCGGGCAGGCGGATTGCAGACGATTGACGGCATGCTCGAATGCCTGAGGCCCGTTCACCGGATTGAATCGGTATGTGAGCTCTCCCTGGACTGGCTGGCGAGGGAAGGCGTGCGGGGGCTGCTGGTGGATCTCGACGACACGCTGGTCGACGATCGCGCGCGCGTTTGCGCGCCGGACATTCGGGCCTGGCTCGGCACGCTGCGCGCTGCCGGCATCGGCGTTTGTGTCGTGTCGAACAGCGGGCGGCGGCGCGTCGTCAGCGTGACGGGGACGTTCGAGCCGCCGCTGCCATTCGTGTGCCGCGCGCGAAAGCCGATGACCGGCGGGTTGCGCGCGGCGCTACGCGTGCTGGCTCTTCCGGATGCGAACGTCGCGCTGGTCGGCGATCAGCTGTTCACGGATGTGCTGGGTGGCCGCCGGGTCGGGGTGAGGACGATCCTCGTTCGCTCCACGGCGCGGGAGCGGGGTGGTGAAGGGTGGCTGACCCGGCTCAAGCGGCCGTTCGAACGGCTCGTGCTCGGCGAAGCGCTCAGCCGGAAGAGGTGAGGCGGCCGGGCGTGTCGTCGTCGCCTTCGAGGTGGCGCAGATAGACGAGCTCGTCCAGCTTCCGCCCGTCATAGGGCGTGGCCAGGAATGCCTCGACGATGGCGCGGTTGAGGGCCACCGATGACGTCAGCGCCAGGCAGACGACGTTGGCGTTGTTGATGGCGCGGGCGGCGCGCGCGTCGGCGACGCTGAGACAGCGGGCCGCGTAGACGCCCCTGAACTTGTTGGCGGCGATGCACACGCCGAGGCCGGTCGCGCACAGCAGCACACCGACCGCCGCGGGCGACCGCCCCAGACGCGCGCAGACCCGCTCCGCCGAGGTCAGGTAGTGCAGCCGCCCGCGATCGACGGCGCTCTCCACCGGTCCGGCCTCCGCCAGCATCCGCGCGTACGCCTCCAGCTCGGGCAGGGCGTGCCGGTCGTAGCCGAAGGCGATCGCTTTCCCCTGATGGCTGCCGAGATCCTCGATCACGAGGCCTCCTTCGTCAGGTCGTCACCGAGCACGCGGTCGAGGGCCACCTTCAGGCCGGAGACGTGCGCGTCGGTGAGGTCGCCCATCGTGCTGAGCTGAAACATCGAGGCATCGCCGGGGATTCCGTAGAGAACGTAGTACCCCTGCTGTTCCAGGCGGCGCGCGAAGGTCGCGTAGTCCAGGCGGGGCGGCAATCGAAAATTCACCGCCACGTTCGAGCGATGCGCGGGGGTGAGCAACGCCGACACCCCCAGGCTCAGCAGGTGCATCTCCAGCTCGCGCAGCTGCCGGCGGATGCGCCCCATGTGCGCCTCGAGACCGAGCGTGGTCAGATGCTGGCAGGCGGCGCCCAGCGCCGCGTGCAGCGCCACCGGCTGGGCGAAGCGGGGTTGCCGGGTGTCGCGCTGCTTCGCCCACTCGTCGGGGAGATCGAGATAGAAGGCGCGCCGAGGGCGGGCGGCGGCGCGCGCGATGGTCTGGTTTCGCGCCAGCACGATGCCGAGGCCCGGCACGCTCATCAGCCCCTTGGCCGACGACAGGACGGCGAAGTCGAGCCCGGCCCGCTCGACGTCGAGCGGATAGGCGTGGGCGTTCGAAACCACGTCGGCCGCGACGACCAGCGCGTGCCGTCGCCCCAGCCGGCCCAGCGCCTCGACGGGATTCGCCAGGCCGGCCCGGGTCTCGTGCGCGACGAAATAGAGCCAGGCGAGGCCAGCGTGACGGGCCAGCGTTCGCTCGACATCGGCCACGTCGAGGGGGCGGTCAGCCGGCCCGTCGAAGACGACGTGCGCGAGGTCGGTGCGGCGCGCCTGCTCGCACAGGCGCGCGCCAAAGAACCCGTTGTTCAGGATCAGCCCCTTGCCGAACGTCGCCAGGGTCTGCAGACAGGCCTCGTTCGCGCCGGTGCCGGTGGTGGCCAGTACCACGGATGCGTACGCGTCGAGCGCGCGAATGCCCAGCAACGCCTTCACGTCGCGCTCGTTGCGCGCGAACAGCTCGCCGAAGGCGCCCTGACGATGGTAGTTGCACGGCGGCTCGACGAAGGCGCGCCGGACGGCCGCGGGCACTTGCACGGGCCCCGGCGTGAACAGCACCGGAAGACGTGGCGGGGCCGTCATGTCGCCTCCACCAGCCGGAGCTGTCGCAGGGAGTCGACCACCCGGTCGGCCCCGCGCAGCTCGTGGGGCGTGCAGCTCGTGGTGACGCCGATGCAGGCGAGCCCGGCGGCCCGCGCGGCGTGGATGCCGGCGGGGGCGTCCTCGATGGCGACGCCCGTGGTGACACGGGGGAACCGCGCCGCCAGCAGGTCGAACGCCGCGCGGTATCCCTCGGGATCCGGCTTCGGGCGGGCGACGCTGTCGGCGGCGATCACCACCGAGAAACAGGCGGCGAGGCCGGCGGTCTCCAGCGCCCGCTCGATCTCGGCGCGGCGCGCCCCCGAGACGATCGCCAGCGCCACCCCGGCCCGATCGAGCGCGACGATCAGCTCGCGGGCGCCCGGGAACAGATGCACCCCGTCTTGCGTGAGCTCGGCGTAGAGCCGCTGCTTGGTGGCGATCCAGTCGTCGAGCAGCTCCGCGTCGATGTCCGCGCCCTGCTCGGTCAGCAACGTCAGGAACGTTCCGCGATCGTCCAGACCGAGGTAACGGCGGTAGTCCTCGGGCCGCAGCAGGTGACCGTCGGCGGCCAGCACCCGGCGGAAGGCCTGGAAGTGAATCGGCTCGTCATCGATCAAGACGCCGTTGAAATCGAACAACACCGCCACGTCGCGCCGCCCCAGCAGCGACGCCGCGTAGGTGGGGCGCCCGGTGGCGGCGCGCCAGGGCTGGTTGCCGAGAGTCGTGAGCACGTTCGTCATGACCGATCGCCGGGTGCATTCGGCGTGCCCTCGCTTTTTTGACGGGGGCATCGTGATTGCAGTCGCGCCTCGACATGGCGATCCCCGCGCTGTCCCGCCCGGCCCTCGGCGCCGTCCTGCGATCCTGGGACCTCGCCGTCGAAGGCGAGTGTCAGGTTGCGACCAAAGGTGTCGAAAACACCAACATCTTTTTCGTCAGCGGCGGCGCGCGCTGGGTGCTGCAGGTCCATGGGGGCCGTTCCTTCGCCGCCGTCCAGCGTCAGGCCGCGATCCTGGAGCATCTGGGGGCCGCGTCGCTTCCGGTGCCGCGCCTTCACCCTGCTCGCCGCGGGCGCCGGGTGGCCCGTGCCTGGGGACAGCCTGCCACCGTGCTGTCGTTCCTCGAAGGGGTCGACTTCGAGGGGCGCCCACCGAACGTCCAGTCAGCCCGCGCCATCGGCGATCTCGTCGGACGGGTCGATCGTGCGCTGGCGCGTCTCCCGATCGACGCGATGCCTTCGCCTCCGCACGAGCTGACCAGCCTCGGCGAGACGCGCCGTCGCCTGACCCGGCTCCTTCGCGACGAGCGGGCCCGTGCGCCTGCGGCCGGGGTCGCCATTCCTTGGCCGGCGATCACCAGCGCGTTCGACAGGGTCGACACGCCGGGGATCGCGCGGCTCTGGCGGGCGCTGCCCCGACAGCTCATTCACGGCGACGTGTCGGCCCAGAACCTGTTGCACGAGGCGACCTCGGGCCGACTGACCGGGCTGCTCGACCTCGGCGACGTGGTGACGAGCGCGCGGGTCGCCGACCTGGCGGTCACGCTCTGTCACCTGGGATTCGGGGGACGCCGCATCCTGCACGACAGCTGCGCCGCCCTGTGGGCGGGCTGGAGCGAGATCGTCGCGCCGACCGCCGCCGAGCGGGCGGCGCTGCCGTCGCTGGTGACGTCGCGCTTCGTGAAGCTGGTCGTCGACCACGCCTGGCGCGACTGGTACCGGCGCCCCCACGCCGGGCACCGCCCGCTGATCGCGGCCGGGGTCGACGGTCTGGCGGCGCTGCTCCGTTCACCGAACGCACTCGACGACCTGACAGGAGAACGCCCATGACCCCGTCGAAGACAGAGACCACGTTCGTCACCATCCCCCGCGGTGCCCGGCGGATGTTCGGCGTGAAGGATCTCGTCACCTCACTGAACGCGCTGGGGGGCGTGTGGGCGCTCTGCTGCTGCATCGACGGCGATCGGGCGCGCGCCGCCTACGCCGTGATGCTGGGCTACGCCGCCGACATGTTCGACGGCAAGGTGGCGCGCGCGCTCGGCGAAGCGAATCGCTTCGGCGCCGAGTTCGACACCGCCGCCGACTTCGTCACCCAGGCGCTGGCCCCCGCGTTCATTCTCTACCTCGCCTATCGCGACGCCGGCGCGCCGCTCGGGCTGGGAAGCGCCGGCGGCCGGGCGCTGGGACTGGCGTTGGCGGCGGCGCTGGTGCTGGCCGCCTGCGCCCGCTACGCGCGGCGCAACGTGCGGCGGGTCGACGTCGACTTCGCCTGGATCGGTCTCCCCCAGACCGCCGCGTCGTTCGTGGTGCTCGGCTTCGTCCAGTCACACCTGGTCGCGCGCTGGCCATTCTGCCTGTGGGCCGGCGTGGTGCTGGTCCCGGCGCTGGCCTGGCTCGAGCTGTCGGACCTTCCCTTCAAGCATCACCGGGGGCTGCGGCCGAACTTTCCTTTCGTGCGGCTGGCCATCGCGGCGTTCATCGTGACCACGGCGGCGGCCCTCATCCTCGACCGCCACGCGGGCTGGGATCTGCTCTGCTTCTGGAACCTCGGCTACGTCTGTACGTCATGGCTGGCGATGACCGGCGAGGAACGGCGGCTGGCCCGCACGCGCGTCGCCGAGGCGAACGCGCGCCTGCGCGCCGAGGAAATGGCCCGCGCCGCGCGGTGATCGACAGACGCGCCACCGTCGAGGCGCCCGGTTTGGTAGATTGCATGCGGTGAAGCTGCTCATCGTCGCCGGTCCCTACGAGGCGGATCGCATCCGCCGCGCCGCCGTGTCGGCGGGGATCGAGGCGGTGGCCGTCGAGCCGGGCGAGAGCCTGTCGGGCTGGATCACCGCCACGCGGCCCGAGGTGATCGTGCTGCAGCCCCAGGTCATCAACGCCGATCCGGTGGTGGCGCTGGCCAAGGTCCGCTCGGTGCCCCGCGGTCGTGTTCCGATCCTGCTGGTGGGCGAGGCCGAGGACGAGGCGCAGCTGCGGCCGCTGGCCGACGGCTTCTTCGTGCGCCCCATCGCCGCCGACGATCTGATCGCGCAGGCGCGGAACGCCATGGGCGCGGTTCCGCGCGCGATCGACGAGGCGGGCTCGGGGCCGCAGGAGCGGGGCTCGGGCCCCGTGCCCGGAGCGGTGCCCGGTCCGCCGAGCGGCGGCTCGGGGCGGTCGCGCGCGCTTCGACCGCTGGTGGCGGGGCGGGAATCGGGGCCCGTCACCGACGCGGGGCTGCCGACCCGGGAAGTTCTGGGCGGCGCCCTTCCCGAGAGCCTGGCGGCCGAGGGGGAGTCGTCGGCGCGATCGTCGCTGGCGTCTCCGTCGGTGACGCCGTCGTCCCCTTGGTCGGCGAAGCCGCGCCGCGCACCGCTGGCGTTCGATCGCCTGGCCGAGACCATCGACGCCGACATGGACGCCGATCTGGCGGCCGAGCTGCGCGACGTCGTCCGCGCGGTCGGCGCGCGCAAGGCTGATCAAGCGCGCCCGGCCGCCAAGTCGCCGTCGGCCGCGCTGGAGGCGTTGACCGCGCTGATCGAAGCCCCCGAGCCGGCGCCCGACGCCTTGACCGAGCTGACCGACGAGAGCAGCCAGAAGACGCGCGAGGTGCCGCAGGTGCCGAAGGCGGCGGACGACGAGACCGAGCTGGATCTGCCGTCGCTGCTGGCGCGGATGTTCCTGGCGCGGCTGTCGGGCCGGCTCACGTTGCGCGCTGGCAAGGTCAAGAAGCACGTGGTCTTCGAGCACGGGCATCCCGTGCTGGCCGCGTCCACGCACGTCGAGGATCGCATGGGGGCGATGCTGGTGCGCGACGGGCTCCTCACGCCCGAGCAGGCCACGGCGTTCGGCGACGAGGCGGTGGCGTCGGGGCGGCGGCTGGGACTGGTGCTCGTCGATCACGGCCTCATCCCCGCGCACGAGCTCCGGGACGTCGTGCGCCGTCATCACGAGGAGATCGTGTATTCGCTGTTCTCCTGGGAGCGCGGCTCGTGGAACCTGGGCACCGATGGCAGCAGCGCGCCCGAGAAGGTCCTGTCGCCGCTGCACCCGGCGACGCTGATCCTCGAAGGCATCCGGTTGGGCTACGGCGCCTCGCGAACGTTCGAGGCGCTGGGCGGTCCCGATGCCGTGTTCCGCCTGCGTCACGCGAGCGGGCTGTCCGAGCTGGTCGAGAAGATGGGCCTCGACGACGACGAACGCCGCGCCGTGCTGCTGTTCGATGGGCGGAGGACCCTCGCCGCCGTGTCGGCCGCGTCAGGGCTCCCGCTCGAGACCGTGTGCAGCCTGGCCTGGACGCTGTCGGTCCTCGAGCGTCTCGAACCGGCGCTGGCGGACGCGGCCCAGGAGTTGACGGCGGCGGTGAGCGATCGCGACGAGGCGATCGATCGCGCGCTGGTCCAGGCGCGACACGCCCTGGTCGTCGACGGCGACTATTTTCAGGTGCTGGGGGTGTCCCGCGACGCGGGCGTGGACGAGATCCGACGCGCCCACGACGTCCTCGTCGCCGGGGTCGCGGCGGAGTCGCTGCACCCCTCGGTCGCCGCCGAGCTTCACGCCGAGCTGGACGAGATCCGCATCGTGCTGGACGAGGCGCGTACGCTGCTTGAAAACGATTGGGTCAGGCAACAGTATCGCGCGCACCTTCCGGCGGGCGGCGACGCGCGCCCGTCGTGACCGACACCCAGAGCTGACCCCGTGGCCCCCCCTCGCACGATCTTCTTCGGCTCGCCGGAGTTCGCCGTTCCGTCGCTGACCCGCGTCGCCGCGGACAGCGAGCTGGTCGCCATCGTCACGCAGCCCGATCGCCCGGCGGGACGCGGCCAGAGCCTGGCCGAGCCGGCGGTGAAGCGCGCGGCGCGCGCCCAGGGCCTGGGCGTTCCCATTCTCCAGCCCGAGAAGATTCGCACGCCGGACTTCGAGGCCACCCTGCGCGCCTTCGCCGCCGACCTGTTCATCGTCGTCGCCTACGGCCGCATCCTGCCGCAGGGGATCCTGGATCTTCCCGCGCGGGGGCCGTTCAACGTGCACGCGTCGCTGCTGCCGCGGCTGCGCGGGGCGGCGCCCATCCAGTGGGCGGTCATCAACGGAGACGACGAGGCGGGGGTGTCGATCATGCGCATGGAGGCCGGCCTCGATACGGGACCGGTCTGCGCGCAGCAGGCGACGCCCATTCGCGACGATGACACCGCCGAGACGCTGGCCGGCCGACTGGCCGTGCTCGGCGCCGGGTTGCTGGGGGCGAAGCTGCCCCAGATCGTCGACGGTACGCTCGCCTTTGTCCCCCAGGACGACGCGCGGGCGACCTTGGCGCCCATCCTCGCCAAGGAGGACGGGCGGCTCGACTTCAACGCGCCGGCGCGGGTGGTGTCGGCGCGGGCACGGGGCGTCGATCCCTGGCCCGGCGCCACGGCGCTGCTCGACGGTCAGGTCGTCAAGCTGTTCGGGCCACGGGGGGACGGCCCGGGCGCCGGCACCGCCGCGCCCGGAACGGTCGTCGCCATCGACGACCGCGGCCTGGCGATCGCGTGCGCTGACGGCCCGCTGACCTTCGCCGAGCTGCAGCTTCCGGGGCGCAAACGCTTGCCGGCGTCCGCGGTGGCCGCGGGGCGAGCCATCGCGATCGGAGCGCGGTTTGGCTGAGCGCGGGCGCCGGGAAAATGCCCCGCCGGCGGGACCGCCCCGCACCGGCCGCGATCTGGCGCGCCAGGTTCTGGGGCGGGTCGAGCGCGACGGCGCCTTCGCGAACCGCGCCCTCGCTGCCGCCCTCGATCGGGCGAGCGAGCTGTCGGCGCCCGATCGGGCGCTGGCCACGGAGCTGGTCTACGGCGTGCTCCGGCGGCGGGCCCGCCTCGACCGCGCCCTCGACGCCGTCGCCGATCGTGGCCTGAAGGTGCCGTCCGACGTGCGCAACGTGCTGCGGGTGGGCGCGTATCAGCTGCTGTTTCTCGATCGCATTCCCAGCTACGCCGCGGTGAACGACACCGTCGAGGCGATGAAGCGCCAGCATGGCGCGCGGATGGGCGGTCTGGCCAACGCGCTGCTGCGCCGGGTGGCCGAGCGGGGCGAGCCGCCGCTGCCCGACCCCAAGCGCGACGCGCGCGCCTTTCTGGTCGACGGCTGCGGCTTCCCGGACTGGCTGGCGCGGCTCTGCCTGCGCGATCTGGGCGACGAGCGGGCGGTGGCGCTCGCCACCGCGTCGGGCGAGGCGGCACCGCTCGCGTTGCGCGCGAACCGCTTGGCCGGAATCACGCGCGACGCGCTGGAACGGACGCTCGCCGCCGAGCGGCCGGGCGCCGCCCTCGCCGCCTCGGCGGTCGCCCCGGATGCCCTGCTGGCGCGCGGTCTGGACGCGCCCGGCACGACCGAGGCGTTCGCCGCCGGGGCGTTCGCGATCGAGGACGTGGGGGCGCAGCTCGTCGCCGAGCTGTGCGGTGCCGCGCCGGGCGAGCGCATCCTGGACGCCTGCGCGGGGCTGGGCGGCAAGACGGCGCACCTGGCGGCGCTGGCCGGCAACGAGGCGTCCATCGACGCGCTCGATCTGTCGGACGCCAAGCTTCGCCAGGCCGGGGAGCAGTGGGCCCGGCTGCGCACGAGCGGCATCGCGGCGCGCGCGGCCGATCTCACCAAGGACTTCCCGGCGTCGTCGCCCCGCTACCACCGCGTCTTGCTCGACGCGCCTTGCTCGGGGCTGGGGGTGTTGCGGCGCCATCCCGAGGTGCTGTTCCGTCGCAGCGAGGCCGACCTGACCTTGCTGGCGGCCACGCAGCGCCGCATGTTGGACGTCGTGGCGCCGCTGGTCGAGCCCGGAGGCCTGCTGGTCTACGCCGTCTGCACGTTCGACCGCGCCGAGGGGGAAGAGGTGGTGGGCGCGTTTCTCACCGCCCACCCCGAGTTTCGTCCCGCGCCACCGCCGGAGGGGACCGCGGTGCCGTGGCGGCGCCTCGTCGCCGCGCCCGAGGCCCCGCACCTCATCCGCCTGTGGCCCGATCGCGACGACGCCGACGCGTTCTTCGCCGCGCGTCTTCAGCGAAGCGCGTGACCGTCAGGTCGCCGGACGGCGACGAACCATCAGCGCGGGGATCGAGATCTGCACCGGCTCTCCGCGCTGGTTCAGCGTGGTCAGGCGCACCTTGACGATGCCGAGCTCGGGGCGCGAGCGCGAGGGGCGCGTGTCGAGCACCTCGGCCTCCAGGCGCAGCACGTCGCCGGGCCGGGTCGGCCGTGGCCAGCGCAGCTCCTCGCCGCCGGCGCCGATGGTCCCCCCCGCCAGCTTGAGATCGCTGTCGACCAGCAGCCGCATCGTCACGGCGGCCGTGTGCCAGCCGCTGGCGGCGAGGCCCTTGAACAGGCTGTCCTTCGCCTTCTCCTCGTCGAGGTGAAACGGCTGCGGATCGAACTCGGCCGCGAACGATTTGATCCGTTCGGCCGTGATCTCGATGGTCCCGGAGTGAAATTTCTGCCCGACCGCAAGATCCTCGAAGTACCGCTCCGTCATGTCGCTCCTCGTTCTTCCGCGACCAGCCTACTTCCTGTCGACGCGGGCCGCGAGGGGCGCGGCCCTGTACTAAGATGAATCCATGTCGCGCCCGCTTCGCATCGCCCCCTCCCTCCTGGCGGCGGACTTCGGCCGCCTGCGCGACGAGGTGCAGGCCGCCGAGGCGGCCGGCGCCGACTACATCCACCTCGACGTGATGGATGGGCGGTTCGTACCGAACATCACCATCGGACCGGTGGTGGTGGCGGCCGTGCGCGCCGCCACCAAGCTCCCCCTCGACGTCCACCTGATGATCGTCGAGCCCGAGCGCTACGTGGAGGACTTCGCCAGGGCCGGCGCCGACAACCTGACGGTTCACATCGAGACCTCGCCGCACCTGCACCGCACGGTGCAGCACATCCGCGCGCTGGGGAAGCGGGCCTCGGTGTCGCTGAATCCGCACACGCCCATCGACGGGCTCGACATCGTGCTGCCCGACCTGGCGATGGTGCTGGTGATGACGGTGAACCCCGGGTTTGGCGGGCAGAGGTTCATCGAGGCGGTGGTCCCGAAGATCCGGGCGCTGCGCGCCGAGATCGATCGCCGGGGCCTGGACGTCGACATCGAGGTCGACGGCGGCATCGCCCCCGAGACGGTCCACACCGTCGTCGACGCCGGCGCCGACGTGCTGGTGGCCGGGTCCGCCGTGTTCGGCAAGCCCGACTACCGGGCCGCCATCGCCGCGCTGCGCGTCCGCTGAACCCGCCAGATCGCGGGGACCGCGCGATTTTTTGACCGTCGCCGCGCCCGACCCTACGATCGCCCTCGGCCGTGGCGTCGGTCGCGCGCCCGTTTCAGGCGTGGAGCTCGAGCTCGAGAATGACCAGCAGGATCAACGACGAACGATGGGAGAGGTGGCGTGACGGCGTCGTGCTGCTGGCGATGGGACTCTCCGCCGGGGCGTGGGGCTGCGCGACGGCGCCGCGCCCGAAGGCCGCCCCCGGCGACGCCGACCGGACCATCGCCGAGCTGCGCGCGAAGAACGCCGGCGACGCGCGGCGCATCGAGGAGCTCGAGAACCGGATCTTCATCCTCGAGGATCGCCTCGACAGCCATCGGTTGGCGGCCGAGCAGCGAGCACCGGCGACATTGCCGCCGCGTCCCACCGTCGCCGCGCCGCCGTCAGTGACCGCTGCCCCTGTGGCGCACGAGGCGAGCGCGCCCTCACCGGACGACGCCGAGTCCAGCTTGCTGGCCGAGCAGGAGGTCGAGTACGCGGGCGCCGCCTTGCCGGCCAGCGCGAACGGTCGACCGGCGCGCGCGGTGGCAACGCACCGCCCGATGCTGCGCCTGGGCGCGCCCGAGCCCCGGTCGGACACTCGGGGTATCCCCGCGCCGGCGGAGCCGCTGCGGCTCTATCGCCAGGCGCTCGAGGCGTTGCGCGCCGGACAGCAGCAGGCGGCGCTGGCGGGCTTCCGGCATTTCCTCGAGGGGAATCCGCGCCATGACTACGCCGACAACGCGCAGTACTGGATCGGCGAGTGCTACTACGACCTGCACGACTACCCCGCCGCCGAGCCGGAGTTTCGCAAGGTCATCGAGACGTACCCGCATGGCAACAAGGTGCCGGACGCGATGCTGAAGCTGGGCTTCACCCTGATGGCCGAAGGGCAGGCGGCGGCTGGCCAGGCCGTGCTCGAATCGCTGACCCGGGCCTTTCCGAAGCACGAGGCGGCCCGCCTGGGCAGCTATCGCTTGGCGCACCCCGACGAAGGGGACGGGGCCCCGAACGCGGCGGCGCCGTCGCCGGCGCAGAAGGGCGCGGTGCTGGGGACGCTCGTGCCGGCCCATCTGGGAGCGGGGACGCCCAGGAAAGGTTCGCCATGAGGACGAGAGCGAGGACGACGCTGCTCTTCGCGCTTGCCGTCACGCCGCCGCTCGGGCTTCGGGGCGCGGTGGTCTCGGCGCAGCCGGCGGATGACGACGCTTCCGGTGCCGCCACCGTCGATGGTCGAGGCGACGACGATCCCGACGAGACCGTTCCCGCCGTCACGCCTGCCGCCTCCTCGAAGACCGGAGGGGCGCGGTCGCCAACGTACACCATCCGCGCCGGCGACACGCTTTCGACCGTTTCTCAGGAGTTCCTGCGTGATCCCATGAGCTGGCCCAAGCTGTGGGCGTTGAATCCCGAGATCCCCAACCCGCACTGGATCTATCCGGGGCAGGTCGTGCGGCTGCGCGACGGCTCCGCCCCGCAGAAGGTCACCACCGTCGTCGATCGAACGTTGGCCGCCAATCCGCCGCAGGACGAGCTCCGTCCGCGTCGCGAAGCGCCTCGTCCCTCGCTGGTGACGGCACGCGTGCTGTCCCATCCGACGGCGGGGAGACCGGAAGCGCCGCGCCTGCGCCAGCTCGGCTTCGTCGACGAGGGGGCCTTGAAGGCGGCCGGCACCATCAACGGCTCGCTCGAGGAGAAGCTGCTGCTGGCGACGGGCGATCAGGCCTACGTCGAGTTTCCCGCGGGCCACGCGCCGAAGGTGGCGGGGCGCTATTCGGTCTATCAAGTGGACACCACCCGTCCGGTCAAGGAGCCGGGCTCGAAGGTGGTGATGGGGTACCTGGTTCACGTCTGCGGCGAGGTGGCGGTCGACGGTGTCTCGGGCGATCGCACGATCAGCAACGGCCGCCTCGTCGATCTGGCCGAGCCGGTCGAGCGCGGCTATCGCGTGGGACCGCTGCTGCCCGACATGCGCACCATCGCCCCCAGGCCCAACGCCGTCAGCGTGACGGCGCGGATCATCGCGGCGCTCGATCCTGGCTCGCTCATCGCCAGCCAGACGTTCGTGGTGCTGAACCGCGGTCGCCGGCACGGCGTGGAAACGGGCAACCGCTTCTTGATTCTCAGGCAGGGTGACGGGTTGAAGCGCGTGCTGGAGAGCTGGGACACCAGCGATCCCCGGTTTCCCCCGCACGCGATTGCGGAAATTCTCGCGGTCGACGTGCAGAACGAGACCACCGTCGGCTGGATCTCTCGTGGCACCGCGGAGTTGCGCCTGGGTGACGTGGCCGATCTCCAGCGCGGCTACTGACGCGCCTTTTCGTCGTCGCGTCACGAGATCGATTGGCGTGACGGCGGCGCTCCCGTTTTCCCTGGTGTCCGATTTTTCAGGGGAGTACGATCGGGCGCGGGAAGGGGGTTCAAACATGAGGAACACGAACGAACCTGTGCGGGGTCACGCCGAGAAGGACGCCAAGGCCGACAAGGCGGCAAGACTATCGGAGCGGGCCGAGGCGGCGCACGACGCCGCCATCGCCTGCGCCGAGCATCTCACCCGAGACTTCGCGCGCGTACGGGCGCGCCTGGGAATGGATCCGGTCCTGGCGCCGCGATCACTCGCCGCGGCCTGGACCACCGACGTGATGGAAGAGGACGAGGCCGAGTTCGTCGACGCCGTCGCCGACTGCATGGGTGCCGGCTTGTCTCTGGAGTCGGCGCTGACGGGCTGGGACATCGGGACTCTGGTCGTCGACGACGAGGATTCGAGCGAAGACGACGCGACGGCTCCGCCGCTGGTGATCGCCGTACGGCAACCCCCGCGCGGCAACCGCCGCGTCTACGTTCGCTGAACGACCCTTCGCTCGCTCAGTACGCTCAGACGTGCCGGCGGGGCGATTCCTGACGGCCTTCCGAACGAGCGCGTCCGTTCATCGGACGATCGCTGTCGGCGTCATCTGACAGGATCTCGCTGTCGTCTCCTTCGCCGGCGCCGCGGGTCCGGGCCTGGTCGTCACGGGAGCCCGCGCGCTGGCGACGCGGCGTCGAGGACTCGCCGTCCTCGTCACCGCCGGGCGCGTTCGCGTTCTCGCTGTCGCTATCCTGCTGGGACAGCGTGTGGCGATTGATCTCGCGCTCGCGATCCGCGCTCCCGCTGCCCCCCTGGCGGGTCGCCTCGTCGCCGTGCTCGGCGGCGCGCCGGCCGTGGCCGCGCGCGGCGTCCGCGTGCAGGTTCGAGCGGGTTTGATTGCCGCTGCTGGCATGCTTGGCAGCCTGCTGATGATGATGCGCCGCCGTCTCGTGGTGGAAGGCGGCCTTCTCGTGGCTCGTCACCTTTCCGCCTCGCTCGTTGTTACTCGACGATCCCGCTGATTCACGCCCGCGCCCGCCTTCCGACGAGGCGGAGTCGTTACGATCTCGGCTGTTTCGTTGATCACGATGATTGGACATGGGGACCTCCTGTGGTTTCCGTCACGCTCTGGGGAAAAGCGTCCGCCGTCACTCGACTGCGTGCTCGGGCGTGGCGGCGATGGTTTGAAATTCAGCAACGCACGTGCCAGCAGGCGAGATCCGAAAGCTCACCCCGCCGCATCGACGAGCGCGGGCCCGCGAAGGGCGTCGACCTTCTCGATGCGCGGCAGCTTGACGACGTGGCCGCGCCGGGCGGAGTCGTAGATCGCCGCGATGACCCGCATGTCTTGCAGGCCCTCTTCGCCGCCGGTCAGGGGAACCTTGTCGTCGCGGATGCAGGCGGCGAAGTGGTCCATCTCCAGCGCGAATTGGTTCTTCGCCTCCAGCTTTCGCGTCTCGACATCCTCGCCGCTCGATCCGGCGTGCTTGCGAGCGATGCGCATCGCCTGACCGGCGTAAGGGAAGGCGGGGTCGAGCTCGAGCCATCCCTGCGTCCCCATCAGCCGGTAACACTTCGAATCGTGATACCCGTACGAGCTCGTGCACGAGGCGACGAACCCGGAAGGGAAGCGCAAGGTGAAGTCGACCTGCTCTTCCACCTCGACGAAGCGCGGATCGTGCGGCGTGCTGGTCACCAGCGCCGACACCTCGGTCGGCTCCTCGCCGCTGAGGTAGCGCGCGGCGTTCAGGCAATAGATCCCCACGTCGGGCAACGACCCGCCTCCCGCCAGCGCCTTTCGCAGCCGCCACTGTCGCGGATCGCCTTGAGCCTGGCCATTGCTCGCCATGAACGCCTTCAGCTTGCCCAGCTCGCCGGCCCGCGCCATCCGGATCGCTTCCCTGTTGTAGGGCTCGTATTGCATGCGGTAGGCGACCATCAATTTCTTGTGGGCGGCCCGGCTGGCGTCGATCATCCGTTCGCATTCGTTGACCGAGATGGCCATCGGCTTCTCGCACAGCACGTGCTTGCCGGCCCGCGCGGCGCGGATGCTGTACTCGGCGTGCAGGCCATTCGGCAACACGACGTAGACGGCGCTGACCGCCGCGTCTTGCGCCAGGCGGTCGTAGCTCTGGTAGTCGTAGACGTGCTTCGGCGCGATCCCGTACTGGGCGGCGACGTTCGCTGCTTTCGCGCCGTCGCCGCTCACCAGCGCCACCGGGCGGCACAGCTTGCTCTCGCTGAAGGCGGGCAGGATCTGCTGCAAGGCCAGGTGGCCCAGCCCGACGATGGCGAAGCCCACCCGCTGCTCGGGCGGCAGCGGGGTGGGGACCTTGTCGCTCTCGCGCTCGCTGGACGCGAGCAGCGGCGGTAGCTTCACGGGCGTGAGCCCATCACCGGCGACCGCCCGCGCGGCGCCGCCCAGGAAAGCGACGGCGCCCGACAGGGTCAGGCCGGTGGTGGACTTCAACACGGCACGACGCGACGGCGCGCGGTTCCCCCGCTTCTGCATGGCCTGCCTCGATGGCGGAGCGCCGGGTTACTTCTTCGGCGAGGCGTCGACGATGTGCTGGGCCGTATCCTCGTGCTTCTGAAGCGTGGGGAGCATGGCGGTCAGTAGCTTCTTCAGCTTGTCGTCGGTGGTGCCGTCGCGCGCGGTGGTCACCTCGGCGATGTCCTTCTTGTGATCGTCCAGCATCGACTTCGCGAAGTTGGTGTCGAACTCCGCGCCCGTGCCCTTGGGCATGTCGTCGTCCTTCATCGGGGCGGGGGCGGGCAGATCGAGCTTCTCCTGCTTCGCCAGCGCCTCCACCTTCTTGTCGGCGGCGGTGTGATCCTTGACGAGCATCTTGCCGAACTTGGTGACGTCCTTCGATTGCCCATTCTTCTGGGCGAGCTTGCCCATCGAGATCTCTTTCTGATTCGATTCGTGCAGCTTGCCGAGCACGTCGGCGGTGACGGGGGCGTCCGCCGCCAGGGCCGGCGTCGAGAACGCCAGCAGGGCGCCAAATCCAAGCGAGGAACATAGCGAGGAACACATCTGCAGTTTCTTCATGGTCGTCTCCGGAGGTGAGTTTGTTCGGCGCCTCCCTTTGCACGGGCCGAGCCAATCCCCACGGTCCATCCAGAGTCGAGGAAAAGTCGCGGCGTGGTCGCCGGTCTCCCGCGCTCCTGCGTCCGATCGCCGGCGCCGCACCGTAACCTTCGCGAGACGGAAGTCCACGCGCAGTGACGTGCCGCGCGAAAAGGCGGCGGCACGGCCCAGGCGGCACGATTGATCTTCCCGGCGGAAGGTTCACAATCGGCGGGGACCCGATGCTCGTTCGCGGGGTCGTCACAGGATGGGGGCGCATGGACAGCTCGACCTGGCACGTCGGTGCTCTGAAGCACAGCATCTCGGCCCGTGTCTCGGCGCGGTTGCTGTTGCTGTTGGGCGGGACGGTCTACGCGAGCTGGCACTTCGCGCACGTCTGGATCATGCCCGGCGCCGTCGACCCGCTCTGGGAGCGGGGGGCCTTCCTGGCGTTCGTCACGCTCTGCTTCGGCCTGTCGTTCGTTCCCCGGCTGGGCGGCTATCTCGTCGAGATGGGCTATTGCGTGTCGATCGTGGGGACGCTGCACTACTTTTCCTTGGTCTTTCGCAACGCCATCGCCACCCCGTACCTGATCGGCGCGTTCGTGATCCTGGCGTCCGTCAACGCGCTGTTGATGACCTTGCGCTCGACGATCGGCTACTCGATGCTGGTGTTCGCGCTGGCGGCGATCGTGGCGCGGCTCCCCTCGGCCGCCAGCTCGGGGGCGCGCCTGCAGCTCGTCGTCGGCGTCATCACCGTGCAGCTCGCGCTGGCGTTCTCATCCTGGCGAAACATCAGCCTGAAGACGGCGGCGCGCGAGCTCGAGTCGGCGCGCACCGAGCTGAAGCAGCTGCGGGGCCTGCTGCCCATCTGCATGCACTGCAACCGGATCCGCGCCAAGAACGATGCTTGGGAAGAGATCCAGGCCTACGTGGCGGAGCACACGGAAGCGGCGTTCACGCACTCGATCTGCAACGAGTGCCTGCAGAAGCACTACCCCGAGTGAAGCGGCGCACGCCGCGCCCGCTTGCGGTCGAGCAGGCGCGCCAGTCCCACGAACGCGGCGTGTCCCAGCCCCGCCAGGGCGCCTCCCAGCAGCGTGTTCATGGTGCGATGGGCGATGGTCACCGGCGCGGGCGCGCCCACCATCGCCAGCAGGAACACCACGTACGACGTCAAACAGGCGGCGAAGGCGGCGTAGTTCACGTGAACCAGCAGATAACAGGCGCCGGCGAACAGCAGCACCAGCGCGGCCAGGACGACGGGCAGCGGACGCAACGCCAGCGCGATCAGCGTGGCAACGGCGGCGCCCACCAGCGTCCCCACGATGCGGGCCATGCCGCGCTGAAACGTATGCTGCAGCTCGGGCCGCGTCACGATCGCCGCCGTCATCGGGATCCAGTAGCCGCTCGGCAAGGCCAACCCCTGGCTCAGCGCCATCGCCAGCGCCAGCAACGCGCCCACGCGCGCCGACTGCCGCCAGCGCACCGCCCGGGTCGACGCGGACGCCTGCGCCGGCTCGGCGGAGCGCGCCGCCCCGCCGACGGCGGTCGGGATCGCCGTGAACCGCCAGGCCGCCGACACCAGCGACATCTGCAAAAGCCCTCCGCCCAGCACGAAGGAGCCGCGGGTCAGCGCGTGGAGCCCACTGGCTGGATAGGCGCTGGAGATGATCAGCCAGATCAGGCACTGCAGCGCGATCCACGAGGCGCCGGGACCGCGTCGCCACGCCCATGCGTAGATCATTCCCCACAGCGCGCTGAGCCCCACCGTCACGGGCGCGAACTGACCGCCCCAGGTGCCGATCCAGCTCGACAGACACATCCCCGCCGTCGCCACCAGCATGGGCGTTCTGCGCGACGCCCCCAGCGCCTGGAACGAGCCAAACCCGACGGAGAACGCGCCGGCCGCGGCCATCATGCCCTGGCGCGGATGGCCGGTGGCCACCCCGATGGCGAGCGGCAAGACCAGCGCGGGAAGGCAGGTCAGCGCGGCCCCTGGCTGGGACTGCGACCAATCGAAGGTCAGGATATCGCGGGTCAGGCGGCGAAGCATCGGGCGGTCGGCGCGTCACTATCCGGAATCGGCGTGCGCATCAAGCCGCTCCGAACGTCGCCCGGTCAGGGCGGCGACAGGCGGCGCTGCAGATCCTCGTTGTAGCCGTCGGTCGCCTGCGACGCCAGCGACAGGCCGGAGGCGCGCGACAGCAGGTAGACCAGGCCGGACGTGACCAGCAGGGAGATCGCGGTGGCCTGCTCGAAGTCGACGAGCGCGCGATCGCCGCCGCTCGGGTGCTCGCGGTCGAGGTGGATCAACCAGAGGACCGAGCCCACGCCCGCGCCGGCAGCGATGGCGGTGGTGATGGCGAGGAACGTCGCCTTGTCCGTCTCGGTGCCCGTGTAGTACGTGCCCATCCCGGCGATGGGGCTCACCGCCTCCAGGGTCAGCGCCAGGCCGGGGCTCTTCCTGTCGTGCTCGTAGCGCGCCTTCGCTTCGGCCGCCGCCGGCGTCGTCGGAGACGCGGGTGGAGAGACCGGGAGGGACTGCGCCTGGGCCGTTCCGGCGCAGAAGAGCACGAGCAGCATCGACGCGACGGTTCGCATGTCGCTCCTTTCTAGCACCCTGGTCCGGACGCGCCCGTGCCCGGATGAGTCCCGGAGCAACCGCTACTGCTTGACCAGCGAGACGTCGTCGAAGCAGACGGTGGTCGTCTGCGAGCCGCTGCCCGGCACGATCGTGAACGCCAGGCCCGCCATCGTGTCGGCGGCGGTGGTCGTGAACATGTGCGTGAACGTCTGCAGGCTGGCGCCGACGGCGTCCGTCACCGCCGAGCCGGTGGGGAAGTCCGCCGTGTACGGATCGACGGCGAGCCCGATCTTGGGCTGGACCATGACCGTGAGCGGACCGGACGACGACGCGCGGTACGACAGCTTGTAGGTTCCGGCGGCGAGGTTCAGCGCCTGCGCGACCATGGCGGGCCAGCCGAGGTGCAGGGTGGCCGAGCCACCCGTGATCATCAGACAGTCGGCCCCGTTCGTGATCTGATGGGCGACGCTGGAGACGTCGATGCTCCAGAACATGTCGCCCATCGAGAAGTCGCCGTTCGTGATGAGGTTCAGGCCACCCGCGGCGCCGCCCGCGCCGGTGGCGCCGCCCGCGGCGCCGCCCGAGCCGGTGGTGCCCCCCGCCGCGCCGCCCGAAGCCGTCGCTCCCCCCCTGGCGCCGCCTGTCGAGCCGATGGAGCCGCCCGCTGCGCCCGCCGTGCCCGTGCCGCCGGACCCGACCGCGCCGCCTCCGCTGGCCACGCCGCCGGAGCCGACCTCGCCGCCGCTGCCAATGACGCCGCCCGAGCCGACCACACCGCCCGAGCCGACCACACCGCCCGAGCCGACGGTCCCGCCCGAACCCGAGCCGACCGTCCCACCGCTTCCTACCTTGATGACGCGCGGGTTGGGATCACCGCACCCAGCGAGGGCGGCGGTCATCCCGACGGCGAGAAGCGAAACCAGCCAAACGACGGACCGAGCGTTGCGCCGAACGTTCATGGGGAAGCTCATTTGGGGGGGAAATGATCGAGGGAGCTGCGGGAGAGTGAAACGGAGTCTGGCATGGGTCAATTCACGCAGCAATGGGGCCGCGAAATCGCCCCGTTCGCCCCTCGCCATCTTCCTGCGCGGAGGCGCGGCTCCCGGTCGGAGACGCTAATGCCCTGGAATGGCAGGGCTTTTTCAGGGGTTGCTTGACCCCGCGGTCTCCGGGGGTTATCTCCAGCGGCTCTTACGATGGGTGAATTTCGCCACAACTCGATCGGCCGCCCCACGACAATGGTGGGTATGAGCCGCGCCGCGATCGTTCTGCCGGGACCGAGGTCCGTGCCGTCCGCCGCGGCCGATTTTCCCCGTTCCTTCGGCGATCTTTCGACCTGGTCGCCCGACGCGCTCTGGGTGGACGGCCGGCTGCCCCTGCATGACGAGGCGATGGTGGCCATCGTCGGCTCGCGCTCGGCGTCGCTCGAGGCGTGCCGTCGGGTGAGCGCGCTCGCCGGCGCGCTGGCGGGGGACGGTTTCTCGATCGTCTCGGGGGGCGCGCTCGGCATCGACGCCGCCGCGCACCGGGGCGCGCTGGCGGCCCACGGCACCACCTTCGCGGTGCTCGGCTGCGGCATCGACATCGTCTATCCGGACCGCCACGTGGGCCTGTTCCGGGAGATCGCCGCGACGGGCGGCCTGCTCTCCGAGTACGGGCCGGGCGTGCAGCCGCGCAAGGGGCAGTTCCCGGCGCGTAACCGCCTGGTGGCGGCGCTGGCGCGGGTGGTGATCGTCGGGGAATGCCGCACCCGTTCGGGGGCGCTCATCACGGCGAAGATCGCCCGCCGGCTGGGGCGCCGGCTGTGCGCCCTCCCGGGCAGCAGCGGCGCCGATGCGTTGCTGGCGGCCGGGAGCGCTTGGCCGGTGTCGTCGTCGGCCGACGTGGCGGCCGCGCTGGCCGGAGTGCCCATCCCCGTCGCGACGGTGTCGGAGGGCAACGAACGGCTGCGGCGGGCGCTCGACGGTGGTCCGACCACGGCCGAGGACGTCGCCGCCCGCCTCGGTCAGCCGCTTTCCGAGGTGTTGGGCCTCCTTTGTGAGGGTGAGCTCGACGGTTGGATTCTTCGCCGCGCCGGCGGCCGATTCGAGGTGCATCGTGGCCATTAAGAAAGCGACCGCTTCGGCCGAGAACTCGCCCGTGCCGGCTGCGACCGACGAAACGACAGGCGCGGAGGCGGAGCCGACCGCGACGAAGGCGAAGCCCGCCGGCGCCAAGGCGAAGGCGAAGCCCGCGTCCAAATCGGCGAAGACGAAGAAAGTGGCCGCGGCCAAGAAACCAGCTTCGAAACCGGCCTCAAAGAAGGAGACCGTCGCGCACGCCACCGGGAAGCCCAGGGCTCGCCGCCTCGAGCCCCCCGCTGAGGAGGACGACGACGAGGCGGCGAATGACGTCGAGCTCGATGACGAGGTGGCGGACGGCACGACGGAGAAGCCGGCGAAGAAGGTCCGCGGAGCCGGCGGCATCCTGGTGATCGTCGAGTCGCCCGCGAAGGCGAAGACGATCAAGAAGTACCTGGGCGCCGGTTACGTCGTGAAGGCGTCGGTCGGCCACGTGAAGGATCTCCCCAAGAAGAAGATGGGGATCGACATCGAGCACGACTTCCAGCCCGAGTACGTCGTCATCGACGGCAAGAAGAAGGTGCTCGACGAGATCACCGCCGCCGCGAAGCTGGCCTCGCGCGTGCTGCTGGCGCCCGACCCCGATCGCGAAGGGGAGGCCATCGCCTGGCACCTGGCCGAGGAGGTTCGCCCCTCGAACCCGAACATCTCCCGCGTGCTGTTCAACGAGATCACCAAGAAGGCGATCACGGAGTCGATCCAGCATCCCATCGACCTGAACATGCACAAGTTCGAGTCGCAGCAGGCGCGCCGCATCCTGGACCGGCTGGTTGGCTACCAGATCAGCCCGGTGCTGTGGACGAAGGTGAAGCGCGGCCTGTCCGCGGGGCGCGTGCAGTCGGTGGCGGTGCGCCTGGTCGCCGAGCGCGAGCAGGAGATCGCCGCGTTCATCCCCACGGAGTACTGGACCGTCGAGGCGCAGCTGCAGGGGAGCATCCCGCCGCCGTTCGTCGCCAAGGTGACGAAGCTGGACGGCGCCAAGGTCGACCTCTCCGACGGGGAGAAGGCCGGCGCCGTGGTCGACGCGCTGAATGCGTCCCCGCCGCGCATCGCCTCGGTCGATCGGAAGGAGCGCCGCAAGAACGCGCCCCCGCCCTTCATCACCTCGAAGCTGCAGCAGGAGGCGTCGAGCAAGCTGCGGTTCTCGCCCAAGCGAACGATGGGTCTGGCGCAGCGTCTCTATGAAGGCGTCGAGATGGGCGAAGAGGGCCTGGTCGGCCTCATCACGTACATGCGTACCGATTCGACCCGCATCTCCGACGATGCGCTGGCCGAGGTGCGCGCGTTGATCGGCGAGAAGTACGGACCGGCCTCGCTGCCGCCGCAGCCCATCGTCTACAAGTCCAAGAAGCAGGCGCAGGACGCCCACGAGGCCATTCGCCCCACGGCGATGAAGTTCGATCCCGAGACCGTGAAGCGGCTGTGGGCGGAGAAGGGCGGCGGGCGCGACGAGCGCGAGACCGACGATCTGCTGAAGCTGTACACGCTGATCTGGAACCGCTTCGTGGCCTGCCAGATGGTCCCGGCCATCTTCGATCAGACCAGCATCGAGATCGAGGCGGGCCGCGTCGGCCTGCGCGCCAGCGGCCAGGTGATGAAGTTCGCCGGCTTCCTCGAGGTGTACGCGGAGACGGTCGAGGACGCCGTCGCGAACGAGGACGAGACCGGCGGCGCCCTGCCCGACGTGAAGGAAGGCGAGACGCTGTCCCTGCTGGAGGTGAAGCCCGAGCAGCACTTCACCCAGCCGCCGCCGCGCTTCTCCGAGGCGACCTTGGTGAAGGAGCTGGAAGAGAAGGGCATCGGCCGCCCCTCGACCTACGCGGCCATCTTGTCGACCGTGCAGGATCGCGGCTACGTCGAGAAGAAGGAGGGGCGCCTGCACCCCACCGACCTCGGCGTGATGGTGAACAGCCTGCTGGTGAAGAGCTTCCCCGGCATCGTCAGCAGCGACTTCACCGCGCAGATGGAGGAGCAGCTCGATCAGGTGGAGGAGGGCACGGCCGACTGGGTCAAGTTGCTCCACCGCTTCTACGAGCCGTTCAAGGTGGATCTCGAGAAGGCCAAGATCGAGATGCGGGACCTCAAGAAGGAAGAGGAGCCCACCAGCGAGATCTGCGAGAAGTGCGGCAAGCCCATGGTGATCAAGTGGGGGCGCAACGGCCACTTCCTGGCTTGCACCGGCTATCCGGAGTGCCGCAACACCAAGGAGTTCGCGCGCCGCTCCGACGGCACCTTGCAGATCATCGCCACGACGCGGCCGACCGATCAGCTGTGTCCGACCTGCCAGTCGGGGATGGTGATCCGGCGCGGGCGCTTCGGCGAGTTCCAGGCCTGCTCGCGCTATCCGGAGTGCAAGACCACGGCGCCCATCTCCCTGGGCGTGGCCTGCCCCAAGCCCGAGTGCGGCGGCTACGTGACCGAGAAGCGTTCGCGCAAGGGTAAGGTGTTCTTCGGCTGCTCGAACTACTCGAAGACCCAGTGCGACTTCGTGTCGTGGGATCGCCCCATCCCGCAGCCCTGTCCCACCTGCGCGGCCCCGTTCCTGGTGCAGAAGGTGTCGAAGTCGGGCACGCGCATCCGCTGCCTCAAGGAGGGCTGCGACTACTCGGCCGACGCGGAAGCGCCCGAGAGCGGCGCCGCTTAAGGCGACGACCGCTCTCGGCTACAATCGCCCGCCATGAGCGAGCTGGCCGACACGATTGGCGAGGCGGTAGAACGGGGCGGCGGCGATCGCTTGAATTCGATCATCGCGTTGATGGTCGCCATCACGGCGACGTTCATGGCGTTGTGCAACGTCAAGGACGGCAACGTCGTCCAGGCGATGGAGCAGGACCAGGCGAGCGGCGTGGATGAGTGGTCGCTGTATCAAGCCAAGGGCATGAAGCTGAACCTGGCCGAGTCGACGCTGGATCAGCTCACGCTCGAGCGGGCGATGCACCCCGAGCTGGGGGCGGACGCGCGCGCCCTCCTCGACGAGAAGATCGGCGAGTACACCTCGCGCGTGACGAGCTACGAGACCGAGAAGGCGGACATCATGGCCAAGGCCAAGGGCTTCAAGGACGACTACGACGCCCTCAACGTCCACGACGATCAGTTCGACCTGGCCGAAGCGTTGATGTCGGTCTCCATCGCGTTGCTCGGCATCACGGCGCTGACGCGGAAGCGTCTGCTGCTCGGCTTCGGCATCGGTTTCGCGTCACTGGGAATCGTGTTTGGTTTCGCGGGTTTCCTGAAGCTGGGGCTGCACCCGGATTTTCTGACCGGGCTGCTTTCCTAGCCGTATCCGGCGGCTTCGCGACGCGCGCGGCCGTGAAGACCCGGTAGCCGACCCCCGCTCTGGCGCGTACGCTTACCAACCCCTTGGCGCGGCGGGGCCGTGTTATCCTGCCCCGCCTCGCCCCCCTAAATTCCCCCCGTTTCCCCTGAAATTTGGAGGATTCCCCATGCGTCAGTGCCTCACCTCTGTCTTGCTGACCGGTCTGTTGCTCGTCGGATGTACACCGAAATCGTCTGGCGGCGATGGGAGCGGCGGGAACAACTCGGGGAGCGGCGGTGGCAACGGCAACGGCAGCGGGGGCAACAATGGCTCCGGCGGCGGCAACGGATCGGGCAGCGGAGGCAGCCACGCCAGCAGCGGCGGCAGCAACGGCAGCGGCTCGGGCGGCAGCAACGGGTCGGGCAGCGGCGGCAGTAGCAGCAGCGGCTCGGGCGGCGCGACGGGCACCCCCTGCACCGCCGACGCCTCGAACCTCGTGGACACCGGCGGCTGGGTCTGCGACGCGGACATCGCCCCGATGATCCAGGGCGCTTTCTATGCTTACGGCGACATGATGTCGTGCGCGAATCCCCTGCCGGCCAACCCGTGCGGCGACAACGGTTGCTGCATCAGCGGCACGCTGACGAACTACGATTCGACGAAGAACAACTGGGGCTGCGGTCTGGGCATGGAGCTGAACTCGTCGGGCGGCACCACCCCGGTGAAGATGGCCTACGGCGGCCCCGCGAAGTGCTTCAACTTCACGCTGAGCGGCAACTCGGGCGGCGCCCCGGTGCGCGTCGGGTTCAAGCAGAGCACGAGCGATTCGGACATCGCCCCCTTCGTCGAGCTCGGCGCGTTCACCGACGGCATCACCCAGAAAATCTGCTTCGCCGATGCCATGTGCCCGTCCTGGGCCGCCACCATGGGCTGCACGAAGGCCGTCGGTGACGACGGGACGCCGTTCGACATCCAGGTTCAGGTCTCGGCCGGCGCCGCCACCGCGGGTGACTACAACGTCTGCATCACCAAGATCGAGCCGATCATCGACGGCGGCTCGACCGGAAGCGGCGGCAGCACGGGCGGCACCGCCACCTGCACGAGCCCCTCGAACTCGATGGGCACCATCACCGATCCGTTCGGCACGACGAAGGTCGGCTGCGGCTCGCAGCAGTACGTCATCCAGAACAACGACTGGGGCGCCCGCACGGGGGAGACCATCAGCTACGGCCCCGGCACCAAGATGAAGGTCGCCACGCAGACCGGCACCGGCTCGAACAACAATCCGGCGTCGTTCCCCTCGGTCTTCATCGGACAGAACTCGAACAATTCGTCGGGCGACAACCCGAAGGCGGTCAGCGCGATCACGAAAGGCAGCCTGCCCACCAGCTGGACCTGGACCGAGAACGGCGCGACCGGTTCGTACAACGCGGCCTACGACGTCTGGTTCAGCACCAGCTCGTCGGGCGAGCCGGCGGCGTCGTCGCCCACCGGCGGCTTCCTGATGGTGTGGTACCACAAGCCGACCGACAACCAGCCCATCGGCACGATGATGAATACGGTCAACATCGCCGGGCAGAACTGGAACGTCTGGGAGGGCAACAACTCGGGCAACGGCAAGCCGTGCATCACCTACCAGGCGGCGACCACCATCCACACGCTGTCGTTCAACCTGGGCGACTTCATCCGCGACGCGGTCGACAACCAGAAGTTCCTGATGAACTCGTGGTACCTGACGAACGTCTTCGCCGGCTACGAGATCTGGACCGGCGGCGCCGGGCTCGAGACGACCGACTTCACCGCGACCATGAAGTAGCGGACGGCGCGGCTCCCGCGTCGATCACGATCGACGCGGGGTTCGTCCGCGTGGGCTCTCGTCAGGACGCGCGGTCGAGCACCGCCACGCACTCCACGTGGCGTGTCTGCGGAAACATGTCGAACGGCTGCAGCGCGCGCACCCGGTAGCCGGCCGCCACGAGCTGGAACAGATCGCGCGCCAGCGTCTCGGGGTTGCACGACACGTAGACGATCGCGCGCGGGGCGAAGCTGACCAGCTGGGCCAGGAACTTGTCGTCGCATCCCTTGCGCGGTGGATCGATGATGACGGCGGCGTCGCTGGCGGGCAGCGGCAGCTCCGCGAAGACCCGGGACGAGTCGGCGGCCACGAAGCGCACGTTCGTGAGGTCGTTGCGGGCGGCGTTCTGGCGAGCGGCGGCGATGGCGCCGGCGCTCACCTCGACGCCCGTGACCTCCTGAAATCGGGTCGCGGCGGCCAGGGCGAACAGGCCGCTGCCGCTGTACGTGTCGACCAGCCGCACGGCGCCGCTGGCGGCGGCCGATTCGATGACGAACTCGACCAGGCGGGGCAGCAGGAAGGGGTTGTTCTGGAAGAACTCGCGCGCGAAGAACTCCAGCGCCAGCGGGCCGACACGCTCGGTGACGCGGGCGTCGGGATCGGTCGTCACGCCCGAGGCCGCCTCGCGAATCAGGAACGTCGACCCCCGCCGGCGCTCGGTCGCCGCGGCGGCGATCTCCGCGCGAAACGCCGGCAGGTGAGCGTTGATCCCCTCGGTGGCCAGGGGGCACCGCTCGACGTCGACCACGTCGTGCCGCCGGCCAACCTTCAGAAAGCCGATCGCCAGCGGGCGCCCGCCGCGCGGCTTCTCATGGTGAGGCGTGATCTTCGAGCGGTATCCGTAGGCGCGCGGCGACGCGACACAGTCAGTCACCTCGACCTTCAGTCCCGCCGCCGCGAGCTGCTGGCGGACCACGGTCGTCTTCCAGGCCAGCTGGGACGGGTAGGGGAGATGTTGGATCTGGCACCCGCCGCAGGCGCCGAAGAGCGGGCAGGCCGGCGCGATTCGCTCGGGGGAGGGGCGCAGGACCTCGAGGAGGTCCCCCTCGGCCACGGGCACGTCCTGGCGCCAGAGCCTGGCGCGGACCCGCTCGCCAGGGAGCGTGAAGGGGATGCGCACCGCCGCGCCGGACCCAGACGTGGACGTGGCCATGGACGTCAGACCGCGCCCGAAGTCGTCCAGCGAGGCGATCTCGAATTCACCTTCGAACGGTGCGCTCGCCTTACGGGGCGCGGGGTCTCGGGCGGGGGTGGAAGCCATGCGGGGGGCCCGCAGCATACCCGGTCGGCGTTCCTTCAGGACGCGCGGACGTTTCTGCGCAACCTGAGGGGCAACCGGCTCAAGGTGAGCAGGCGCGGCGCGATGTGAGTCGGCCAGGGCTCACCATCAGGGCGCGGAGGCTGATGGGACCGGCTTTCTCGCGTTGGTACGGCACTTGCTGGTGAATACGGTCAGGAGGGCTGAAGATGCGCTACAGACTAAACGAGGAGACCCAACCGAAGGTGGCCGAGCTCTGCCACTTGATCGGCGAAACCCGTCGTCGTCTCGGTTGCCTCAGCTGGGAAGCGCGCGCCGAATGGGACCACGTCCGCTGCCGGTTCCCCTCGGCCGAGGACGTCGGCCAGGGCTTCATCTCGCTGTCGGAGCTCGAGCTGGCGGAGGTGCGGACCATCGTCCGTCGCTTCCACGACCTGGTCGTGCGCGCCGAACCGCTGGCCACTGGCGACTCCTCCGGTCTCCGCCCCGCTTCTCAGCGCAAGTCCGTCGCCGCCCTCTGAGCGGGCGACGGCCGGTTACCAGGGCAGCTGCTCCCCATTGGCGTGCAGGAACTGCCCCGAGGTCTTCAAGGTCAGTGCGTCGATCCGGGCCAGTAACATCCGCGCCGCCTCGGTCGGTTCCACGCCCCCCTGCCGCCCCGTCATGTCGGTGCGCACGTAGCCCGGATGGAGGATCGCCACGGCGATTCCCCGGGGACGCAGATCGACGGCCAGCGACATTCCCGCGGCATTCAGGGCGGCCTTGGACATGCGGTAGCCGTAGTGGCCGCCCGAGCCGTTGTCTCCGATCGAGCCCATGCGGCTGGTGATCAGGGCCAGCTTTGAGCCCTTGACCAGATTGGGCTGCAGGGCATGGGCGATTCGCAGAGGGCCGACGGCGTTGACGGCGAACTGCTCGTTCACGTCATCGAGCTCCAAGGTATCGAGGTTGGTGTTGCGCAGGATGCCCGCGTTCAGGATCACCAGATCGAGCGCCGTACCCCCCAGGTGACGGGCCAAGGTGGCCACGTTCTCGTCGGAGGTCACGTCGATGTTGGAAACGACGTCCGCGCCCAGCGCGTCGAGCTCGGGGCTCGTGGTCCGGCAAACCGCGACCACGTCGTCCCCGCGCTTGCGCAGCAGCTGACACAGCGCCAGACCGATGCCCCGATTCGCCCCCGTCACCAGTGTTCTTGCCATGGCCCTCTCATGACACCGCGGCGCTCCCGCGGCAACCCCCTCGCCGCGCAAAGTCGCCGGCCCTGGTGGCATCGAGTACGATCGACGAGGCATGGAAGACGCGATCGAGGCGTTTCGCAATCACCTGCGCACTGAGAAGCGCGCGTCGGTGAACACCCTCCGCGCCTACCTGCACGACGTGAACGAACTGGGCGCCTTCGCGCGCCAGCTCGTGGGCCGCACCGTCGCGCTCGGCGACCTCGACATCGTCGTCTGTCGTTCGTACCTGGCCGGGCTGCATGGCAAGAACGACGCGGTGACGATCGGGCGCAAGCTGTCGTCGCTGCGGGCGTTCTTTCGATTCCTGGTGCGGCGGCGACTGCTGACGTCGAGCCCGGTGGCGGCGCTGCGCGCGCCGAAACGTGCCCGTTACCTGCCCAAGTTTCTGGGGAAGGACGACGTCACCCGGTTGCTCGACGGCGTGAAGCCGACCGACGTGCCCGGCGACGAGGCCGCCCGGCTGCGGGACGAGGCGCTGTTCGAGGTGATCTACGGCGCCGGGCTGCGCGTGTCGGAGGCGTGCAACCTCGACCTCGACGACCTCACCGACGAGAGGGGGAAGTCCGAGGTGCGGATCAGACAGGGAAAAGGGCGGAAAGATCGCATCGTCCCCGTGGGGCGCAAGGCGGTGTCGGCCGTCGCCGTCTATCTGCCCCATCGGACCGCCTGGATCGTGAAGGCGAAGCGCGCCGATCATGTGGCGCTGTTTGTCACGGCGCGGGGGCGGCGGCTCGATCCGCGAACGGTGCGCCGGCTGCTGGCCCGGCGCGAGCTCGCCACCGGCGTTCGCCAGGTGTCGCCGCACGCCCTTCGCCACAGCTTCGCCACGCACCTGCTCGGGGAAGGCGCCGACCTGCGCGCCATTCAGGAGATGCTGGGACATGCGAGCCTTCAGACGACTCAGCGCTATGCTCACGTCAACATCGACCACCTGATGGCGGTCTATGACAAGGCCCATCCCCGTTCCCGCGCTTGAAGGTTCCTCCCCCATGAAATCACCCCGCATTCGCTCCACCACCGTGCTGGCCGTGCGTCGAGGCGGCTCCGTCGTCATCGGCGGCGATGGCCAGGTCACGATGGGAAACACAGTCATGAAGGGTACGGCGCGCAAAGTTCGACGCCTACATGACAACAAAGTCGTGGCCGGCTTCGCCGGCTCGGCGGCCGACGGTCTCACTCTGTTCGAGAAGTTCGAAGCCAAGCTGAAGGACACCAACGGCAACCTGCTGCGGGCCGCGGTCGAGCTGGCCAAGGACTGGCGAACCGATCGAGTCCTGCGCCGCCTCGAGGCCCTGCTGCTCGTGGCCGACAGGGAGCGCATCCTGCTGCTGTCCGGGACGGGCGACGTCATCGAGCCCGACGGCGACGCCGCGTCGATCGGCTCGGGCGGCCCCTACGCCCTGGCGGCGGCCCGCGCGCTGTTGACCGCGACGGACCTTCCCGCGCGCGCCATCGTCGAGAAGGCGCTGACCATCGCCGGCGAGATCTGCATCTATACGAACACCACGCAAGTCATCGAGGAGCTCTGATGCCGTCCGCGACCGTGAGCCCCGCCGTGACGCGGGCGCGCCTCGAATCCCTGACCCCGCGCGCCATCGTCGAGGAGCTGGACCGCTACATCGTGGGCCAGCGGGCCGCCAAGAGGGCGGTTGCGGTGGCTTTGCGCAACCGCTGGCGGCGGCAACAGGTGCCGCCCCCCATGCGCGACGAGATCGTGCCGAAGAACATCATGCTGATCGGCCCGACGGGCGTGGGGAAGACCGAGATCGCCCGGCGGCTGGCCCGCCTGGCCGGGGCGCCGTTCGTGAAGGTGGAGGCCTCGAAGTTCACCGAGGTCGGCTACGTGGGGCGTGACGTCGATTCCATGGTGCGGGATCTGGCCGAGACCGCCATGCAGATGCTGAAGGAAGAGGAGCGTGAGCGGGTGCGCCCGCGGGCGCGCGAGAACGCCGAGGAGCGGCTGCTCGACGTGCTGTTGCCGCCGGGCCCGCGCCCGCGCGCGGGGGCGAGCAACACCTCGGCCATCCCCATGCCCGCCATCGGCGAATCGGACGGGGCGTCGTCGACCTCCGTGGCGGCCGACGGCGGGAGCGGGACGCGCGAGAGCCTGCGCCGCCTGCTGCGCGAGGGGAAGCTCGATGATCGCACGGTCGAGATCGACACGGCCGACTCGCCTCAGTCGGTCATCGACGTGTTCTCGGGGACCGGCATGGAAGAGATGGTCCTGAACCTGAAGGACATGCTCCCCCAGATGAAGAGCAAGACGAAGCGGCGCCGCCTGACGGTGCCCGAGGCGCTGGAGGCGCTGACGGAAGAGGAGGCGGCCAAGCTGATCGATGTCGACAAGGTGACGAAGGAGGCGATCCGCCGCGCCGAGGAGGCGGGGATCATCTTCATCGACGAGATCGACAAGGTGGTGGGTCGCGAAGGGGGCGGCGGCAGCGGCCCGGACGTCTCGCGCGAAGGGGTGCAGCGCGATCTGCTCCCCATCGTCGAAGGGTCGACCGTGTCGACGAAGTACGGACCGCTGAAGACCGATCACGTGCTGTTCATCGCGGCGGGCGCTTTCCATGTCTCGAAGCCGAAGGACATGATCCCCGAGCTGCAGGGGCGCTTCCCCATCCGCGTCGAGCTGGAGTCGCTGTCCGACGACGATCTGGTGCGAATCCTCACCGAGCCCGAGAACGCGCTGACCAAGCAGTACACGGCGCTGCTGGCCACCGAGAACGTCACCCTCGACATCCGACAGGATGCGGTGGCCGAGATCGCGCGCATCGCCGCCGAGGTGAACGCGCGCATGGAGAACATCGGTGCCCGCCGCCTGCACACCATCATGGAGCGGGTGCTCGACGATCTGGCGTTCGAGGCACCGGGCCTCGGCACGGTGACGATTCCCATCACCGCGGCCTACGTCCGTGAGCGGCTCGACGGCGTGTTGAAGGACGAGGACCTGTCGCAGTACGTGCTGTGAGACGCCACCGCGTCGAATCGTGATCCGACGCGGCCCGTCCCGGTCGGACTACGTCGTCTCGTTGCCACGGGCCATCAGGATCTTGCCCGAGCGAACGAGCTCGGTGATCTCGAACTGCCGCATCAGCGAGATGAACGCGTCCAGCTTGTCGCTGCTGCCGTACATGCGCACGATCAGCGAGTCGGTGCCGTAGTCGACGATCTTTCCGTTGTACTGCTCGGCGATCTGCAGGATCTCGGTGCGCCGATCGAGCGGGCAGGTCACCTTGACGAGCGCGATCTCCGTCTCGATCACCGCCTTGCCGGTGTGATCGATCGCGTGCACGACGTCGATCAGCTTCGTGCACTGCTTGATGATCTGCTCCAGCGTCTCCAGCTCGCCGCTGCAGGTGATGCTCATGCGCGAGAACTCGCCGTCGGCGACGTCCGGGCTGACCACCAGGCTCTCGATGTTGTATCCCCGCCGCGAGAACACCAAGGCCACCCGAACCAGGACCCCCGGCTTGTTCCGCACCAAGATCGAAATCGTATGAACCGGAGGAGCAATCGAAGCGGGCAAATTCAAAGCAGTAGCCGTCATCTCAAAACCTCACAAGAACGTTGTTTTTGCTACGAAGTCAGAGCGCCGTAAGGCACGAGTCCAAGCCCAGGGAGGCCCGGCTCAGCCGGGCCGGCCCCTCAGGAATGGGGGGTCACGTAGGGGGGCGTGCCCCCTACGTGCTCCCTGTTGGCTTCTCCATCTTGTGCTTCGGGCGATCGATGATCATGTCCTTCAGCGCGGCGCCCGCCGGAATCATCGGGAAGACGTTGTCCTCCTTCATGACCTCGGCCTCGACCAGGCAAGGACCCTCGTTCCATTCCATGGCCGCCTTCAGGACCCGGTCGACCTCGGCCGGACGCCGCACGCGCCAGGCCTTGATGCCGTAAGCACCCGCCAGCTTCACGAAATCCGGGTTGCCCTCCAGGTCGACGCCCGACAGCCGGTTGTCGAAGAACAGCTCTTGCCACTGGCGAACCATGCCCAGGTACGAGTTGTTGATGATCAGGATCTTGACCGGAAGCTTGTGGATGGCCGCCGTGGCCAGCTCGGCCAAGGTCATCTGGAAGCCGCCGTCGCCGACGATGCACCAGACCTTCTTGTCGGGGTTCGCGAACTGCGCGCCGATCGCCGCGGGGAAGCCGTAGCCCATCGTGCCCGCGCCCCCGGACGACAGCCAGTGCCGGTTCTTGGTGGTGCGGCAGAACTGCGCCGCCCACATCTGATGCTGGCCGACGTCGGTGGTCAGGATGCAGTCGCGCCCGCCCAGCTTGTCCAGCCGGTCGAGCACCAGCTGCGCCCGCAGGCCCCCCTTCTTCCCGTACTTCAGCGGGTACTGCTTGCGATAGCCTTCCAGCTCTTCCAGCCACGCTTCGCTGTCGCACTTCTCGACCAGCGGCAGCAGGTCCTCGATGGCCAGCTTCGCGTCGGCCGCGATCGAGACGTCGGGGCGGACGATTTTGTTGAACTCGGCCACGTCGATGTCGACGTGGATCTTGCTCGCCCCCACGCAGAACTCGGACAGCTTGCCGGTGATGCGATCATCCCAGCGCGCGCCGATGGCGAAGATGCTGTCGCAGTTCATGACCGCCTTGTTCGCGTACGCGGTCCCGTGCATGCCCAGCATCCCCTGGTGCAGCGGATGATCCTCGGGGCAGGCCCCCTTGCCGAGCAAGGTGTTGACGATGGGCGCCTGAAGCTTCTCCGCCAGCTTCATGATCGCGGGACCGGCGCCCGAGATGACGGCGCCATGGCCGACGTACAGCACCGGCTTCTTCGCGCGCGCCAGCAGCGCGGCCGCCTTCTTCAACAGGGCCGGATCGGCCTTGCCGGGGGGATTGTACCCGGGCAGATCGACCTCCTCGACGAAGTCGGCCGTGCAGGGGCCCGAGGTGATGTCCTTGGGCAGGTCGATGAGGACCGGGCCGGGGCGGCCGCTCGTCGCCAGGTAGAACGCCTCGCGGGCGATGCGGGGGATGTCGTTCGCGTTCTTGACCAGGTACGAATGCTTCACGACCGGGTAGGTGATGCCCGTGACGTCCGCTTCCTGGAAGGCGTCCTTGCCCAGCATCGGCGAGATGGTCTGACCGGTGAGGACGATCATCGGCACCGAGTCCATCAGCGCCGTCAGCAGCCCGGTGACCGTGTTGGTCGCGCCGGGGCCCGACGTCACGAGCACGACGCCTGGCTTGCCGGTCGAGCGGGCGTAGCCATCGGCCATGTGGGTCGCGCCCTGCTCGTGGCGGACCAGGATCAGCTTGATCTTCGAGTCGACGAGCGCATCGAAGATCGGCATGGCCGCGCCGCCCGACAGTCCGAACACGTACTCGACACCCTCTCGCTCGAGGCAGCGAATCAGCTTCTCGGCGCCCGTGGACACAACCGTGACTGGTCCGGTCTTCGGCGTCACGACGGCGGTCGAAGACGCGTAAGAGGACTTGTCGACGGGGCGTAGGCTTTGAGCGGCGGACGAGCGCGGTGATGTCACGACGGAACTCCTTTGGTTTGAGACACGGGACAGCCTAGCCAGATCATGGGCATTTGTCTACCCGTTTCGAACACACCGCCGCCTACGTCGCCTCCAATGGGCCGAATGACGCGATGTTCTCGTGCTTGGCCTGGCTTCATAGTAGAAATCATGCTGATCGAGAGACCATTTCGCCATGGCGGCCGACTATCGTGGCTGAAATGGCCCCTTCAGTCCCAACAATGCCGCGTCACGGCCATTTCTGGACGGAGGTGACCCGCCAGACGGAGTCGCCGCCGTCATCGGTGACCAGCAACGCCCCGTCCTTCGCCACCGCCACGCCGACCGGGCGCCCCCATACGTCGCCGTTCTCGGTCACGAAGCCGGTCAGGAAGTCCTCGTAAGCGCCCGACGCCCGATCCTGGCCGTGCAGGGGGACGCGGATCACCTCGTAGCCGGTGCGGACGTGCCGGTTCCACGAGCCGTGCTCGGCCGCGAAGATGTCGCCGTGGTACGCCGCAGGAAATTGCGTCGCCTCGTAGAAGCACATCTCCAGCGAGGCGAAGTGCGGCTGCAGCAGCACATCGGGCACGATCACCTTCGCTCGCAGCTCGGGGTGCTTGCCGGCGTGGCGCGGATCGGGGTGGCCGCCGATGTAGAACCAGGGCCAGCCGTAGAAGCCGCCGTCGGCCACGGTGGTGATGTAGTCGGGGACCAGGTTGTCTCCCAGCAGGTCGCGCTCGTTCACCGACGCCCACAGCGCGCCGGTGCGCGGATGGATGGCGATACCGACGGCGTTGCGGATGCCGCTGGCGAAGACGCGCGGGCTTCCTCCGTCGAGCAGGCCGCTGCCGTCGAGCTTGAACTCGAGGATGTCGGCGCGATGAAACTCCGCCTTCGTCGTGTCGGGATCGTCGACGTTGGAGTGCGAGCCCACCGACACGAACAGCTTCTTGTCGCCACGCGAGAACGCCAGATCGCGGGTCCAGTGCCCTCCCCCGCGCAGCAAGCCGCCGCCCGGTAGATCGGGGACCACGACCTGGGGCGCGGTCCGTGCGTGAACATCGCCGCTCCTGTACGGAAAGCGCACGACGGAGCCGGTGTTCGCCACGTACAGCCAGCGCGGCTCGACGCCGGGACCGCTCGGATAGAACGCGATGCCGAACGGCTCGTTCAGTCCTCGCGCGTACGTATCGGACTGCGCGGCCTTTCCATCGGCCGTCACGCCCCGCAGCACCCTGATCGTGTCGTTCTTGCTCTCGGCGATGAAGGCATCTCCGTTCGGCGCGACGCGAATCAGCCGCGGGTTAGACAGCCCCTCGGCGTACAGGTCGACCTTGAAACCGGCGGGCGCCTGCGGCCAGGCGTTCTTGGGGCGCTTGACCAGGTGCGGTCCGTTGTCGATCGATCGGGCGGGATCCGGCGCGGGCAGATCGGCCACGCGAATCAGGTGACTCGTGCCGGGCACCTGGCCGCGATAGTCGGCGAAGGGGGGCTGTGGCGCGGCGGCGGCCGCCTCCTTCGCGTCCGTTCGACGCGCGCCGGGGAGCAGGCTCGCCAACGCCATCAGGATCGGCGGGATCGTTTTCACGCCGTGAATCTAGGCGGAATTCGCCGAAATGTAAGTCAGGTCTTGGTGGCGATTCCGTCGCGCGCCAGCTCCGCTTCGGTGGCGTTCGTCGCCAGCGTATCGGCGGGGGCGACGTACCAGTCCGGGTCCTTCCCCTCGACCAGCGCGTCGCGCGTCTTCAGGATCGTGAACATCCCCCCCATGGTGATGACGTCGAACTTTCCCCGCCCGGCCACCATGGAGACGCTGTTCCTGGGTACGGCCATGTCCATGCCGGCCATGTCCGCCATCCCGGTCGCGCCCATGGCCATGTAGCCCGGGACGAGCTTGCGGATGCGCTGGTCGACGGCGGTCGTGTCGACGCCGATCATGTTGGGGATGCCGTGACCCATCTGGTTCATCAGGTGATGCGTCATGTGGCAGTGCATCGCCCAGTCTCCAGGGACATCGGCGACGAACTCGACGGTGCGGGTGCTGCCGGTGGGGACCAGCACCGTGGTCTCGGGCCAGCGCGCCGATTCGGGGATCGGGCCGGCGTCGGTCTCGGTGATCATGAAGTGGTGACCGTGCAGGTGAATGGGGTGGTGGTCCATCGCGCTCAGGTTGCCGATGCGCAGGCGCACCCGGTCGCCGGTCTTCGCCAGCAGCGGCGCCGTGCCGGGGAAGGCCTTGGCGTTCATCGTCAGCACGTTGAAATCCGTCATCTCCAGCGGGTTCGGCCGGCGCGCCCCCGGATCGATCCGCCATTCGTGCAGCATGATGGCGTAGTCGCGGTCGACGGTCTGCCGCGGACGGCGGGGATGCACGACGAACATTCCCGTCATGCCCATCCCCATCTGCGTCATCTCGTCGTGGTGCGAGTGGTACATCAGCGTCCCGGTCTGGCGCAGCGTGAACTCGTACTTGAAGGTCTCGCCAGGCGCGATCGGCTTCTGGGTCAGTCCGCCGACGCCGTCCATGCCGTTGGGGAGCCGCGCGCCGTGCCAGTGCACGGTGGTGGCGGCGGGGAGCTTGTTGGTGACGTAGATACGCACGTTATCGTGCTCGACCGCCTCGAGCAGGGGACCGTGCACGCTGCCGTTGTAGCCCCAGCACTTCGCCTTCAGGCCGGGCAAGAACTCGTGCTCGACCTCCTCGGCGATCAGGTGAAACACCTTCACCCCGTCGACGAGCTTGAACGGCGCCTTGGTGCCGTTCGGTACGACGACCGGAAGATAGTCGCGTCCGGGCTGTCCGGGCGGTAGCCGACGGGAGCGTTCGGCGATGGGGCGCGGAGGCGCCCCGTGCGCGGGGCCCGCGCCGAGCAGCAGAGCCCCCCCCGCCAGGCCGACCGCCCCCGTCTTGAACAGATCGCGTCTTCGAACGGCGCCCTCGTTTTTCTCGTCGTGCTTGCTCATGGTCACTTCGTCCTTTGGGCGGTGGTCACCGCGTCGGCGTGAGTCGTTCCCAGGCGGCCGCCCACCGCTCGCTCGAGCTCGGCGCTCGCCGACCAGTAAGCGCGCAGCGCCTCGACGTAGCCGCGGGAGGCGTCGAGCTCGGCCCGCTTCGCCGCCAGCAGGCGCGGCGCGCCGACGAACATGCCGTTGTAGGCCTCCTGGGTCAGCTCGACGATGGACCGCCGCAGCGGCAACAACGTTCGTTGGTAGTGGGCCACCACGTCGCGGGCGCTGGTCAGCTGCGCCAAGGCGACCCGCACCTCCGCGTGGGCGTCGATGATGACCCGCTCGCGGCGCCGCTCCGCCTCGCGCCGCTCTGCCTCCAGGCGCGCGATGGTGGCCTGGCGCTGATCGAACAGCGGAAGCTCGACGACCAGGTTTGGTCCGATGACCCGCGGACCGTCGGTGTCCTGATGGGCGTCGACGCCGATCTCGAGCCGCCCGATGGCCCGCGTCTGACGGGCCAGCGCGACCGCCTTCGCCATCAGCCGCGCTTGCTGGGTCGACGCAGCGATGTCGAGCCGCTGCTTCATCGCCGCCGCGTCGAGCCCCTTCGCCGCGGGCAGCTCCGCCGGCGCGCCGGACAGCCCTTCGCGCAAGGTCCAGGCGCTCGCCTCCCGGACAGCCCCAGCCAGCGGTTCAGCCGCTCTCGCCGCTCGACCAGCTCGAGCTGGTCGCGCGCCAGATCGAGCCGCGCCTCCTCCAGGGTGGCGGTCTCCTCGGCATGCTCCAGATCGGTGGCATTGCCCGCGTCGTGACGGCGTTCCACGAGCGCGGCGGCGACGGCCAGCGTCTCCAGCGACTGACCGCGTTGATCGACGAGCGCCATCCCCGCCTGGACGTCGAAGAACGCCTTGCTGACGTCGGCGACGACTTGCAGCGCCGCGTCCGCCACCCGCAGCGTGTCGGCCACGAACTGCTCGCGGGCGATGTCCTTCCGGGTGCGAAGAACGAAGAGATCGAGGAAATCCTGCACGATCGAACCGCGAAGCTCGGAGACGGGGCCGTTGCCGAACCCCAGATCGATGCCCAGCGTCGGGTTGCGCAGCAGGCCGGCCTGCACCATGTCGGCCTGTGATGCGCCCAGGTGCTCGTAGGTCTCCTTCAGGGTGGGATTGTTCACCAGCGCGATCTCGACGGCGGTCTGGCGGGTGAGCCCAGGGGCCAGCTGCGCGCGAATCCAGGTCGCGATCTGCGCGTCCGGTGGCGGACCGGCCTCCCAGCGGGTACGGGCGCCGGCGCGGTCGGCGACCAGCGCCGCCACCTGATCGTGACCGCGCGCGGCCTCGACGCCGCCGCAGCCGACCACGAGCAGCAGCGTCACCGGGATCAGCCGGTGCGATGTGCGCCATCCCCCCGTTCTTGGCGAACGACGATCAACGAGGGCGGGCAGCTGACGATTCGAGCTTGATGCGAGCATGACGTCTCCTGAACGGCGTAACGGCAAAACGAATCAGGCGGCGGATCGGCCCGTCACACGAAGGATCGATCGAAGGGCCCACCTGGCCCGCGGACGCGTCGGCTCACGCGCCCGCGGCGGCAAACGAAGCCTGGCCCGTTCAGATCAGAAAGGTCTGGGTCACGAGGCGGCGCGGCGGGCCGAGCCCCGGTTGCGCGGGCGCGCCGCGATCCAGCGGCGGCGCGGTCCACACGGCGCGCGATACCACCTGGAGCGCGGGCAGCGAAGCGACGAGCTGGAGCGCATGCTCGAAACGGGTCACGGCATCTGCCGGCGGCTGGGCGAAGGTCACGCGGACGAAGTCGCAGCACGACTCGTCGAGCCAGCGCCCGGGGCCGGATTCTCCCCGTTCGTCACCTTGTTCGTCTCCCTGTTCGGCTCCCTGTTCGGCTCCCTGTTCTTGCGCGGAGGAAGGCACCGCCGGATCGGCCAGCTCGATGGCTGGGGCGCAGTCGGTCGGCGTGACGGCGCCCGTCATGCGACAGACCATCGCCGTATAGCCGCGAAGGGTGGGCGCGAGGATGAGCAGCGGCAACAAGGTCAGGGCCGCAACAAATCCGGGCGCTCGCCGAAGGAGCATCGGATCAGCATGAGGGCCGTCACGGAGGCTGTCAATCGAGGGGAGGGGCGCATGGAGCTTCGGGGGCGCGACTTGACTTGGGGGCGGCGATGAATCCTGATCATTTCGTGCGCCCCGGCCAGCGCCTCGGGAAATACATCCTCGGCGAGCCCATCGCTCGCGGTGGAATGGCCGAGGTGTGGGCGGCCCGTGTAGAGGGGCCGCAGGGCTTCGTGAAGTCGCTGGCGCTGAAGTTCATCCTCGAATCGTTCACGGGCGATTCGGACCTCGAGCGGCTGTTCGTGAACGAGGCGCGCCTGGCTGCGCAGCTTCAGCACGCCAACCTGGTGGGCGTGTACGACTTCGACAAGATGTCCGCCGAGGGCGGTCGGGACACCGGCCGCTACTACATCGCCATGGAGCGGGTCGATGGGCACGATCTGCGCCGGTTGCTTCAGAACCTGTACAAGCGCGGACGGCTGCTGCCGCTCGAGCTCGCGCTGCACATCGCGGGCGAGGTCCTGAAGGGGCTGCGCTACGTGCACGAGCGCCGTGACCGGGACACCCAGAAGCCGATGGGCCTCGTGCACCGGGATGTGTCGCCACACAACATCCTGATCGGCATGGGCGGCGAGGTGAAGCTGTCCGATTTCGGGATCGCCAAGGCGATGACGCAGAGTCTGGGGACGCAGGCGGGCATGATTCGCGGAAAGCTGGCCTACGCATCGCCAGAGCAGCTGCGCAGCGATCCGCTCGACCACCGGACCGACCAGTTCGCGTTGGGGGTGACGCTGTGGGAGGCGCTGGCGGGGCGGCGGCTGTTCGAAGGCGGCGCCGAGATGGAGATCATCGGGAAGGTGCTGCGCTGCCACGTTCCGCTGCTGCCGATCGATGTTGGCGTGGCACCGCCGACCGAAGCGATCGTCCGTCGCATGCTGGCGGCGAACGCCGTCGATCGATTTGGCTCGACGGCCGAGGCGCTGTCCGCGGTGGTGGCGGCGCCCGGCTACACGGCGGACGGCGCCGCGCTCGAGGCGCTGATGCGCGAAGTCTTCGCGCCGCAGAACCTCGAGCTGCCGCCCACGCTTCCTCTCGATGCGCAACTCGATGCGCAACGAGCAGGGGCGGCGCCGGCGCGCGTGAAGGGTCAGACCGAAACCAGCGCGCTGGCGCGCGGGGCGGACCCCATCTTGGATCCACTGACGGCCGATCCTGCCTCCGTGGGACACACCTGGCGTGCGCGCCCCTCCGGCGACGGCGTGCCGGTGGCGCGGCCTGTCGATGGGCGGCCGCCCGACAGCTCGACGTTTCCCGAAAAAGAGCGCTCCGTCACCGGGTCCGCTTACGTCTCGACGGCCGACGAGTTACCGCTGATACCGCGCGCGCGTCCGGCCGTGCGCGCCTTGAGCTTGGTGGGCGCGCTGGCGCTCGGGGGAGGGGCGATCGTAATTGCCGCCCGTCATCCGTGGAGCGCCCCCGGCGTCCGGCCCCGGACGGCGTCCGCGTTCAGGCCTGCCGCATCGCCCGCCGAGCCGTCGCCTCTG
>DASYCK010000171.1:0-6430 GCA_036500205.1 Polyangia bacterium | reverse complement strand
GAGAACAGCCGCTGCTCGTCGCAGAAGATGGCACGGCGCAGGGCGAAGTAGGCCTCGCGCTCGTGTTCGGTGCGCGCCACCCGGCAGGTGAACGAGGGCGCCGCCCGCACGGCCGCTTCGGGTGTCTCGCTCATGGATTCGCCTCGTACGACGACAGCGCCGAGCAGGCGCCGCACTTCCCGCACCCCGCCTTCATCTGCGCCGCGCCCAGCCCGTGCGCGCGGATCAACCGCGCCACCTCCGTGTACAGGAACTGCATCGTATCGCCGGGCGGCGGCGGGTGATCGGCCATGGGGGTCCCGGCGAGCGGGACGAACGGCACCAGGAACGGGTAGACGCCCAGCTCGACCAAGCGCGCCGCCATGTCGATCAGGCTCTGCGGCTGGTCGCCCAGGCCGGCGATCAGGTAGGTGCTGACCTGACCGCGCCCGAACACCGCGACGGCCGCCGCGAACGCCGCCATGTAGTGCTCGAGCGACACCTCCGCCTTTCCCGGCATCACGACGGAGCGCACGCCCGGCTCGACCGCCTCCAGGTGCATGCCCAGCGTGTCGGCGCCGGCGTCCTTCAGACGCTGAAACCAGGCGAAGTCGTCCGGCGGTTCGCACTGCACCTGGATGGGGAGCGCCGGCACCACCGCCTTGACCGCCGCCGCGCAGGCGGCCAGGTGGGCGGCCCCGCGGTCGGACGTGGCGGGCGTGCCGGTCGTCAGCACCAGTTGCTCGATGCCGTCCAGCCGCACGGCGGCCTCGGCCACCTCGGCCAGCTGGGCGGGCGACTTGCGCGCCAGCGTGCGCCCCTCCTTCAGCGACGTGCCGATGGCGCAGAACCGACAGGCGCGCGGGCCGTCGTTGTAGCGAATGCACGACTGGATCACCGTCGACGCCAGCACCTTGCGCGCGTGCAGCAGCGCGATCTTCGGATAGGGGACGCCGTCGGCGGTGGCGAGCGCGTAGAAGCGCGGCGCGGCGGGGAGCTCGACGTCGGCGACCGGCTGGTCGTCGCGCCACAGCTGCACCCGGTCGGCGGTCGCGCCGTCCGTCAGCACGCGCAGACGATAGGGAGAGCGGCCGGCTGGCCGCATGGGGACCATCACCGTCGTCGCCCCGAACGACAGCGCCCGGTGATCGGACGGCCCCGCGCCCCCCCGTCGGCCTCCGCCGTCGTCGCCGGTGGCGACCCCCAGGGACTGCAGCTCGGCCAGCAACGCGCTCCGCGCTTCGGCGGCCGTCGCCATGATTCGTGTCACCGACATCGTTGGTTCTCCGTTCAGGCCGCGTCCGCGGCGGTGAGACCGAGCGTCGCCGGCTCGCGAACCCGCTCGCTCACCACCTTGGTGGGCGTGCGGTCGATGAGCAGGCTCAGCAGCTCGGGCCGGCTGTAGTGGCCGACGCTGTCCATCATGCGTTTGCGCTTGGTGATGAGACCGAGATCCAGGTCGGCGTAGACGATGCCTTCCCCCTCGGTGATCGGCTTGCCGAGCACGTTCCCTTCCGGCGAGACGATGGCGGTGAAGCAGCCGCCGCTGACGGCCCGCTCGAGCCCCGTCGTGCCCGCCACCTCGGCCCGCTGCTCGGGCGTCAGCCAGCCAGTGGCGTTGACGACGAAGCAGCCCGATTCCAGCGCGTGGTGGCGGATCGTCACCTCGATCTGGTCGGCGAAGATCTGCCCCACCATCGAGCCCGGGAACATGGCGGCGTGGATCTCCTCGTGATCGGTCATCAGCGCGTAGCGGGCGAGGGGGTTGTAGTGCTCCCAGCAGGCGAGCGCCCCCACCCGCCCCACGCGCGTATCGACGGCGCGCAGGCCGGCGCCATCCCCTTGCCCCCACACCATGCGCTCGTGAAACGTGGGGGTGATCTTGCGGCGGTTCAGCACCAAGCTGCCATCGCCGTCGAACACCAGCTGCGCGTTGTACAGCGAGCCGTGGTCGCGCTCGTTCACGCCCAGCACCACCACGGCGCCGGTGGCCCGGGCCGCGTCCGCCACCGCCTCGGTGGTCGGACCCGGCACGGTCACCGCCTCTTCGTACAGGCGCAGATGTTCCTTTCCCATGGTGGCCGCCGGCTGAATGAACGAGAAGTAGGGGTAGTAGGGGACGACGGTCTCGGGAAACACCACCAGCTCGGCCCCTTCGCGCGCGGCGGCGTGAATGGCGGCGCAGACCTTCTCCGTCGTGCCGGCCCTGCTGCCCAGCACGGGGGACATCTGCACCGCCGCCGCGCGAACCGTCCTCGTCCTGGTCGCCGCCACGATGCCCCTACAGCGTCCAGGTGTTGAGGATGAAGGCGTTGGCCTTGCGGTGCAGCAGCACGATGTCGAGCACATCGAGCGGGTTGATCGGCTTGATGCCGGGAATCAGCGCCGCCTCGGTCTGACCGTACAGCGCCGACAGGGCGAAGCGGCAGGCGTAGACCTTGCCGCCCTCGGCCATGAAGCCGCCGATCTTCTGGTTCACCACCAGGTGGCCGGGGAACGCCTCGCTCCCCAGCTTGGGAAAGCCACGCTGCACGCCCAGCATGACGCCGGGGCCGTAGAGCAAGACGCTGGTCTCGAAGCCTTTGCGCATGAGGCGCGTGGCCTGCAGCATGTTCACGAGGCCGATCGACCCCTCGAACGCGACGGTGTGAAACGTCACCAGCGCCTTCTCGCCGGGTGATGCCTTGACGTCCTCGAAGACCTTCTCCTCGGCGTCGACGAGAAATTCGCCTTCCTTGTGTGGTGCGTGCGTGATGGCTGCCATCGGGACCTCCTGTGTGTCAGAGCGCGGTGCGCGGGTTGGGTTGTCGTCGCGTGTGGGTATCAGCAAGGGGAGGGCCAGCGCTGAAAGCGCTCCGATTCAGGGCGAAATGCGCGGCATTGAAACCGGGAGGTTTCGACCTGGACAGGGCCTCATTTCCGAGCGATCAAGAAGCGCCCACGTCGCCACCCGGGCCACGAAGTCTCGTGATCTCGACGGCGAATTTGCGTTGTGGAAACGATCGTTCGCGTAAGTTGAGGGCGTGCTGTGGTCTCAACCACGCGGCGGCGCCTCGGATCAGTTCAAGGAGCTGCTGCTCGAGCTGGCGCAGGAGCGGTCGCTCGATGAGCTGCTGCCGCTCGTCACGCGTCGGCTGGCCGAGCACGAGGACGTGGCGCTGGCGCGGCTGTGGCTCGTCGATCGCGGAGACCAGTGCGGAAGCTGCGCCAACGCGGCTGCGTGTGCCGACCGCACGCGCTGCCTGCACCTGGTCGCCAGCGCCGTGCGCGCGCGCGACGGCCAGCCGATGGCCAGCCCGCGGCTCGACGGCGCGTTCCGGCGCATCCCCATCGGCGCGTTCAAGGTGGGCGCCGTGGCGCTGGGGGGCGTGCCGGTGCTGGTGACCGATCCCGGCAACGACCCGAAGATTCGCCACCCCGACTGGGTGCGCGCCGAGGGGATCGCCGGCTTCGCGGGATTGCCGCTGTCGTGCCGGGGGGAGATGCTGGGCGTGCTGGGCGTGTTCGTGCGCGCGCCCATCACACCGGCCGCCGTCGACGTGCTGCGCATCGTCGCCAACCACGCGGCCGCCGCCATCGCCACCGCGCGCGCCTTCGCGCAGGTCGAGTCGATGCGGCAGAAGCTGCTGATCGAGAACCAGCTGCTCCGCCGCAGCACCGACAGCGACGTGCTCGAGCTGGTGGGGCAGAGTCCCAAGCTGCGCGAGGTCTTGCATCAGATCACGTCGGTGGCGGCGACCGATGCCACGGTGCTGGTGCTGGGCGAATCGGGGACGGGCAAGGAGCTGGTCGCGCGCGCAATCCATCAGAACAGCCGTCGCGCTGGCGGACCGTTCATCGAGATCAACTGCGCCGCGATTCCGCGCGAGCTCTCGGAGAGTGAGCTGTTCGGCCACGTGCGGGGCGCCTTCTCGGGGGCGACGCGCGACCGGGTGGGGCGCTTCGAGGCGGCCACGGGCGGGACACTGTTCCTCGACGAGATCGGCGAGCTGCCGCTCGAGCTGCAAGGCAAGCTGCTGCGCGTGCTGCAAGAGGGCACGTACGAGCGCGTGGGCGAGGTGCGCATGCGCAAGTCCGACGTGCGCATCGTGGCGGCCACGAACCGCAACCTGGCCACCGAGATCGAGACGGGGCGATTCCGGCAGGATCTGTTCTACCGGCTGGCGGTGTATCCCATCACCTTGCCGTCGCTGCGCGAGCGCAAGGAAGATCTGGCGTCGCTGGCGACGCACCTGCTGGGGCGCATCTGCCGGCGCCTGGGGCGGCCGCCGGTCACGTTGACCCCGGCGCAGCTGACGGCGCTGGCGCGACACGACTGGCCTGGCAACGTGCGTGAGCTGCTGAATGTGCTCGAGCGCGCCGTCATCTCGGCCGACGGCGACACCGTCGTGCATCTGCCCATCGACGACGACCTCCGTCCCGCGCGGCCGTCGCCGTTCGCCTTCACCGTTCCGGTGCCGGCGCTGGAGGGGCCGCGGTTCGCGCCGTCACCGTCGGGGGGACCGCCCCCCATCCTTCCCGACTTCGAGATCCGCCGCAACGAGCGCGACAACCTGCGCCGGGCGCTCGAGACCTGTCACGGCAAGATCTACGGGCCCGACGGCGCGGCCGCCCTGCTGGGGGTCAAGCCGACCACGTTGGCGTCACGCTTGAAACGGCTGCAGCTCGGCCCCCGGGCGCGGCAGTAGCGCGCCCGGGGCGCGGTCAAAAGGTGATGTTGCGGAGGTAGTGGTTGTCGTAGCCGCCCGGATGCTTGACCAGGTAGTGCTGGTGGTAGTCCTCGGCCGGGTAGAACACGCCGGCGGGCGCCACCTCGGTGGTCAGCTTGCCGTGCCACGCGCCCGACTTGTCGATCTTGCGCATCAGCTCCGTCGCCACCTCCTTCTGCTTCTCGCCGTGGAAGAAGATCGCCGAGCGGTACTGCGAGCCGACGTCGTTCCCCTGGCGATTGGCGGTGGTCGGATCGTGCATCTTGAAGAACAGGGTCAGCAGCTCGGCGTAGCTGACCTTGGCCGGGTTGAACTTCAGCTCCAGGCTCTCGGCGTGGCCGCTGCCGCCCGAGCTGGTGTCCTCGTAGGTGGGATTCTTGAGGTGGCCGCCGGTGTAGCCGACCTTCGTCTCGAGCACGCCGGGGACCTTGCGGAAGAACTCCTCGGTGCCCCAGAAGCAGCCGGCGGCGAGGGTCGCCGTCTCGGTGGTGGCAGCCGAAGGGGGGGCCGGGCCGTCGGCGCGGGCGGTCGATGCCACCAGGGCCGTCAGGCCGAACAGGACGAGCGGAGCGAGGAGCGATGGGGTCTTCATTTTTGGCACCTTTCTCGTGTCGGTACGGACGAGTGATGTCCCTGGTTACGCGCCAGCCCACCTTGCCTCGTAAAGCGCGACCACCGAATCGATTTCCGACCTTGCGCATCCAACCCGCGAGCTTAAAGAGATGTTCCACATCGTGGGCCGCGCCTGTCGCGCGCGCCAGGGAGGATTTTCGATGAAAGCCGTCGTGTTGCCCGAGTATGGAGAGGCCGAACGCCTCGAGGTTCGTGACGTCCCGGAGCCCAAGGTCGGCCCGAACGAGGTCAAGCTTCGCGTGGCCGCGGCCAGCATCAACCCGGTCGACTGGAAGCTGAGGGGCGGGGCGTACCAGAAGTACATGCCGTTGCAGCTCCCCACGATCCTGGGCAAGGACGCCTCCGGCACGGTCGTCGAGGTGGGGCCCGGGGTGACGAGCATCAAGGTGGGCGCGCGGGTGCTGGGGCGGGTCAGCGCCGGTTACGCCGAGCTGGCGGTCGGCAAGGCCGAGGACATCGTCGAAGTCCCACCGGGCCTCGACCTCGTGGACGCCGGCGCGTTGCCGCTGGTCCTGCTGACGGGGGGCCAGCTGGCCGAGGAAGCGACGAACGCCCGCGAGGGGCAGACGATCCTGGTCACGGGCGCGCTGGGCAGCGTGGGGCGGGTCGCGCTGTTCGTGGCCAAGGCGCGCGGCGCCACGGTGCTCGCGGGGGTGCGAAAGGCGCAGAAGCCACAGGCCGGCAAGCTGGGAGCGGACGCCATCGTCGCGCTCGACGACGACGCCGAGGTGGCCGGGTTGCCGCAGCTCGACGGCATCGCCGACACCGTGGGAGGCGACGTCATCAAGAAGCTTCTCGGCAAGGTGAAACCGGGGGGGACGATCGGCTCGGTCGTGGGCGAGCCCGACGGCGCCAAGGCGCGCGGCCTGACCGTCAACGCCATCATGACCCACGCCGACGCGAAGCGATTGGCCACCCTGACGAAGGCCGTCGCCGACGGAAAGCTCCTGATCCCAATAACCAAGAAGTTCCCCTTGAGCCAGGCAGCCGAAGCCCAGAGATTCGCCGAGAAGGGCGCCTCAGGAAAAGTCCTCCTCATCCCCTGAGCCAGGAAACCTTCCGGCCTTTCGGCGCCCAGACCGAGAGCACCAAGCGCGCATGAACAGCTT
>DASYCK010000170.1:0-2061 GCA_036500205.1 Polyangia bacterium | reverse complement strand
CCCGACAACCGGGTCCGCAGCCGTGACGAAGAGGTGCGCAAGATCGCGCAGGGTTCGGTGGAGACCATTCACGAGCAGCTGTTCGATACGCTCGATCTCCTGAAGCAGGTGATGGAGCTGCACACGGTCGCGCTGCTGTGGCTCGACGAGACGGGCGAGCGGATGAAGGTGAAGGAGCTGTGCACGGAGGCCACGGTGGTGACGGAAGAGCCGGTCCCGGCGCGCACGGGCGTGCTGGGCGCGATCCTGAAGGATGGTCGTCCCGTGATCCTCGAATCGCCGCGCCCGGCGCTGCTGCCGTACTACACGGCACCCGTCGAGATCTCGAGCTTCCTGGGCGTGCCGGTCAGCGAGGGGCTGACGGCGCGTGGGGTGCTGGTGGCCGATCGTCGGGTCGATCGTCCATTCCTGCCGGCCGATGCCGAGACGCTGTCGCGCGCCGCACGCCAGGTGGTGCGCGTCATCCAGTCCGAGCGGGTGTTTCACGCCGTCGAGCGCAGCAAGCACGAGCACGAGCGGTTCTATCGCGCCTCCGCCGAGCTGAACCGCGCCCTCACGCTCGAGCAGGTCTACGACGCCGCCATCGCCGGGGCGCGCGGCGTGTGCGAGTTCGACTTCGCCGCCATCGCCACCTACGACGCCCGTCGCCGCGCCCACACCATCCACAAGGCTGTCGGCGAGTGGGCGGAGAAGCTGGAAGGGACCACGCACCGCGATCCGGCCGCCATCGTGTCGATGGTGGTGAAGAACAAGCTGGCGCTCCCCGCGGGCGGTGAGTGGCGCGAGCGCGACGTCCCGGTGTTCTCGTCGCCCATGCGCATCAAGGGGGACTCGCTGCTGGTGTTGCCGCTGCTGGTGAAGGACGAGGTGATCGGCACGTTCACCGTCGCCGCCAAGCGCGCCGGCGCGTTCCCCGGCGATCGCCGCGAGATGCTGGGGGTGATCGCCAACCAGGTGGCGATCTCGATGCAGAACGCGCGCATGTACCAGATCGTCGAGGAGCAGGCGACGACGGACGGCCTGACCGGTCTCGTCAACCACCGCACCTTCCAGGAGCGCTTCCAGGCGATGCTTGGGCGGGCCGAGCGCCACCACTTCCCGGTGTCGTTGATCCTGACCGACATCGATCACTTCAAAAAGATCAACGACAACTACGGCCATCCCACCGGTGACGACGTCCTGCGCCGCATCGCCGCCATCCTGGGCGCCAGCGCGCGCAAGATCGATATCGGGGCGCGCTACGGCGGCGAGGAGTTCGCCATCGTCCTCGAGGCGACCGATCGGGCGGGGGCGCAGAACCTGGCCGAGCGAATCCGGGCCGAGGTCGAGCAGCAGACGTTCCAATCGAGCAAGGGGCCGTTCAAGGCGACGCTGTCGCTGGGGGTGGCCAGCTATCCCGACGACGGGACGGTGAAGGCGGATCTCATCGGGCGGGCCGATCAGGCGCTGTACAGCGCCAAGCACGGCGGGCGAAATCGCACGGTCTGCTTCGCGGAGATCGGCCGCACGAACAAGCCGCTGCAAGCGGTGCGTTGACGGTCAGCTCGACGCGACCGGCAACAGCGCGCGGACGTCGGCGATGGTGTTGGCTTGCGCCGCCGTCTTGTCGGGGCGGTAGCGCTTCAGGCGGGCGAAGCGCAGCGCCACGCCGCCCGGATAGGTCGGGCTCACCTGGACGTCGTTGAAGGCGATCTCGGCCACCAGCTCGGGCCGTACGTGGACGGCGCCGCCGTCGCGACCGAGCTCGCGCGCCAGCAGCGCCTCCGTCTGCGTGCGCAGCAGCTCGTCGGTCATCCCCTTGAAGGTCTTGCCCAGCATGACGAAGCCGCCGTTGTCGGGATCGCGCGCCCCCAGATGCAGGTTGCTCAACCAGCCGCGGCGCCGGCCGCTGCCCCACTCGGCGGCCAGGATCACGAGATCGAGCGTGCGCGCCTGCTTCACCTTCATCCACGCCTGGCCGCGCCGGCCCGCGGCGTAGGTCCCGTCGATCGCTTTCGCCATCACCCCTTCGTGACCGGTCGCAAGCGCGCGCGCCGCGAAGGCGGCGGCTTCGCCGGGGTT
>DASYCK010000169.1:0-28321 GCA_036500205.1 Polyangia bacterium | reverse complement strand
TCTTTGATGACGCTGTTGGGCGAAGTGTCCACAGGGGCGGCAGCCTTATCCAGGTCGGTCAGGAACACCCGCGTGATGCCAAATCCGGCGAACAGGTCGAAGCGGCCCAGGACGAACTGGCTCTGTGCGTAATAGCCGTCGATTTTGCGGGGGTTGCCTGGACCATCGAAGGCCGCGGCGCTGTTTTCGAGCGCGTAGCCGAGTCCCAGGCCCTGTCCATAGTGCCCCGCCAGGCCCAGGTGGAAGAAGCCCAGCTCGAACCGGCCCCCGTAGCCCACGCCCGCCGCGGTCGTCTCGCAGGGCGCGTTGGGCATCGTCACGCAGGGCGAGCCCTTGTAGACGGTCTGGTAGAGGCCATTGACGAACAAGACGATCTTCCCGCTACCGCCAAAGGTCCGTTCGAAGGTCGCCTCGGCTTCGGCCCGCGGGTAGCCAGTGCGGGTAAAACTACCGCCGGACAGCTGAACCGGATCGAAGGCGCCGATGTTGAGGTGAAAGCCCCCGAGCACGGGCGTTCCATAGATCAGCCCGGCAGCAAAGCCGCTGCCCATGACGCCGAAGCCGACCTGCCCTAACGTCGGCCCGTTGGAATCGAAGTTGGCGGAGCCGGGGAAACCAACACCCCACCTGTGCGCGTAGAGGACGTCGATGTCGGTCGCCCCGCGCGAGAACAGGGTCCGGGTGCGCCCGGCCAGGAAGCTGCCCCACGGTCCCTCGAGCTTCGCGTATCCCTGCCGAACGTCGGCGGGGTTCGGGGTGCCCTTTGACTGCGATTGGCTCTCGATGAAGGCCCAGATCGAGATGTAACCGGTGACGGTGGTGTACGGGGTGACCTGTCCGCGCACGCCAAAGTTGAATTGATTGCCAAGAAAACCACTGCGGATCCGCGTCTGGTTGACGGTGCCCGCGACCGGCGGGTCCGCGCCCGTGTTCCCGTTCGTCGTCGCAATCGGCCACCCGCCGCCTTGGACGGTGTCCCTGACCATCATCCCGTCCGGGTAGGTCACGACGTAGGTGCCCGGGCCCCCGACCAGGGTTCCGTCACCGTTGACCTGGCTGACGAAGCCGGCCACACGGCCGTCCGTGAAGAGCTCCCAGCCGTCGGCCTTGGCGAGGATCTTCTCGGCGGACGCGCTCCCGGCGAGCGCCAGCACCAGCGGCAGCGAGAGAAACGTTGCGAAGCAGAGACGGCGGATAGACGTATGGGATCGGGAACCCTTCAAGGTCGTTCTCCTGCGCTGAGGTGGGATTCGAATCGGGAGAACCGCGCGAGGCGTTCCCTTACGGGCTGGTCACCGAGGTCACGTCAATCATCATCCACTGCGGGTTGTACGTCTTGCTGAGGTTGTCGGTGGGCGGCTGAGCGAGGGTCCCGGTGGCCTTCGTCTGCGATCCCGCCAGGAAGGAGTTCATGACGGTGTTGTTGAAGCTGCCGAAGGTGACCGTTCGAGGCATGCAGGTCGAGGTGCCGTCTGTGTTCGAGCCGCAATTTTGCTGCGCCTGGCAGTTGTAGTCGTGGAGCTTCAAGGTGAGGGTTCCGCCACCGAGCACCTTGAAGTGCGCCGTGTAGTGCACCATGTACGTGGCCTCACTGTCGCAATAGCTCCCTCCGGAATTGTCGAAGGAGTTGAAATAGTAGACGTCCCCCGATGGATCGCCGGTCGACGGCGCGACATGAAGCTCGTACGAGTTCCACCAGTCGGTGGCGTTGGAGGGCGAGCCGCCGACATACCAGCTGTTGTTGTAGCCGTCGGTCATGATGGCGGCCGTCGACTGGCGCGTACCGCCCGAGTAGCAACGCGTCCCGATGACGCCCATCACCTCGATGTTGACGGTGTAGGCCTGGTTCTTGGTGCCCATGACGGGGATGGTCTTGCTGCGAACCGTACCCACCATCGTGGGATCGGAGTTGCTGGGGCAGTTCGAGCCGTTGTCGTCCAGCGGGCAGTTGTGGCCGCCCGGATCGCGGGTTCCGACGCAGGTCCCCTCCCAGTAGAGGTTGACCAGACCGGGCACGAGGCTAGCCGCGGTGATCGCGCCCGAGCCCGCCGCGCCGCCGGATCCTGTGGTGCCGCCGCTGGAGTTGCCACCGCTGCCGGTCGTCCCACCGCTGGCCGGCTTGCCGCCCGAGCCCGTCGTTCCGCCGCTCGCCGGGTTGCCACCCGAACCGGTCGTGCCGCCGCTCGAGGTGTTGCCGCCCGAGCCGGTCGTCCCGCCGCTGGCGGTGTTGCCGCCCGAGCCGGTCGTCCCGCCGCTCGCCGGGTTGCCGCCCGAGCCCGTCGTCCCGCCGCTGGCGGTGTTGCCGCCCGAACCCGTCGTCCCGCCGCTGGCGCTGCTGCCGCCCGAGCCGGTGTTCCCGCCGCTGGCGCTGTTATCGCCGCCCGAGCCGGTGATTCCGCCGCTGGAGCTGCTGTTGCCGCCCGAGCCGGAGCCCTGGGAGCCGCCGCTGCCGCTGGTCGTCCCGCCCGGTCCCGTCTGCGAGCAAGCCGCCGCGAAGACGAGACACCCGACGCCCGTCACCCTCAACCAAAGCCCTGAGCTGCGTTTCATTCGCCGATCCTCTCTACGAAAGTTGTGCTACCGGACCCCAGACAATTCCCACGAATGGAAGAAGGGATCACGGAACCTCTCTTGGTGCACCTGATTCTCCGCGTCACGGGTCACCGCCCCATCCAGCCCCCGTCCACCACCAATACGTGCCCGCTGACGTAATCGCTGGCTCGCGAGGCCAGGAAGACGATCGCGCCGCCGAGATCGCCAGGGTCGCCCCAGCGGCCCGCCGGGATCCGCTCGAGGATCTGCCGGTTCCGCGTGGCATCGGCGGCCAGCGCCGCCGTGTTGTCGGTGCGGATGTATCCGGGCGCGATGGCGTTGACGTTGACGCCGCGACCGGCCCACTCGTTGGCCAGCGCCTTGGTGAGCTGGGCGACCGCGCCCTTCGAGGCCGCGTATGAGGGCACGGTGATGCCGCCCTGAAACGCCAGCAGCGAAGAGATGTTGACGATCTTGCCCCGCCCGCGCGCCAGCATGCGCGGACCAGCCGCCCGGCAGAGCTTGTAGACGGCCGTGAGGTTGACCGCCAGCACGGCGTCCCAGTCGGCGTCGGTCGAGTCGGCGGCGGGCGCCCGCCGGATGATGCCGGCGTTGTTCACCAGGATGTCGACGTCGCCGCCCAGCCCGGCGGCGGCCTTCTCGACGAGACCCGCGGCGACGGCGCCGTCGGCCAGATCGCCGGCCACCACCGCCGCCCGCCGGCCGAGCGCCTCGACACGCGCCGCGGTCTCGACGGGCGCGTGCTTGTTGCCGTGGCAGGCGACGTCGGCGCCCGCCTCGGCCAGCGCCAGGGCCAGCGCCGCCCCGATCCCGGTGCCGGCGCCGGTCACCAGCGCGCGCTGCCCGTCGAGGCGAAAGAGGTCGGTCGGCATCGGGAGCTGGCCGGCCGCTACTTCTGGCTCGCCTCGAGCCCCGACCCGGCCTGGTCGAAGCCAGGCTGAACGTTGACGACGCCGAACCTGCGGTCGACGCCCTCGCGGCGCGCCGCCATCATCCAGATGAAGTTGATCCCGTGGCCGGGCGCCGAGACGTTGGGGTGGTAGCCGGCCGGCATCAAGACCGCGTCGCCCTCGCGGACGATCGCCGCCAGCTCGGGCGCCTCAGGGCGCGTGTAGACCAGCTGGATCCCGAACGCGGGCGCCGGCATGTCGAAGTAGACGTACAGCTCCTCGGCCAGCGCGGTGTGCTCGTGCGGCGGCCAGCTGGTCCAGTGGCCGGGCTGAGAGCGGGTGAACCCCGCCATCAGCCGCCCCGCCTTCACGTTGTCGCCGATGACGATGTTGAGATCGCGGCTGGTGGCGGCGCCGCCGGCCCGGAACTTCAGCTTGGGGTTGGCCGCGATGTCGCTGTAGCGGATGATCTGCAGCGGGTAGTCACCGTCGACCTCGGACGAGCATTCGACGATGTCGGTGTCGACCTGGCTCTCGACCTCGACCGCACGGCCGCGTGGAACGTAGACGGCGTCGTGAAGGCCCAGCTCGTGCCGCTCGCCGTCGATCGTCAACGAGCATGCGCCGCGCATGACGATGAGCGCCGTCTCGCGCCCTTCCGTCGCGAAGCTGGCGCGGGTCTTGTCCGGGCCCAGCAGGATGCGCCCGTAGCAGAGACGCTCGAGCGCGCTGTTGGCGGGCGACACGGAGATGGCGCGGCCGCGGTGCGCGGTCGTTCCCGGAAAAACCAGCTTCTTCGGATCGAGCGGCGGGGCGGCGGCGGTGGCCATGGCTCCCGCTCTACACCTGCCCGATCCGCGGCGTCAAGGCTCGGGCGCCTGACACACGCCGCGTCGGCGGGTGATCAGTTAACCTCTGCCCGGGAATGTAGCGACCGTGCCAAAGCCGCCCTCCGCGGCTTTCAAACCCGTAACCGAGGACGAACACGTGACCGGTCAAAAACCGACTCGACGCGCGACCAGCGCTAAAATGCGCACGACGACGGCGTGGCTCGTCAGCCTGGCCCTGGCCCTGCCCGCGGCCGCCGGGTGCAGCGGAGGCTCGAGCGGCTCCCCAGGATCTGGTGGAACGACCGGCTCCGGCGGCGCGAGCAGCTCCGGTGGCAGCAACGGTTCCGGCGGCTCCAACGCCTCGGGCGGGAACACGGGCTCGGGCGGCTCGACGGCCTCGGGCGGCTCGACGGGCTCGGGCGGCTCGACGGGCTCGGGAGGCTCGGTGAGCACCGGCGGCAACAGCGCCAGCGGTGGGACCACCGGGTCGGGCGGAACCAGCAGCGGGGGCGCGACCGGCTCCGGCGGCGCGGCAGGCGGCAAGGCGAGCGGCGGCGCTACGGGCTCGGGGGGCGCGGCCGGTGCGACCGGCTCCGGCGGCGCGGCGGGCGCGGGCGCCAAGGGCGGCAGCAGTGGAACCACCGGCAGCGGCGGCTCGTCGTCGGCCGGAAGCTCCGGCAGCTGCGTTTCGATCAGCGACTTTTCGAGCTGGCCCAGCGGCAAGGGTCCCGCGGACATCGGCCCGCTGGCGGTCACCAACTTCAAGCCGCACACCGGTGACGCCTACTCCGGTGCCGGGTACGCGTGGACGTTCGCCTACGTCGGCTCGCTGCAATTCACCAAGCTCACCAACGACACGACGAACAACGCCTACCTCATCAGCCACTTCGACTGCACCCAGGCGGGACCGGACAACTCCTCGAGCGCGACCGTCGACACCCGCGCCTTCGGCGACCTGCCGCTCGAGATCTTCGTCGAGAACGGGTCCGCGACCTGCAAGACCCTGGGCATGGCGCGCGCCGACGCCCAGTGGGCCAACACCGCGGACACCGCCATCACCCCGGACGCTCGCTACTGGAGCGACGACATGTTCATGATCACCGGGCTTCAGGACTTCGGCTATCGCGCGACCAAGACCGAGAAGTATCTCGACCGCATGGCGCTCACGATGGTGGCGTACTTGACGGCCCTGCAGCAGTCGGACGGCCTCATGTGGCACACCAAGCAGACCATGGCCAAGTGGGGCCGCGCCAACGGTTGGTTCGCCGCGGGCATGGCGCTGCTGCTGCAGGACCTGCCGAGCAGCAACAGCAACCGCGCCACCATCATGGCCGGCTACAAAAAGATGATGGACGGCCTCTTGCCGGTTCAGATCGCGAGCGGCACCGACGCCGGCGCCTGGCGGCAGGTGCTGGATAGAACCGACGCCGGCCCCGAAATGTCTTGCACGGCGATGTTCACCTACGCGCTCGTGACCGGGCTCAAGTACGGGTGGCTGAGCGGCTCCCAGTACTCGACTGCGGCCAAGAACGGCTGGACGGCGCTGGGCAACAAAACGAACAGCAGCGGCCAGCTCTCCCAGGTGTGCCCGGGAACCGGACAGGCCTATGGTTCGGCCGGCGTGGGGACCGACCTCAAGTCGCAGCAGGACTTCTACATCAATCTGCAGAGCATGTTCGCGGCCGGCGATCAGCACGGTCAGGCGCCCCTCTTGTGGTCGGCGATCGCGCTGCTGAGCAACAGCTGCCCCGCCCCCTGACTGCGCGCGGCCAAGGCCGAGCTCAGGGCCAAGACCAAGATCAAGACGAGAGAGCGCCGCCCGACTGACCGGTCCACCCAGCACGGGCATCGCATTTCGCGGTAGATACCGCGGCAGCGATGCGCCGAAGCCACCTCCTCGTCGCCGGGGTCCTGTCGCTGGAGCTCTGCGCGTGCGTGAGACGAGCGCCCCCGGTGGTTCGAGCTGCATCACAGGCTCCGGCCGCGGCGCAGTCGCCACCCGACGAGGACGGTTCGCGGCTCTGGCTTCGCTATGTGAAGGTCACGTCGCCGAAGCGGCTCGCCGAGTATCGGGCGGGCCTCAGCGAGATCGTCGCGGCGGGAAGCTCGCCAACGCTGCGGGCGGCCGAGAGCGAGCTGGCTCGCGGGTTGAGCGGTCTCCTCGGGACGACGATCCCCGTGCGGAGCTCGCCGACGGCCCCGGGCGCGGTCGTGCTGGGAACCCCAGCCTCGTCAGCGATCATCAAGGGTCTCGACAACGGTCGAGACCTCGGCCGCGCGCTCGCGGGCGCCGGCGGCGAAGGCTACGTCGTGCAGCCGGCGACCGTCCGCGGAAAGACCGCCGTCATCATCGCCGGTAACACCGACGTCGGTGTGCTGCACGGCACCTTCGCGTTCCTGCGATCCTTGCAAGAACACCAGCCCCTCACGGGCCTGGCCCTCGCCGAATCGCCCAAGATCCAACGCCGCCTCCTCGACCACTGGGACAACCTCGACGGCACCGTCGAGCGCGGCTACGCGGGCCGGTCGCTCTGGCAATGGCGCGAGCTGCCCGGGACGCTGTCGCCGCGCTACACGGACTACGCGCGCGCCAACGCCTCGATCGGCATCAACGGCGTCGTGCTCAACAACGTCAACGCCGACGCGCGCCTCCTGACCGCGGCGAACATCGCCAAGGTCGCCGCGCTGGCCAACGTCTTTCGCACCTACGGCATCCGCGTCTACCTGGCGGCGCAGTTCGCGGCGCCCATCCAGCTCGGGGGGCTCCCCGACGCCGACCCCTTAAGCAACGCCGTCAAGGACTGGTGGGTCGCTGAGGCGAACATGATCTACGCGATGATCCCCGACTTCGGCGGCTTCCTGGTGAAGGCCAACTCCGAAGGGCAGCCGGGCCCGGCAGACTACGGGCGCACGCAGGCCGACGGCGCCAACCTGCTGGCGGCCGCGCTCGGGCCCCACGGCGGCATCGTCATGTGGCGCGCCTTCGTCTACCGCGACGACGGCCGCGATCGGATCGGGCAGGCGTATGACGAGCTCAAGCCGCTCGACGGGAAGTTCGCCGCCGGCACGCTGGTCCAGGTGAAGAACGGGCCGCTCGACTTCCAGCCGCGCGAGCCGTTCCACCCGCTGTTCGGCGCCATGCCGCGCACGCCGCTGGCGCTGGAGGTGCAGATCACCAAGGAGTACCTGGGCGAAGACACGCACCTCGCTTACCTCGGACCGATGTGGCAGGAGGTGCTCGAGGCCGACACCGCCGCCAAGGGACCGGGCTCACTGGTGGCGCGGGTCGTCGACGGGACGCTGCATGGTGACCGGCTGACCGCGATGGCGGGCGTGGCGGGGATCGGGTCAGACCCCAACTGGATGGGCTCGCACTTCAATCAGGCCAACTGGTACGCCTTCGGGCGCCTGGCCTGGAACCCGGACTTGAAGGCGCAGGCGATCGCCGACGAGTGGATCCGTCAGACGCTCTCCAACGATCCGGCGGTCCTGGTGCCGGTGACGCGGATGATGATGGCGTCGCGCCAGGCGTTGGTGAACTACATGGAGCCGCTGGGCCTGGTCCACCTGATGGGAACCGGCACGCACTACGGCCCGGCGCCCTGGGTGAACGACCTGGCGCGGGCCGACTGGAACCCGACCTACTTCCACCAGGCCGACGCGAATGGGATCGGATTCGATCGCACGTCGACGGGCAGCAACACCGTCGCGCAGTACGCCCCCTCGGTGGCGGGACGGTTCGCCGGCCGCAGTACGGTGCCCGACGACCTCCTGCTCTTCTTCCAGCGGCGAAACTGGACCGACACGATAGCCTCCTCGGGGCGCACGGTCTGGGACGAGCTGGTCCACCGCTACAGCGCCGGCGTCGACGCCGTGCAGACGATGCGCGAGGCGTGGGCGTCGATCCGCGGACACATCGACGACCGGCGCTGGAGAGACGAGGCGAGCCTGCTCGAGATCCAGCACCACGAGGCGCGCTGGTGGCGCGACGCCTGCCTCAGCTACTTCATGAGCGTCAACAAGCTCCCGCTGCCGAGCGGCTATGCGCCGCCGCAACGGAGCCTCGCCGATTACGTCAAGCTGGCCAATACCTGCCCCGCCGATCGAACCAAGCCGCGCTGCCCGCCGGTTTACACCGGCAGCCCGTCACCGACGATTGCGCCGGCCCTTCACTCGTCTAGTAGACGCGCACGTTCGTCACGGTGAAGTTGGCGGAGCAACCGCCCCCGTCGCTGGCGCCGGAGGGCGAGGTGAGCTGCCACTGCACCCCGACGACGCTGCGCGGATCAAGCGCGCCGATGGGCTGTCCGCCACCGAGCGCGGTGAACGGGACCTTCACCGTCGGCGACGAAGACGGCGCGGCGAGGATCTGTCCCGTCACGTCGTACGACGGGGGGTAGCAGGTCGAGTCGGTCCCGTCGCAGCCCCCGCGCGCGTTCCCCGGGTCGTTCTTGCTCGAGTCACCGCTGAACCCGATCCCGACCGCCAGCTGGCAGCCGCCCAGCGTCCCCGACAGCTCGAACGCCAGGCCGATGTTGCTGCTCAGATCGAGGCAATCGCCGCTGCTGTAGTAGAGGCCGACCCCTTCGTAATCGTTGCTCGGCGTGACGGGGGGGACGAACCCGCCGGTGATCTGGAGGCCGTCCCCATCGGTGGTGGAGGCCGCCGAGGGGGCCGTCTGGCCCGGCCCCGCGTAGGTGTACGACCCCCAAGCGTTGGTGCCGCTGCCGAAGCTGACCAACGGTGCGGTCGTGTGGTTCGCGCCGCCCGTGGTGATGACCGGCGGATTCTCCGGCGCGTACGACGGGCAGACGAAGCCGGCGTCCGAGCCGGGGCAGTTCTGCCCCACCGCGCGCCCGGCCGGGCTGGCCGGCGTGCCGCCGTCGGGCGCGGGGGCGGGCGCCGTCCCCTGCGCGATCACCTGCGGGGGCAACGCCAGCCGCCGCTCGTCCTCGCCGTAGACCCAGGCGGTCGACTTGCCGGCATCCTGCACCTCGATCGCGGCCATCGACGTCGCGGGGAGGAGGTAGGTCGGCGCGGCCGGGGCCGTCGCCAGATCGGTCACCTGGAAGCTGAGCGCTACCGGCGAAGTGTTCCAGTTGATGACGATGATCTCGGTGGCGTCGTCGGCCAGATCGCGGCTGGCGTAGGCGGCGACGCCGGCGGGGAGAACGCCCACCGAGGGCAACAGCGTCGGACCGAAGTGGCCGGAGTAGAGCGCGTAGGCGTAGTACTCCGGGCGCGGCAGGTGCGCCGCCGGCAGGCCGATGAGCCCCAGCGACCAGTCGTCGGGATCGCTGATGTCCCACACCGCCGAGGTCCAGAGCCCGAGCTGGATCGACGAGCCGAGGATGTCGGCCATCCACAGCGCGGACCCCACGGTCCCCGGCGAGGCGCCCAGCACGCAGCCGGTGGTGGCGTCGTAGGCGACGTTCATCTCGGTCAGCGCGAGCGGCTTTTCCCCCTGCCCCGTCGTCTGCAGGATTCCGACGACCGAGGTCATGACCTGACGGAACGACACCGGATCTTGCGCGGCCGCTGGCAGCGACGCCATCGCCGCCTCGAACGGGTAGCGATGGATGGAGATGACGTCGAACGCGTCGCCGCAGGTCTGTAAGATGGGCGTCAGCCAGTCGAGCGTGAGCCCGGCGTTGGCCTGGTACTTGTACGCCAGATCGGGCCCCACGATCTTGATGGTGGGGTCGACCGCTTTCATCGCCGCCACGTAGGCGGTCACCGAGGCGCAGTACTCGGCGGGCGTGTAGCCCGGGATGGCCGGCGTCGACATGTTGCTCGGCAGCCCCATCGAGTCGTAAAGGTCCGGCTCGTTGCCGATCGAGAAGTACTTGATGCCGTACCCCTTGGTGACGTTGGCGTACTGGACCATCGCCGCGCCCGTGGCGGGCGTGGGCGGGCTGCCGTCGGTGTCGGCCAGGTGAGGCACCTGCAAGATCGGCTCGGCGCCGATGGCCCGCGCGTAGCTCACCATCGCGTCGAGCTGGGCGTGGTCGAAGGGGTCGGGCGTGTTGGCGTCGTTGTTGTAGCCGCCCACGCGCAGGTATGCGGGCGTCAGCGCCGCCACCAGCGTCTCGGTGCCGGCGACGGAGTTGCCGAAGTCGGGCATCCAGTCCCAGTAGTTGACCGACCAGGTGGTGGTGCGCGTCGTTCGCGTCTTGGTCGACACCGTCACCGGCGCCACCGTGACCGGCGCGCCGCCCGCGCCCGCCTGGCCGGCCGCGCCCGCCTGGCCACCCGCGCCCCCCGTCCCGGCTCCGCCGTCCGGGGGCGGCGCCCCGCCGTCATTGCAGCCTGCGGTGATCAGAGTTGCAGCGATGACCAGGGCCGCGAGGCCCGAACGTACTGCCTTCATTTTTCTCTCTAGGTTAGGACGGACGTTCCGTGCGGCGTGAGCTACTGGGACGACAGCGCCGCGTCGATGGCGGCGCGCAGCTCGGGATCGCCGGGCTCGACCTTGGTGGCGAAGGCCCGGATCACCTCGCCGTTCTTGCCGACGAGGTACTTGTGAAAGTTCCACTTGGGCTCGCCGTACTCGGCGGTCAGGAACTTGTAGACCGGCGATTGCCCCGGCCCTTTGGTCCCCACCTTGGCGAACATCGGGAACGTCACGTGATAGTTGGTGCTGCAGAAGCTCTTGATCTCGGCCTCCGTCCCCGGCTCCTGCGCGCCGAAGTCGTTCGAGGGGAACCCCAGCACCGCCAGCCCGCGGCCCTTGTACGCCTGCCAGAGCTCCTCGAGGCCGGCGTACTGCGGCGTGGCGCCGCACTCGGAGGCGGTGTTGACCACCAGCACCACCTGGCCCTTGTAAGCGGCCAGCGGCTGGGCTTTGTGATCGATCGTGTCGGCGGTCAGGTCATGCAGGGACATCGGGCACCTCGCGCACCAGTGGGTTGGCAGAACGGTAGGCGATCGGACCCGGCCCGGCAAGTCGAGGAACGGTTGCGGAGCAGTTGCGGAACGCCCAAATGTCACCTGATTGAGACATGGAGCCGGGCCCCCAGGGGTAGGCTCGCCAGCCCCGAGGCGATCATGCAACCCCAAGCGCAAGTGAAGGACGAAGGCATCAGCGAAGGCGAGGGCCGCCTTCCCGCGGTCGACCTCGGAAACCCCGCGCTCTACATCAACCGGGAGACGTCGTGGCTGGCGTTCAATGCCCGCGTGCTCGACCAGGCGCTCGACGGGCGCTGGCCGCTGCTCGAGCGGCTCAAGTTCCTGGCCATCTACTCGTCGAACCTGGACGAGTTCTTCATGATCCGCGTCTCGGGCCTGCACGAGCAGCTCGAAGCGGCGGCGCTGGTCGAGGCCAGCCCCGACGGGCTGTCGGCGCGCGAGCAGCTGACGCGCATCGGGCAGCTCATCCGCGGGCAACTGGAGACGGCGGCGGCGCTGCTGGCCGACGATCTGCTGCCGGCGCTGGAGGCGCGCGGGATCCGGATCCACGACTGGCAGAGCCTGGACGCCGAGACCAAGCGCCTGGCGCGCAAGTACTTCCGCCGCTCGGTCTTCCCGGTGGTCACGCCGCTGGCGGTCGATCCCGGGCACCCGTTCCCGTTCCTCTCGAACCTATCGCTCTCGCTGGCCGTCGAGGCGCGCGATCCCGAGACCAAAGAACGGAAGTTCGCGCGCATCAAGGTCCCCGAGATCCTGCCGCGCTTCGTGCCGTTCGAGGCCTTCGACTCCGACCGGGCTGGTGCGGCCGATCGCGCCGGCGCGGCCGGCACGATGAAGTCGGACGGCCTGTCCCGATTCCTGCCGCTCGAACAGCTGCTGGCCGCCAACCTCGACGACCTCTTCCCGGGGATGGAGATCCTGGGGACCTACCCATTTCGGGTCACCCGCGACATGGACTACGACATCCTCGAGGAGGAGGCCCACGATCTCCTGTCGATCGTCGACCGCGAGATCCGCCGCCGCCGCTTCGGGGCTTGCGTGCGGCTGGAGGTCGCCGCCGGGATCCCCGAGCGGGTGCGACGCCTGCTCATCGAGAAGCTGGCGATCGACGAGGAGGACGTCTACGAATCGTCGGGGCCGCTCGGGCTGCGGGCGCTCATGCCGATCGCCACGCTGGCGCGACCCGAGCTGCGGGATCCGCCTTTCGTGGCACGTCTCCCCGTCGAGCTGGGCGACAAGTCCGATCTCTTCGCGCTGGTCCGCAAGGGGGACGTGCTCCTGCACCACCCCTACGACTCCTTCGGGCCGGTGCTCTCCTTCCTGCGCCAGGCGGCCGAGGACCCGGACGTGCTGGCCATCAAGATGACGCTCTACCGCACCGGCTCGAACGCCGAGGTGGTGCGCTCTCTCATCCGCGCCGCCGAGAACCACAAGCAGGTGGCCGTCTCCGTCGAGATCAAGGCGCGCTTCGACGAGGAGAACAACATTGCCTGGGCGCGCGCCCTGGAGCGCGCCGGCGCCCACGTCTTCTTCGGCCAGTCGGACCAGAAGACGCACGCCAAGGCGGCGCTGGTGGTGCGGCGCGAGGGCGAGGGGTTGCGCCGCTACGTCCACCTCGGGACCGGGAACTACAACGAGGCGACCTCGCGGCTCTACACCGACCTGGGCCTCTTCACCTGCGATCCGGAGTTCGGCGAGGATCTGTCGGAGTTCTTCAACGGGCTCTCGGGGTTCTCGAAGAAGGCCCACCACCGCAAGCTGGCGGTGGCGCCGACCGCGCTGGGCGACGCGATCCTCGCCAAGATCGAGGGACAGACGGCGGGCGCCCGCGCCGGCAAGCCGGCCGCCATCTTCGCCAAGCTGAACGCGCTGGTCGACGTCCGGGTCATCCAGGCGCTCTACCGGGCCTCGGGCGCCGGCGTGCGCATCACCCTCTGCGTGCGCGGCGTCTGCTGCCTGCGCCCCGGCATCCCCGGCGTCTCCGAGAACATCCGGGTCATGTCGATCCTGGGCCGGTTCCTGGAGCACGAGCGGGTGTTCGTCTTCGGCCCGACGGGCGACGAGGAGCTTTTTCTCTCGTCGGCGGACTGGATGCCGCGCAACCTCCACCGCCGCGTCGAGATCATGTTCCCGGTCGAGTCGCCCGCGCTGCGCGAGCAGATCCGCCAGGAGGTGGTCGAGCCGGCGCTGGCCGACAACGCCTTCGCCTACGACATGGACGCCGCCGGCGCCTACGTGCGGCGGGTCCCGCCCGAGGGCGAGGCGCCGCGCAGCGCGCAGGGCGAGGTGTTCGACCGCGTCGTCCGCCGCACGCTGCAGGTCGTCGCCAAGACCTGACCGCTCAGATCGCGGGCGCAGCCCGGCGCTCGCGCGGCGCGCGTCCCCTCGCCGCTGCCCGTGCCTCCACCTTTGACTTGGCCCTCGCCTCCGCTTTCGCTTCCGCCTCATGCCGTGCCTTCTTTTCGGCCTCCATCGCCAGCGTGCAGGCCTGGATCATGGGGCGCAGCCGTTCGGTGAGAAAGTCGCGCAGCAGCGTGACGCGCGTCGGTTCGTAGGCGGTGGGCGGCGAGACCAGGCTGGTCTCGGCCCCGACGATGCCGTAGTCGGGGAGCACGCGCACGAGCTCCCGGCCGCCGGCCCGCAGGCCGCCCTTCTTGATCCATCCGAGATAGAGATCCGGCAAGAGGCCGATGCCGACGCCGGTCGAGATGACGTCGGCGGCGAACCCCATCTCGTGGACGACGACCGGGCCCGAGACCTTGACGGTCACCTCGCCGCCAGGACCGGTCAGGCGTAGGTTCTCGCGCTCGTTCGGCGCGCCGAAGAGAACGAAGCGGTGCCGCGCCAGATCGGCGACCTTCCGCGGATGCCCGGCCCTGCGCAGGTAGGCGCGCGAGGCGAACAGGCCCAGCTCGGTCCGTCCCAGCCGCCGCGCGATCAGCGTCGAATCGACCAGCGGGCCCCCGCGCAGCGCCAGATCGAACCCCTCAGCGACCAGGTCGACCCGGCGCGGGGTCAGCACCACGTCGAGCTGCACCTTCGGATAGCGGGTGAGGAACTCGGCGAACAGGTTGGCGAGGAGGCCGGTGTTGTCGCCGCCGGCGGTGAAGCGGATGGGACCCGCGACTTCGCCGCTCTGATCGGTGACGGCGGCACCCGCATCGGCCAGGCCGCCCAACGCCGAGCGCGCCCGCTCGAAGTAGACCCGCCCCGCCTCGGTCAACACCAGCTTGCGCGTGCTGCGCTGGAGCAGGCGCGCGTGCAGCGCCCGTTCGAGCGCCGTCACCCGCCGGCTCACCGACGACTTGGGGAGCCCCAGCTTCTGCGCGGCGGTGGTGAAGCTGCCGTCCTCGACCACCCGCACGAACGCCGTCACCAGGTTCAAATCGAGGCCATTTGTTGCTGTCACAGCAACGATATGTTGCCACGCATGAGGCTAGTTGTCCTGCGGGAAACGACCACACTGAGGGGCGAAAGGAGCTTCGTTCATGCACACGCTTCAAAAGCTGGTCCCCACCGCCGTACGGCTGTTCCTCGGCCTCGCCTTCACCGTCTTCGGCCTCAACTTTTTCCTGCACTTCCTCCCCATGCCGGCCCCGCCCCCGCAGGCGGGCGCGTTCCTGGGCGCGCTGGGCGGCAGCGGCTACCTCTTCCCCCTGTTGAAGGCGACCGAGGTCGTCACCGGCCTGCTGCTCCTGGGCGGGCTGTTGGTGCCCCTCGCGCTGACGGTCCTGGCGCCGATCCTGATCAACATCATCGGCTTCCACCTCTTCCTCGAGCCCTCCGGCCTGCCGATCCCGCTGGCCCTGCTCGCAGCCGAGATTTATCTGGCCTGGACCTACCGAGCCGCGTTCGCGCCGATGCTGCACCTGCGGACGCCGCTGCCGCATCCCGCGCACGAGGCGGGCGAACCCGCCCACGCCCACCTGGCGGCGTGAGCGCTCCGAGCCAGGGACCACCGGCGGCGCCAGGCCGCCGGTGACAGCTTCCGAGGAACCGCGGGTTGGTCCCAACGACCGGGCTTACCGCGCGAGCGCCATCATCTCCGGATAGTGATACGTCGCGCTCGCCGCGGGGCGGTGCTTGGCGGTCGCGATCATCGCCGTCGCGATCTCCGCCACGCGGATCGATTTGTACTTCGCCGGCGTGACGAACGAGAACAATGGCAGCGCCTTCTCGAGCAGCCATGGCGTGTGCTGGGACCCGATGATCATGCCGGGACGGAACACGCTCACGACCGCCGGCCCGCTGGCGCGCACGGCTTCCTCGGACTCACCCTTCACGCGGCGGTACCGCGACATCCCCGCGGCGCCGCTGCCGCTGGCCTTCGCCGTGGGGTCCGCCCCCGCGGCGCTCATGAACGCGAGGTGGCGGACCTTGCCCGAATCCCGCAGCGCCCGCGCGAACGCCTCGTTCAGCGCGACGTCCACCGCGCGATGTTCCTCGAGCGTGAGCTTCGCGGTGCCGGCCCCGACGCCCAGCACGCTGAACCCTTCCAGATCGCCCGAGACCTCTCTGGCCGCCTCCAGGGTCGCCGCGGCGAGGGGCGCCGGCTTCATGTCGGGAACGAGCTTCTCCACCAACCTGCGGCCGGCCGCGCGCGCCATCGTGACGAGGTCGGGCAGCGACCGGCGCGACAGCGTGATGACGGCGTCGAAGCCCTCGTCGCGGAACAACTCACGGAGCAGCGCGCTCCCGACGGATCCGGAGCCCCCGAGGACGATGGCCGTGCGTTTGCTGGTCATCACGAGGCCGAGCTCCAACCGTTGATGTTCTCGACCACCCATTCCCTCTCCGCCAAGCTGTACCCCTCGAGCAGGCGATAACTCCGCTTGCCGTAGTCGAGGGCGACGTGGTCGGGTTCCAGATTGCTCTCTCCGCCCTTGTTCCCCCTTTCCACGCGGGCCCGCAGGTGCAACGTGTCGACCGCCTTCTTCCATCGAAGGGGACCGAGTCGCCGCTCGAGGCTGCCGGTGCCCGTGCCGAGGGTGATGCGCGTGGCGGCGAACATCCGGAAGAGCGCCTGGACAAAAGCCCACACGCCCACCACCGAGAATATCCGGAGCCACCTTTCCGCCGCATGCGTCGAGACCCCAATGAAAACGATCCCGACGCCTATCTGACCCAAGAACTTCAGGCGCGGGCCGCTCGGTGGAATGTCGATGATCATTTGGCCGTCGGAGACCGCGATCGTCGTCGCGCACCCGGCCGGCCGCGACAGATGTTCCAGGTGTCGCCGTCTCTCCACGTAGTTCTCGAAGGACCTGGTGAGACCCTCCGTCGGAAGACCGAGCTCCCGTCCAGCCTCGAGCAGATCCTGAAGCTGAAGGTCCCGTCCGCCCGTCGCGGCCTCGCGCTCGATGGTCCGCTTCAAGACCGCGCGGAACTCCTGATCCGAGAGCTGTGTTTCCTTTGCGAACATGCGACGCCTGCCGCCGAGGATACACCGACCGACGCGCCCGTCCGCCTGCAACGGAGGGTCAGACGGCACTCGGTTTTTCAGCTCGCGTTTATCCAGGTCAACCGCGCGTCGAGTGCAGCGAAGTGGATGAACGCGTTCCATTCCGTGACGAAGAACCTTCCCGCGAATCCCCCGGAAGGGACCTGCCGGGATCTCTGTGGGTCGTCGTCCGCAGCGCAGGCGTCGACCCGGAGGGGCGCTCCATCGCCCGCGGGGTATCGGGGATCAGGATCGTCGACGATAAAGTACGCAACCTCGAGTAGCTCCAGACGCGCGGGACGATAGCGCTCTCGCTCCGCGGTCACAGAGCTGCGGAGGTCACCGAGCCAGACGTCCAGAATCAGCTCGGCTCGGCGCCCACCGGGTTCCTGAGAAAATGCGCGGAGCAGCGCATCGTGCAACCCGTTCGGCAGTCCCTCTTCCAGCTCGGCGATGTTCACAGGCGTCTCGCGAAGTGCGTCTACCTGTTGGACGGTCCCGGCGACCTCGGGATGGTGATGACCCTGGTTCCGGCGGTCAAGTCATGAAGGCATCGACGGGTTGGCCCGAATATCAGCAAGATGTCCACCAGGCAGAGTAGCACTCCATACTTCCACTCCATCAACGCCAACACCCAGTAAGTGCGAAGGGCCACTCCAGAGACCTTGTCGACGGGCTGGCCATTCAGTGTGACGTTGCCGGCGGTGGCGCCCGATGGCGTTGAAGCGTCGAACGCCCCGGAGGCGGAAAGGCTGGACGCGTGAAGTGCTCAGGGTCCAGCGTCGGGTATCAACTTGGGGTGGCCCTGAAAGAATCCCCACACGCGATCGGCAAAGGTGGAGGCGTCGAGAGCGTCCTGGTGACTTCCCCCGTGGATTGTCCAGAGCTCTGCATCGATCCCTGCCGGACAGCCAGTCGCCGCCGCGATCACCGTCTCGCTGGCAGGGAGCGCGGGAACGAGATCGATCCTCTCGCCGGTGTCCGCGAGCGTCCCGGCGCAGTGGTCGAGCGATGCCCAGGTGTCGACCGTGGCAGTCGCCGCGGGGTAGGGTGTGCTTCCGGGGTACGCCGTGTTCGAGCCCCCTTCGTACGGCACCATGGGGTCCATGTCGCCGTGGAGCTCGACGATCGAAACCGTATCGTCCGGTTGGCAGCGCGCCGTGTCGGCCCACAGCGCGCCCGCATAGCTGAAGACGGCGGCAATGCGCTTGGCACTTTGGCAAGCCAGGACTTGGGCCATCATTGCGCCGTTCGAATGGCCTCCGAAGAAGACTCGGGTCCGATCCACGGCATACTTCGTCTCGATGTCGTCGAGAACGGCATTCAGGTACCCGACATCGTCGACCGTCGAGCCGTAGAAGTTGCAACAGGCATCCGTGGCGTTCCAGAATCGATTGCCCGCACTGTCGATCGTCCCGTCGGGGAGCGCGTAAAGGAAGCCCTGGGCGTCGCTCGACGGTGTCAGATGAAAGATGGATGACTCGGCGTCCAGCCCGCTGGAACCATAGCCGTGCAGCATTACGACGAGCGGGGCCGGCGCCGCAGGGTCGTACCCGACGGGCACATGCAACGAATAGGGACGGGCGCCGATCGGGCCCGCATCGGCTGAGGGGTGCCCGTCAGCCGCGCCGTCCCTTCCGGAGTCGGTCGGCGTCCCCGCGTCGCGGGGAAGGTCGTGGGGAATGATGCTGGAGATGCAGAAGTCGATGGTCCCCCCCGAGCCAGAGTTCGCCTCCACGCCCACGGACTGAACGCCCTGCGCGAGCATGCTCGGCGGAAGGCACGTCTGACCGGTGCTCAACGTCGGTGTGCACCAGGAGGGGAGCGTCACGTCGTTGATACAGACTTCGTTCGGTCCCGGCACCAGTGGGACCTCGGGACAGACCGGCGAGCCGCCCATGTTCGGTGGGCACAGGAACCCGGTGAGCCCGCCTGGCGCCCCGTTGCCAGTGACGGTGATTGTGAAGCAAGCTGGCGCCGCCGCCAGGGCGATGGGCGCGTGGGTCGGGTCGACCTGATTCAGATTGAGCTCCATGGAGGCTCCCCACGTGACGTAGTCGTCTGCGACGCCACCCGGAGTCGATCCTTGCAGGCACATGCCACGCCCTGGTGAATAAGGTGGCATGCTGTTCGCGGCCCCCGGCAGGACGGTCTTGCCGCCGGTCTCGGCATCGCTGGACCAAGTCCACGCGCCTTGGATGCAGTATCGATTGCTGCTCGCGGGGACCCAGCCCGCCGCCTCCAGGGGAAGCGGACCCGTGGTGTCGTTCGCTCCGCACGCGGCAGCCGCATCCGGTGCGGTCTCGTGACGGCTGCATGCTGCCCCCATCAGAAGGGTTGCCATGGCGGCCATCGACGTGCATCTCACTCTCATGCTGTTCAAGAGTGCGACCCTGGCGCACGTGGCTCAAAAGTCGTGACGTTGAAGATATCTGCGCCGTTCGGATCGTCTGCAGACTCTTAATGATGTGACGGGCTTCATGGCCGACCGCGCTCGAGATCGACACCCATCGCAGCGTCACGAAGCCGAAACTACCGGCGACGACGTCGCCCTCGCGCGTGCGCTTCTCGATCGGGAACCCCGCGCCACGGATGCTGCCTGGAAACTCTATTCACCCATGGTGATGACCTATTTCCGTCGCTTCTTCGGCCCAGGGAACGACCGGGTCGACCTGTGCCAAGAGGTGTTCCTTCGCCTCTTCAGACGGATCTCGGAGCTGCGCGAGCCCGCAGCCCTGCGCGGTTTCATCGTGTCGATCTGTCTCGGCGTCGCTCGCAACGAGCACCGGCGCCAGCGCGTCAGACGTTGGATCCACCTGACCTCCTCCGGCGACCTCCCGGAGGTCGCTGGCCTCCCCCTCGATCCCGAGGCTCGGGAGGCGATTGCGCGCTTGTACGGCGTTCTGTCCAAAGTCAGCGCGGAGGACCGCTCGCTGTTCGTCGCCCGATACGTCGACGAGATGGAGATCTCGGACATCGCGGGCCTTCACGGGTTGAGCTACGGAACGGCGAAGCGAAGGCTGGCCCGCGCCACCCGCCGGATCGGAGCCAAGTGCGAACGTGACCCCGCCATCTCCTCCTACTTCGCCCGGCCCGGAAAGGAGCAGTGACCATGCGCGATCTGAAGCCCAATCCCACGGACGCACAGGATGCGATCTGCTGCCAGGCGGGCAGATTGATTCGTCGCCTCGCCCCCGATACCGAGGCTCTCACGGAGATTCCAGCTCCCGTGCGATCCGAGCTCTCACGGACGAGACCGCTCCTCCGCCCGCAGGCGGGCGTTTGGATCCTCGTTCTGGGGAGCAGCGCTGCTCTGCTCGCCCTGGCGATGCTCCACGGAGGTGGGCCTCCGCGGCAAGACCAGGTGGCCTTGGGGTACGAGGTCACCGGAGTTGCGCCGGCCCCGGACGGGCACATCGAGGTGAAGCTGGGCCAGGCCGCCCGTATCCGCTTCACGGACGGGACCATCGTCGAATTGCTCGAGGGGAGCTCGGGCGCCGTCACCGAGCGGACCCCGGCGGGAGCCACGTTCGAGCTCGATGGTGGCCACGCAAAGTTCGACGTCGTTCACCGAGCTCACGCTCGTTGGCAGGTGACGGCCGGTCCGTTCCAGACCTGGGTCAAGGGAACGCGGTTCGATCTGAGCTGGTCGCCGGCGACGGGGTCGTTCACTTTGACTCTCGACGCTGGCAGTGTCGTTGTTCGAGGGGGGGCGGCGGGTACCGGGATCTCACTCCACGCAGGACAGCGGCTCTCGCTGAAGTCAGAAGCCCGGCCGACACCACCTCGTCACCCCGAACAACGCGCACCCGATCCCGGACCGTCGCCGTATCCCGGGCCCGCTCAGGGGGCAGCGGCGTCGCGACCGCGCGCTCACGTTGCCGAGACCAGTGAGTTGCCCGGCCTCTGGCCCACCACCGGCGAGCATTCGCGCTCGGACGATCCTCGGGTGACCCCGTCGCCGATCGCACCTGGCCAATTCCGACCGTCACCGCCACGCTCGGACGAGCCGCTCGCGCTGGCCGCCGGTGGGAGCCGCTGCTCGACTCAGTCTCCCCAGTTCGGCTTCGACGTCTCGATCGCGGGGGCCCATACGTCCTCCATGTCCGCACTCGCGTTCTCCCACCCCGTGTTTGCAAACGACCGCTCCTGGTGCGGTAGCGGCTCCTTGAGCGTGGACGCCGATTTCGACTTGCTGGGCACGCCGAATCACCTGCACAGGCGTCCACGGGAGGCGGGAGGGGTGTGGGTCGACCTGGGCCGCGCGGTCGATTTCACGGCGAAGACACTGACCGCCCACATCTACGTAGATGCACCACCGGGGATCAGGTATTCCGCAGAGCTCTACGTGGTCAACGGCGCCGACCTCGGCGCGGACTGGGTTGGCGGCGGCGAAATCGCGGATTTCGTTCCAGGTCGCTGGGTGACGATCGCGCACACCTTCACGAAAGACAACCGGCTCTGGGATGGAAGGGTGACCGACGTGAAGAACAGCCACTTCATGGCGATCGACGTTTACTCTCGGGACGGGAGCAAGGAGTGGCGCGGCAAGGTCTTCATCGACGACATCGGCTGGCAGTAACGCCCGCTCGTTCGCCGGAATGCGCCGCTCGCCGACGTCGAACGACGCACCGTCACCCTCGAGCGGCCCAGATGAGCGTCTTGCTTCCATTGTCGACCGTCGTGACAGTGTTGAACGAACTCTTCTCACTTGGCGTCGAAGCACCGCTTGACCTGTTGCCATGGGCACATCCTATTTGAGCGCCGATGAGCACAACTACGAAGAGCACGTCGCGTCTCATCCTGAAGTCCGTCCGCCCAACGTCGTGGCGTTAACCCGCGGGCCGGAGGCGCGTCGCGTTCAACGCCGGGTTGGACGGTACCGTCATCGCGAACTCCGCACAGGTGCCTGTGAGAGCGAGCGGTATTAGAAGCAAAGCCACAGCCCACTGATAGGCTCGTTGCCTCCACAAGTACCACACGGCCGGCGCGCCGCTGAAGATCAACATCAAAGGACTCAACGGCGTGGGATCGGGCACAATTTCGGCTAGCGCCCAAATGCCGCACAAGCCCCCGACGCCAGCGATCAGCGTAGACAACAGCGTGAACGGCGCAAGTCTCGCCCGATCGTCGCCGTCCACCAGTTGCGAACGCGCCACGAGATAGGACACCACTGCCCAGGGAACAATGGCTACCTCCCAAAAGAAGATCACCAGAATGTCCTCACCGTGCGCCAAGGCCGCCCGTGGAATGAGGGCCAGGCCAAAGACCACGGACAGGCTTCTTATCCGCGCTCCTGAACTCGTCTTCATGTGTCCGTCCAACGTCGTGGCGCTAACCCGCGGGCCGAAGGCCCGTCGGGTTCAACGCCTTGTTAGCCAGCTCCCTCGCGGAAGAATGAGGATTCGATCTTGTTCCAGAGCGCGGTCGTGGCTTGGTTACCCGGAAAGACCTCAGCCAACGTGGCTGAGTAGTGAGCGCCGAGTCCGTTCCAGATCGATGGCCCGTGAGGAGCCTTTTCGATCTGCGCCCGGAGGGTGGAAGCGGATCCCGGAGACAGGACGTAGACGCGCAATCCGTGGGTCGTCACCGCGTCGGAGATCACCGAGTTGACGTGCTCATCGGCGAACCCGTACCCCACCGTGAACAGTTTGACTCCGGGGCGACACATGGCCTCCTTGTAGATCTGCCAGTAGGCCGCCAGCAGGGGCTCATTCGCTATCTGCTCCGTCTTGTAGCGGCCGATGACCATCCTCTGCCTCCCCGATGAGCTGTACCAGTTCTGAGAGCCGTGCAGCTTCACGTAAAGGAACCCCTTACCCGCGATAAGATCAGAGGGTACTGCCGACGCCGGCACTATACGCCGGTGCCCCGCGGTCTGCTCGGCGTGGCACCAATTTGCGCTGAACCACTCGGGGTGGTGCTGGATGCCAGGTAGACTTGGCCGCGACCCGTTGTAGTAGTGCCTTTCGACGAACAGATCCTGGTTGAGCGTGAAGAACAATCCGGGCTCCGCCACCGTTCCAGAGAAGCGTGCAATGAAGTTCTGGAGACCGTACACGTTGACTGGATACGGGGACGACCCCGAGAGTCTCCACTCTCGCAGGATCGCATCGATGTGGTCATAGGCATCACGGACCGCAGCTTCGATGGCGGTTCGCTCGGAAGGGCTGAACTCAGCGCCGTTCTCGATGAGATGGTAGGCGTCCTCGAAATTCTGGTTCTGAAGGAGTAACGCCCGAACGCGAGGCGTTTTCTCCACAGCAGGATGAGCGAGAAGGAGGTTCCAGACGCCGTCCGCGAGAGGGGCACCGAAGTTGTGAGTGAACCCGGCGCCGGTGAGGAGAACGTGACGGGTAGTGCTCATGCTCCTGTCTGGCTAACGACCTGCCGTTCAGCAGCGAACACCAAGGTCGCGTTCGAGCGTAACACGGCCGCGAGGAGCCGGCCGGCGTCAGCCCGCGGCGTCGCGGCATAAGCCCGGCTTCGAACGGCCGCGTGCGGCGTTCGGCTACTGCAACGGCCGGTTAGCTTAGACGGTTGTCCGCCAGCTGCTGAGTATCGCGAAGTTCAGATACCGCCAGAAGCAACCCGGCGAAGCGAAGCCGGCATCGGAGAGCATTCGGATCCACCGAGACATTTCCACCGGATGGTCCTTGGCGAGGTGCCTCTGGTACCAGGCGTCCGCGTCCTCGCCCTGCGAGGCCATGAAGCGGCGCCACATTTCGTACTGTCGCTCCCGAACCGGCGGTGATTCGTCGACGACGACTTCGGCGGTAATCAGCAGGCCGCCGGGTACCAGACTCCGAAGGAGCCGTTCGGCGAGGAGGGGCCGCTCGTCCAAGGTTGCATGATGCAGCGAGAGCGAGGCAAGGATCATGTCGTATCCGCTCCCAAAGTCGTCTTTCCTAAAATCGCCCACTTTGAACGAAACGCGGGAATTGGCGCCGAGCCGAGACTTGCAGTGATCGATCATCTCATCCGTCAGGTCGAACAGGGTAAGTTGCGCGCTGGGGAACTCATCCGCAAGGCGACTCGCCATAACACCAGTGCCGCACCCCAGGTCCAAGATGCGCAATGGGAGGGTTCGATCGCTCGGCATCAACGAGACCATCACGTCACGTTGCAGGTCGTAATGCGGAATCAAACGCTGCATCAGCTCGGTGTAGGCTGGTACCTGAACCCGAAAATGCTGCTGAACTTGGTCGGCATTCACTGCCATCGATCCTTTCGTCGTCTGTCGAACGACCTGCCGTTCAGCGGCGGCGCCGAACGGACGCCGCGAGCGTATCACGGCCGCGAGGAGTCGCGGGCGCAGCCCGCGGCGTCGCGGCACGGCCCACCTACGAGCGGACCGCGCAGGCGCCGTCCGCTGCAACGGCTTGTTGGACAGGGCGACCGTCTTCTTCACGTTCACCGCCACGATCCCATCACGCGTGCCCCCGCGTCCTGTTACGTCTCTCAGCGGACCAGACCGTCTTCGAAGCCGCGACGATCGCCACGGTGTTTGATGAGCGTGCCCCACTGCGACCGTCGAACGGGCGCTGACCTTGTGACCGAGGTGCAGCACCCGATCCAGCCCCCAGCACTCACCCCGGCGCAACAACCGTCCCCCACCGCGACACTTCAGATCAGCCCTCGCCGAAATCCTTCGTCCGAGGCGCACTCTGTCCAACGACGTGGTGTTCAGCGGCGAGCGGCCGCCCGAGCGAAGCGAGGAAGGGCGATCGACCGCTGCAACACCATGTTATCCGGCACGCCGCCCCTTGATGTCGAGTATTCGCGCGATGAATTCCTCGCCGTCCTGCAGGCCGATCTGTCGTCCCCAAGTCCTTTGGGTCATCTCGCGCGTAACTCGAGAAAAGCGTCCCGTTGTCGCGACGAGTCCCATGTGTGCATTGTCGCGTGCCTTCACACCGTACATCGCGAGTACAACACTGGGCTTGACGAGACGCATATGTTTCGCTTCGGCGACCACCAGAAACGGGAGCGGACCGGGGAGAACGGCAATGACGTCTCGTCCACCGTCCTTCGACGGTGGGGTGAGGTGTGCCTCGTAGCCCTCACGGTGAAACACTTCCGCAAGCAGCTCTTCGAATTCGCGAGGGGATAGCCTCCGAAGCTGATCTAGTTTGTTGATGTCGGAAAAAATGCGGGCCGCCTCGTACTGGACAAGCTTGATGTTCTGCGTGTCCTTCGGAACATCGAGGTCCGGGAACAGGGCGTAGAGAAGTTCCCTTGCTTCCCCCGGCGCTGTCGGGGGGATGTCAGAGTGGCGGTCGTCGCCGACCTCGTCGTCCTCGTCTTCATCCTCGTCGTCGTTACTGATCGCTCGGTGGGCGCGAGCAACGTCGCCATCGCTATCCAGGAAGTAGATGTAGTTGGTGTCCATTTCGATGCCAGCATCGACCACCATCTCTGGACGCCCCTTCGGAACTCCCGGACTCTTCCGTTGGACTTTCCAGACCTGTCCGTCCTTGACGTAGTACATCCAGTCCCGTTCACGATCGACACCAACCGCTGCAACTTTTTCTGCCACGGGCACCCTTGTCCGGATAACCTTGTATTCACCAGCAGCTTCTCGCAGCCTAATTCTTTAGGCAAGCTGTGGCCCTGGTCGCGAGTGAACATCAACTCCCCGCGATTCTCCAGGGTTGGCGCAGTCGCGGGGGTCGTGACGAGGCTGCGCTGGTCTGTCTAACGTCCGAAGAGGATCGGTGATCTTCCGCGCTGCGGGGGGTCGTTGGTCGCTTCGGCGCCTACCGGGCTGCCAGGCGAGTCACGAAAAGAATGCCGCCCCCGACCGCGATCGGGATGCTCAGTGCCTTGACGCCGCGGACGCGCCGCCGTTCAGCCCGTTCGGGGTGTTTTCGCAGCCGGGCGCAGAGGCGAGCCCGACGATCGTCAGAAGGTTGAGCGCCAGGTACTTGCCCCGAGAGTTCAGCACGCGAGCCTCCAAGTAAAAGGTCAGCCGTAAAGCCGAGCCACTTTTACTTGGTCGCGCGCGAAGCGGGTGACGGTTCGGTTACATCCTGGCGACCATGCCTGGGGCGAAGGTCTCTTCGCCGAGGGAGACCTCGCTCCCCCTGGGGCGCCGCCGGCGGAGACGGAGATCGAGCAGGGCCGGCGCCAGGACCAGCGCCGCGAAGACACAGGTCAGCTCGCCGATGAGGGCCGAGAGCCCGAACGATCGGATCCCCTGGTTGGCGGACAACAGCAGGGAGGCGTACCCCACGACGGTGGTGAACGAGCAGAGCGCCACCGCCGGCCCCGTCGCGGTGAGGATGCGGTTCGCGGAGCCCGGCCCCTCGGCGCGGTGGCGCGCGGCGACGTTGACCGCGTAGTCGATCCCGATGCCGATGGTGATGGGGAGCGCGACGAAGTCGAGGAAGTTGATGCGGATGCCGCAGAGCCCGGCGGCGGTCAGCAGGAGCAACACGCCGACCGCGCCGCAGCCGATGGTGACCGCCGCCTGGCGGGTGAGGCCGAGGATCGCCAGCACCACCAGCACGGCCCCCAGCGCCGCAATCAGCGTGGCGCGCGGGCCGTCGTGATCGACCGAGGCGACGATGTCGTGCTGCACGAAGGCGTTCCCGCCGACGACCAGGTCCGACCCGAGATCCAGCGCGCGGAAGCCGGCCACGAAGCGTTCGAGGTCGGCGATGCGCCAGAGATCGAACCCGGCGCCGGTCTTGGCCACCAGCAGGCGCCCGCGGGTGCCGTCCTGCTCGGTGAACGGCCAGGCGAGCTCGGTCGGCACGTCGCTGTCGGCGATGCGGGCGATGTGCGCGGGCGGGCGGAGCGCCTCGGCGGTCCGGCGGTCCTGGTCGGACATCGAGGCGAGCGTCGCCTTGGTGAGCAGCCTTCGGATGTCGCCGAGCGTCGCCAGCTTGTCGTCCTGGTCCGGCGGCACCAGGTCGTCGAGCGAGCTGACCCGGGAGAACAACCGCTGCTTGTCCGGCTTGCCCGCGTCCGCGGCGCGCAGCCGCTCGGCCACCTCGTGGGCCCGGGCGCGCGTCGGCAGCGCGATCACCGTGCCCCCCGAGACCCCGCGGCCGAAGGCGCGATCGATCTCGACGTTCCAGCGCAGCACCTCGCGCATCGCCGCGTCGTTCGAGCGCAGGTTGTTGAAGTCCCCCTCGAAGGGTCGGCTGGCGAGATACCGGCCCGCGCCGATCGCCGAGCCAATGAGCGCCACCGCCGCGATCCCGACGACGACCGGCCGCCGGCACGGAACCAACGCCGCCAACCGACGCCCCAACCGTGCCGGCGACCGGCCGCTGCCGAGACCGTGCCGCTCCAGAACCGCCAGAGCGGCCGGCAGAATCAGAAAGGTGGCCGCCCAGCAGCAGAGGATCCCCACGCCGCCGATCACCCCGAAGTGGCGGAAGCCGCGGAACTGCGTCGACAGCAGCGACGCGTACGACACCGAGGCGGTCAGCGCCGCCGCCAGCGTCCCGCCGAAGCTCCCCTGCACCGCCGCGCCGAGGGCCACCGTCGGATCCAGACAGACCTTCCGCTCCTCGAAGTAGCGCGCCAGCAGGATGATGCCGAAGTTGATCCCGTTGCCCACGACGATGGGCGCCAGGAAGGCCGTGGCCAGGTTGAGGTGCCCGATGCTGAGGAACGCGAAGGCGAACGTCACCAGCGCCCCCACCGTCAGCGCGCCCAGGAGCGCCCCCACCGGCGCCGCGGCGCCGAAGAAGAGCAGGAGACCCAGCGCCACGATCGCGGTGGTGAAGATCGTTGCGCGCACCATCCCGCCCAGCAACGCCTGGTGTTCCTGGGCGGCGTTGGCCACGTCGCCGGTGATCCCGATGTGCACGGCGGGCCCGCCCAGCCGGCGCGCCTCGGCGGCGGCGCGCTGGGCGGCCTCCACCACCGCCACGTTGCGCGAGATCTCGTCGGCCGGGAAGCGGGTCCGGGCCACCACCAGCTGCAGTCGACCGTCGCCCGACAGGATCGGGGCCGGATGCTCGGCCCCCGCGCGGGCCGCGTCCATCTGCTTTAGCAGCGCGCGCAGGCGATCGCCGATGGCCGGCGCCTCGGCCGCCCCAGCCTCGTCGTCGAGCGACACGTAGAGCGGGTTCTGGCGCGCCTTGCGAGCGGCGAGCTCGTCGCGCACGCCTTCCAGCTCGGCGGTCGGCGCCAGCAGGTAGCGGTGCGCCCAGGCGAAGCGATCGCGCGCGCCGCTGTCGTAGTCCACACCCAGGAGGAGGCCGGGCGGGAGCGCGCGCAGGCGATCGCGGACCAGCTCGGCGGCCGCCCGGCGCCGGCCGGCGTCGTCCGACTCCACCGCCACGATGACGGTCCCGAAGACCTGCGCCCGCGACTCCAGCGCGTGAAGATCGCGCACCGAGGGGGTCCCGGGTGGCAGCAGGTACGACAGGTCGCCGTGGAGCGGCAGGTGGGCGGCCACCGGCGCGGCCAGGGCCCCCACGGCCAGCGCGGCGGCCAGGATCTCCCGGCGCCGGCGGCTGGTCCACCGCGCCCAGCGCCCCCCCAGCCCGCCGTCAGCCCGCATGGGGGATCCGCACGCGGGCCAGCCCGTGGAGGTTGTTGACGACGGCCAGGACCGTGATCGCCACGACGAACAACGAGGGAGCGAAGGTCACCAGCGCGGGAAGAAGGTTGGTGAGGAACCGGCGCATGCGTGGTCACATTGCAGTCGACGTGCCACGCCAGAGCCGGTCGAGATC
>DASYCK010000168.1:0-5149 GCA_036500205.1 Polyangia bacterium | reverse complement strand
TCGATCCGGCCGCGCCGCTCGCCCCGCCCGCGGCCCCGCCTGCGCCCGTCACCGCGCCGGGCGCGCCTTCGATCGAGAAGCTGTCGATCTCGAACGTCACCGGCGTGGGCGTCGCGGTCACGCTGGTCCCGGTGCCGATGTGGACGCCGAAGAGGATGACCTTGGAGAGGTCGAACCCGCTGTTCTTGGTCATCGCGTTCTTCAGGTCGACGACGTACTCGTGCCAGTTGTTGTCGCCCGACGCGTTGAACGACGTGCCGACGAACGTGTAGTTGTTGGTCGTGTCGGCGTAGGGCTCGATCTGACCGCTGAACGTGCCGCCCGCCTGCACCTTGACGCGAACGTGCAGCTTGGCGCCGGTCCAGTTGAGGCAGCCCATACACGCCATCGTGGTGGCGGAGTCGGTCTCGAAGCTCTTCGACTGGATGTCGATGTACTGGCTGGCGGCGGAGAAGGGCGCCGTGGCGACGAGGACGCCCGGGCTGGGGCTTCCGTCGGTGCCATCCCACGTTGGGAAGAGCGTGCCGCTGGCGCCCAGGTTCATCATGTTGGGATCCGCGTACATGCTGTACTGCCAGCCCTGGACGCCGGTGTCGAAGGTCTCCAGCGCCACGCCGGTGATGGGCGTGCTCTGATTGAAGGCACCGCCGCCGGAGGTGCCGCCGCCGCCGCTGGTGCCGCCGGTGGCGACGAAGGCGCCGTCGGCGTGCATCGAGTTCTGGTTGGGATCGCTGCCGAAGCACCCGATTGCGGTGACGCTCACCGCCGCGAGCCAGGAGATGCGCTTGACGAAGTTCATGGCCGGCTCCTTACCACCACATCGTGGCGTAGACAGACAAGAGATCGGCGTCCGCCTTGGGCAACCACTGGTAAGGATAAGGCGCGAACGCGTTGTCGCCGAGGAGGTAGTGCTGGTACATCAGCGTGACCGACTCGTGCGTGACGAAGGCCGTCTTGATGACCGCCCGCGCCGTGAGCACAGCGAAGTCCAGGCTGCTGCCGCCCGGGTTGCCGGGGGTGCGCGCGTAGGCGCTGTCGAGGTCGGGCATCACCATGTCGAAGCGGCCCCCGACCCCCAGCCACGACAGCGGCGTGTACTGGCCGTCGAGGCCGAACTTGAGCTTCTTGGTGCTCATGTCCCAGGTGGTGGCGCGCGCCGCGTCCTGGGCGACGGCGATCGGCGGCGCCTTGCTGTCGACGACCGAGAGCAGCCCGAACGCCGTGAACACCAGGTCCGGTCCGTCGCCCCACCAATCCTCCGGCGCGCGGTTCCAGGCGCCCAGGCTGAAGGTGTACTGCGCCATGATGTTGTCGACGGTGCCGGTCTCGTTCTCCGGGCCGTTGTAGACGCCCGTGTGCTGGTTGAAGGTCTGGCCGAAGAAGTTCTGCTTGAACTGAGAGCCGCCGTAGGAGTGCAGCACCTCGAGGACGTCGGCCAGCGCGTTGATGTTGCGCGCGTCGATGTGCGACCAGCCGAGGTAGCCGTAGCCGTAGGGGCCGCCGTCGAAGCGGACCTCCGGTCCGGCAATGGCCATGCTCCCCTGGATCGGCCCCTGCGAGCGCGGCACCGAGTCCGAGACGTCGACCGCGGTCGAATTGCGCGGGCTCCAGTTGTCGTCGGGCGTCCAGACGTAGATGTAGTGCGCGCCGAACGTCCAGGTCTTCTGGTACTTGGCGCCGACGTGCACGTGGTTCACGAACGTCGACCCCAGGGGGACCGGCCCCGAATAGGGGAGATAGTCCGCCGTGCGGTCGGACAGATAGGGCGAGCCCGACATGCCGCCGATGGGAACGTTCTGGAACACCTGATAGCTGGCGTTGTTGAAGAAGGGGACGACGTCCATCTTCGCGCCGATCCCGTGCTCGACGGTGAGCGTCCAGTCGCCGTGCGCGTCCAGGTTGGAGAAGGTAGCGGTCAGCGTCTCGCCCGACTGGTGCGTGCGGCCGAAGAGGTAAGTTTCGTACATGCCGCCGTCATACTTGCCGGCCGCGCCGTATCGATTTTGGAATGATCCGACGTTCCAGACCAGGCCGCCGTAGTCCTTGAAGAGGTCGGGGAAGTTGAGCGTGATGAACGCCTGGTCGATCCCTTGCTGCGCCTGGAGGTTGCGGTAGCCGCCGTCGGTCTGGTTGTAGGCGTCGACGATCACCGTCGCCGTCACCTTCGAGTTGCCGTAGCTGAAGTTGAGCTGTGACCAAGGGCCGGAGACGGTATTGGTGTACTCCCAGGTCGTGTAGAGCATGCCCGGCACGCGGGGCGTGCTGTGCGGCTGGAAGCCCGAGACGGGTGGCGGCATGTTCGGCGAATACCCCATCGCCGCGCCGTTGATGGTCGGCTGCTGCAGGGGGGTGGCCGGGCCGAAGCTGACCCGCATCGGCGCCCGCAGGTACCCGTGGAAGTCGAACTTCCACTCGTCGGCCGTGCCGGAGGTGCTGGGCGTCAGCGTCGCCGCCTCCTTGTTGGAGAGGTTCGTGCCGCCGCCGAGATCGGGCGCGCTCGGCGAGAGGCCGACGCCGGTGTCGGGGCCGCGGTTGCTCTTGCCGGCCGGCGCGGGCGCGGGGGGCGTGGGCGTCAGGTTGATCGTCGGGGGCGGCGCCGGAGGGACTGCGGGCGCCGGCGCGGGAGCGAGCGGCGTGACCGTCGGACCAGGCGGGGACGCAGGAGCAGCAGGAGCAGCCGGAGCAGGCGCAGAGCTGGTAGCGTTACCACCTCCGGGCGCTGCCGACGCCGGTGGCGTCGCCGTCTGGGCCCAGGCGGCGTGCGCCGTGAGCGATCCGAAAACCACCGCGACCCTCAAGATTGGCTTCATCGAAAATGGTCCTTGGATGCTGTGAAGGCCGCGAGTGTCCGGACTCTGCCCCCCGGTGTCAACTCTTCTTTATCCGGAGATCCCGCGTGGCGCGGCTTGACGGCATCCCGGAAGGCCGGCTATCAACGCGGGCGGCGGTGCCCAGAGCGGCCGCCCCAACGGGGGTCCTCCAGATGAACCGAAAGCTCGATCCGTTTGCCTTCTTTTTGTTGGCGCTGCTGGCCGTCGGCCCTGCGGCATCTCTTGGTTGCGTTACCCCGGGCGCCCGGCCCGAGAGCGCCGCGGGCGCCTCCTTCAAGGAGTGCGGCCCCGACGGCCTCATCGAGGACTTCGAGGACGGCAACAACCAGATCAACGTCGTCGGCGATCGCGGCGGCTACTGGTACACCTACGTGGACAAGGAAGGCTCGACCGTCGACCCGGCGCCGGGCGATCAGGGCGGCACCTTCACGCCCATCGAAGGCGGCCACCAGTCGAAGTACGCCGCCGAGTTCAAGGGGAAGCTGGCCGGCAAGTCGATCGTCTACGCGGCGATGGGCCTCAACTTCGAGGACCCCAAAGGCGCCTACGATGCGTCGCAGTACGCCGGTATCACTTTTTGGGCCAAGCGCGCGCCCACCTCGACGGGCCGCCTCACCATCAAGCTCCCCGACGGCGACACCGATCCCGACGGCCAGATCTGCAGCGCCTGCTTCAACGACTACGGCTACACGATCAACGTGGGCCCGGACTGGTCACGCTTCGTGCTGCCTTTCCGCGACCTCAAGCAGGAGCCGGACTGGGGCGCCCCGCGCAAGCCGCACCTCGACGCGAGCAAGCTCTTCGCCATCCACTGGGAATCGAAGGCCTCGGGCGCCGACTACGACTTCATCGTCGACGACATCGCCTTCATCTGCAAAGGACCGTAGTGGTTCGGGGGCGGACGTCACAGCCGCTCGGACGTGCGCGTGGTAGTGATCGGCGCGTCGTGAGCCGCGTGACGAAGAAACTGACCCGCGCGTTTTCCCTCCTCGCCGTCGTCGCCCTGGCCGCGGGCATCACCGCCTGCGATAGCTCGACGACGGTGGTCGTCACTGTCGATGTCGGTGACAACTCCGTTCCGCACTTCACGCAGCTGGTCATCAAGATCTCCAGCGTCGCGGATCCGACGCGCTCGCTCTCGCAACAGTTCATCTCCACGACCCCCGGCTACGGGACCGAGGGAGGGCTGCCGCCGATTTATCTCCCCCAGCAGGACACGTTCACCATCGAGCCGTCGTATCTCTCGGGCCCGGTGCTGGTCGAAGCGCAGGGCCTCGAGATCTACGGCGGCGAGGTCCTGGCCAGCGGCAGCGTGACGGCCGACGTGGTCGCGCAGCAGAAGACCGCCGTGACCGTCACACTGCGCGGCCTGGGAATGGCGTGCGCGCCTGATGGTGGCGTCGGGGACGCGGGGTCGGCCTGCGACGGCAGCGCCGACGGCGCGCGGGACTAAGATGAGACCGCCCGCGGGTTACGGCGACGCTCCTAGTTCTCTGGCCCAGGCGTGTTGCGCTGCCGGCAGGGGACCGACGCGGGTGCGACGCGATCGACGACCGTCCGGACAGGTTCCGGGCCGCGGGTCCGGAGCACCTGCGCGAGCAGCGTAGCCTCTGCGCACTTGCCGAGCGCGCGTTGCGCCTGTAGCTCATCGACTGCCAGCGGCCAGATCTCCTGTCCGAAGGAGATCGCCTTCGTCGCCAACGCCAGCGCCTCGTCGAAGCGGCTTTCGCGAAGATCCATCGCAGCGAGGCCGCCGAGGACGGCGGGCTGGTTCGGGTTGATCGCCAGCGCGCGAACGAGCGCGGTCCGGCGCTCGGATCTCTTGGTGCTCGTGCGCGCGACGAGCAGCCACGCCAACCAGTCGACCGGATGGGCATCCACGATCCGCCGGGTCGCCTCAGCGAATTGCGGCCAATGGTCGGGCGGCGTATTCCAGAGCAGGCGGCGGGCGAAGGCCCCGGTGTTCGCTGGATCGATGGCCAGGGCCTCGTCCAACTCGCGGCGCGCGGCCCCGGCATCGGGGGCCACGCCAGGTGCGGGCGATAGCCAGAGCTGCGCCCGGATGACGTGCACCTCGGCATCCGTCATCTCCCTCACCTCGATCTCGGGCGCCGGCACCGACAGGGCGCGGCGCGCGATCCCGTATGTGCCGCGCCCGGCGTAACGGTCGAGCGCTTCATCGAGACGATCGATTGCCAGGTCAGGCAGCGCGAGGGCCCAAGCCTCGCTGGTCGGTTTCGTCGCCGCGATCGCGGCGAACAGGCGCTCGAAGTCCCGAGGGCGCGTGTTGATCAGAAAATGGACGAGCAGCCAGGCGC
>DASYCK010000167.1:0-72738 GCA_036500205.1 Polyangia bacterium | reverse complement strand
GTAAGTGGCGCCCTTTCCGCAGCCGCTGTCGGCCGGCACGTACCAGGTCGAAAGCGCCAGGAAGCCGCTGCCGTCCTGCTTCAGCACGGCCAGCGGCGTCGACATCGGCCGCGCCGTCGCAGGCATGTTGACGAGACAGTTCGACCCGCTCGCGTCGGTGACGGCGCACATGCTGGTCGTGTTGCCGACGCTCAGGACGATCTGGCCGTTGGTGCCGAAGCTCGGATCGGCGTAGACGCCGCCGTTCGCGTCCACCAGATCGCGCATGAAGATCATCTCCGACGGCCCCAGCGCCTGCGTGGCGCCGTCCATCGGCGAGTTCGTCACCTGCACCAGATAGATCTCGTGCGGGTGGTTCGTGGGATCGTCGCGATCGAGCTGCACGACCGTGGGCGTGAAATGCAGGGGGTTCGCGCAGCCGAGGCTGGTCACCACGTGCGGGGTGGCCCCGCCGTCGAAGCGCCACAGGTTCCCCCAGGTGTCGCCCGCGTACGCGGCCAGCAACTTCTGACGCTCGTCGACGCCAGTGGCCAGGTTGCGGCTGTAGTCCTTGGCGGTCGCCACGTCCGTCAGCATCGTGTACTCCTGCGTGCACGAGGCCCCCGGGGGGCTGACCGCCGCGCGCGTCACGATGTTGCCCGAGACGCCGTTGATCGACAGCAGCGACAACCCCTGCCCTTGCCCCGCGCTGGTGCCGTCCGTCCGATAGCCAGATGCCAGCAGCAGCCGGTAGTCGTCGAGCCCGTCGGTCTTGTTGAGGTAGAACGCCGGCACGGAGATGGTCAGCCCCAGCGCCGCGTCGTAGGTGCTCTTGCCGCTGGCGTTGCTCGTCGACCACATCACCTGGAACGGCGGGCTGGCCGTCGGGTCGGTGATGTCGAGCGCGAACGCCTCCGAGCCGCCGAAGCCGTCCGTCATCACCAGCTCGGTCTTCCAGACGGCCGTGTCCTCCGAGGTGCAGTTCGACACGCACAGGTTCTTCACCTTCGCCGAGCTGGCCAGTCCGTAGACGTGCTTGGTGGGGTCGGGCAGCTGCCCCCCCTGCGCGTACAGCTTGGTGACGACCGCCAGCATCTCGGGCGGCAGATACGCGAACGCTTCGGTGCCACCCGGGTGCGGGGTGCCGCCCACCGTCTGATCCTGCGACCAGAAGGCGTGCAGCAAGCCGTCGTCCGAGCCGACGTAGGTCAGGTGCGGACGGTTCTTCCACTGCGTGTAGAACGCGTGCCCCCCGGGCATCCCGTTGTCGCCCGGTTGCCCGACGTCGGTCGGCGTCGAGTTGACGAGCGCGCCCAGCACGGCGGCGTTTCCCTGCGCCGGATCGCCCATCAGCCACCGGGCGATGAGGGCCGCCTCGTCGGCGTTTCCCCCCAGGCCCAGCGCGTACAGCGCGGCCTTGTTGGTGATGTTGCCGTTGCTGTCGACCGTCAGCTGCACCAGGTGGTTCCCGGTGTCCGACGTGTAGATCTTGCGGGTCTTCCAGTCGACGTTGCCCAGCTGGGCCGCCGCGTCCCACACCAGCGCGGGCGGCGTCGCCGAGGTGTCGTAGGCCAGCAGATGTCCCTGCCACGAAGGAAAGTCTGCCCGCGAGTCCAGTGAGTACGCGCCGCTGGTGATGCCGTTCGCCTGCTGGATGCCCGCCGACATCGTGGGCGGCGACGTGGAGTAGCTCCCCCGCACGGCGGCGTAGATCGCCGACTGAATGGCCGCCGACAGCTCGGCCTGGCTGGTGGCCAGAAAGGCGTAGGGGGCCACGCCGTCGTCGCCGCGGTCTGTCCCGCCCGCCTTGGCGATGTTGTCGTTGGTGGCCCGTCCGGTGCCGGCGCTGACGTCCCCCGAGAAGCCGATGACGAACGTGCGCACGCCCAGGTTCTGCCTGAGGTCGTAGGCCGACAGCACGGCGCGGCAGGTGCACCCGGCCGATCGCGGGTTCGCCGCGGCGCAGGCTGCCTTGTCGCAGCTGACATCGCCGGGGCCATTCGCCTCGCCGTCGGTGATGAGCAGGACGAAGTTGTTCCGACAGGTCAGCGGATCGATGGCCTGCACGGCCCGCATGTAGTCGTACGCGCTGGTGGCGCTGCTGTTCGTGGCATCGTTGTGCAGGGCGCAGCCGGTCGGCGTGCCACCGTACGACACCAGCCCGCCGTAGGAGGCGGGCGCGAGGCGATCACTCATGGCCAGCGCCATCGCCTTGGCCTTGGTCGGATCGCCGGTCGGATCGAGGAACGGCGCCAGCTGCGTGTCCCAGCGCGCCCCGCACCGCGTGCTGCAGGTGGCGCCGCAATTGGGGCTGTCGATGGGGGGCGCGGACCCGCCGTTGTAGTAGCTGGGGTTCGAGTCGTAGTAGCGATAGTCGACGCTGCCCTGGGTGATCTGCTTGCCGGTATACGTGCTCTGCACGACCGCGCTCCCCGAGGTGGTGCCGGTCTTCAGCGTGTAGCTGTAGGTGCTGCCCTGATAGCTGCCGGTTCCCAGACCGGCGATGTTGCAGGTCATGCCGCACCAGTTGGAGGCCACCATCTGCCCGCCGTTTCCGCGGATCGTGTACTGGCTGTTGTTGGCGGCGGCCAACGAATACGTGATGCCGTCGATGACGCAGGCGGCGGCGGGGCCGGTCGGCTGGCTGAAGCAGTTGCGGCCGTCCAGCCGACCTCGCGAGTAGTAGATCGACGCGCTCTGCGTGCCGGTGCTGGTCTGTCGGTAGTAGGGGAAATACAGGCTCTGATAGAACGTCATGAACCCGAAGTTCACGATGCCGGCGTTGTTGTTGACGATGTCGGCGAGCACCCGCTTGGCGATGACCACCCGCGAGGTGGCGGGGCCGCAGTCATCGCCGCTGGCGGGACAGTCGCTGTCCTTCTGGCACTTCAGCAAGGTGATGCGGCACATGCCGATGGCGGAGGTGGTGTTGTTCGCCAGGTTGCACGTGTCGGCCACGGCCCCCATCATGCAGGGGTTCGCGGGACCGGCCGTGCAGCTGTTGGCGGGGCCCACGCAGGCGTTGGTCTCGCGGCACGCGTTGCTGGGCTGCTGAATCTGACAGCTGTAGTTGGGGATGTTGCACTTGTTGTTGTTGACGGTGCAGCTCCCGGTGGTGCTCTGGCACTTCGCGCCGGATGATTTGCAGTCGCTGGTGCTGGTGCAGTAGGTCCCCTTGCTCGACGTCCCCTTCGAGCAGACGCCGCACTGCGCGTCGGCCGTGCAGGTGGTGGCGCGATCTCCGCAGAGCTTCACGGTGCAGCTCGACACGCTGGTGCAGCTGGTGCCCCCGAAAGCGCAGGTTCCGGAGCTCTTGAGGGGGCAGTCGCTGTCGACCGAGCAGGCCTGCGCGGTGGTCTGGTTCGAGCTGTTGAGGCACAGCCCGTACGGCGGACAGTCGGTTCCCAGGCTGCAGGCGGCGCCTCCGTACTGGCACCGGGGCGTCGAGGTGCAGGGCCTACTGGGGCTGCAGGTGGAATGAGACGTCGCGCACGCCCCCGTCGTCACGAGGGGGCAGTCCGCGTCCGCGAAGCAGGAAGCATACTGGCAGTTCGTCCCCTGGGCGTTGCAGGTCTTCTGGTTGCAGGTGCCAGCCTGGGGGCGGCAATCGACGTCGGTCGCGCAGGCGGTGCCGTCGACCTTGCAGGTCTGGGTCCGACACTGCGCGTCCGAGCTGCAGAACTTCCCCGACTGCGCGCACAGCCCCTGCGCCGTGCCGCCGCGGCAGCTCACGCCGTCCTCGCAGTCGACTCCCACCTCGGTCGAGGTGTCGAACGCCCCCCCGGGGACGCCCGTCAGCGAGCCCGAGGTGTCGAGCACCACCAGCATGTTCGGCTGGTGGATCTGCCGCGAGATGATCAACAGCGGATCGACGCGCGCGTCGGCCGGACCGGCCGTGGCCGCCCCCAGCGCCAGCAAGGCGACCGCCACCCTGGCGAACGAAGCGCCGAAACCACCCCGATGAAGTCGATTCAACATGCCGGGTCCCGTCGATACACGGGCCCCATACGCAGAAATCGGCGGATCCTGTCGTTCCTGAAGCGCTTCAGTTGGCGACGACGCCCGACACGGTCGAGCTGTTGTCGTCGCAGGCGTTCTTGCCCGAGACGCACAGCACCGGGGGAACTCCGGGTGCCACGCCGGGCGTTCCCGGGACCGCGGGCGTGGCTCCCAGCGCCACCTCGACGACGACCGCGGTCAGGTTGTCTGCGGCGACGCCGCGCGAGCGGATCAGCACGGTGCCGTTGCCGTCGTGCGTGAACTGACCCTCCCGGCACTCGGCCGTGTCGTTGCGGATCCAGACGGTGTACGTCCCCATGGTGGCGGCGACCGGCGCGGTGGCCGTCCCCGCGGTCCGCCCGAACGACGCGGGCGGAAACGCGACCGCCGACAGCGGCACCGCGCCGTCCATGAACACCGCGCCGACGCCGTCGGGCTTCCCGGCCCCGTCGACGCTCGTTGGGACGTTGTCGAGCGACGCCGTCCGCCCCGCCAGCATCCCGTCCACGTCGACCCCGCCATTCAGCACCGACCGGGCCCGCTCGACCCCCGCCTCCGCCACCACCAGCGCCTGCGCGCGCAGGTTGGTGTTCGCCTGCACCTGCAGGTTGCCCGAGGTCAACCACAACCCCGTCACGCCCAGGCCCAGCAGGCCCAGGATCAGCAACATCATGACCAGCAGGACGGCGCCGCCGTCCCGCGCGCGGGTCGTCATCGATTCCTCGGGCCGACGATCGTCGTCAGCACACGATGGCGGTACGTGTCGCGGGCCCCGGCCACGCCGTCCTCGGTGGCCGGTTTGGCGTTGGCCGCCAGCCCCGACAGGTTGTCGTCGCCCACGGTGGTGCGCGCGATGATCGTCAAACGAACGGCTTGCGGGCGCACGCAGGCCGCCGGGGGGACGTCGCCCGCCACGTTGTAGGTCCATTCGTCGGCCTGCCGCGAGGCCGCGTCGGTCCCTTCGGTGAACACGCCGTCAGGACCATCCGGCGCGGCCGGCACCAGATCGCACGCGTAGGCGATCTGCAGATCCTCGATGCCGTCGGCCAGCACCTGCGGCGTCGTGGGACCGGACAGGCCGTCGAGCCGCGCCATCATCAGGCGCGGCGACGCGCCGGAGCTGTCGATGAAGAACTGCACCCACGACAGCGCGCCGAAGTTTCGCAGTCCCGCCTTGGGGGCTGCCCCGCCCACGTAGGTGAAGGGGACCAGTCCGGCCACGTTGCCCGGCGCGTTCCACGACGAGCTGCTGGCGCGCAGCAGGCTGTTGCTGGCCCCGTCGATGCCGGTGATCTGAAACAGCGTGCAGCCGCGATCGCCGAGCGGCGGCCCGGCGGGGAGGCCGCTCGTGTCGAGGGCCAGCGCGAACTCCCCGGCGCGGAACGCCGCGGTGAGCCCGGCCGGCGTGGACACAGCATCGCTCGCCTGCTGGATCGACGCGCCCAGGGCCACGTCGCTGAAGTTCCCGAACGTCCCCGACCCGAACACGACCGTGATGCGATCAGGGGCGCCGTTCGCGCCGTTCTGGATCCAGAGCGGCGCCAGACGTACCAGCCCCGCGGGGGGACCGGTGAAGTAGGCCCTCAGCCCCGTCTGTGGCGGCGTCGTGCCGGTGGGCGGCGGATCGGTGGCGTTCACGCAGCCGATCATCCCGGTGCCCGCCGCGCGTACGAACCGGGCCACGGTGTCCATGGCAGCCCACAGGTTCTGCTGCACGCCCAGCACCTTCATCTGCGCGTCGTAGACCCGGCGCTGCCCCGCGAAGAACAGAAACGACGATGACGTCACCAGCCCGGCGATGATCAGCGTCACCATCAGCTCGACCAGGGTCAGACCCGCCTGCCGGTGCCGCCCCGCGGGCCACGGGGCCGCGCCGGTCACCACGTCTTGTACCTTTGACCGTCGAGGCGAACTATCTTCGGCACGCCCGTATCGAGCGCAAAGGTGATCTGCACGGAGATGTTGTACGGCTGCGCCGGTCCCAGGTTGATGACCTGCGCCTCGCGCTTGAAACGAAAGTCGGGGGTGGCCGAGGCGCTCGCGGCGCCGAGCGGGCTGACGTAGGCGGGGGTCGACCAGCCGGTGGTCACGGCCGCCGCAAGCTGATCGACGATGGGCGGCCCGGCGGTGACGATCTTCGCGTCGTACTCCTCCATGGCCCGCATCGCCAGACGGGTCGCGATGGCGGCGTCGCTGGCGTTGGCGGTCGCGTTGAACATGGTCTGCTGGACCGCCACGGTGCCGAGGAGCCCGATCGAGCCGACCACCATCGCCACCATCACCTCGACCAGTGTGAATCCCCCGCCCGCCGCGCGCGCCCGTCGGCCCCGCCGTCCCGTCGTGTTGGTCGCTTCCATGGTGCTCCGCCTGCAGCCCCGATATCGACGGCAACGGGCCGCGACTGAAGGTGAACGCCCTACCCCGCACGCCCGACGACCCCGGCGGCGCTTTCGCTTGACGGGTGTCGCGGAACCGGTGATATCGGCGGGATGCCCCCGCTCCGCTCCGCGCCCCCTCGTCGTCACTCCCCGGCCGCCCGCGTCCTGGCGACGTTCGGCGGGCTGGCCCTCGTCGCCGCCCTCCCTGGATTTCTGCCAGCCGCGACGCCGGTTCGCCTGGCCGACACGGCCGACGGCAGCGTCGAGCTCCGGCAGGATGCGACGGTTCTGGCGCGCGTCGCGGTGCAGACGCCCCCCCTGCGCCGTGGCACCCCACAATTCCAGGAGCTCACGGTCGCCGGCCACCCCGTCGCCGAGCTGCGCATTCCGGTGCGGGGGCGCGCCGCCGAGGAGGTGTGGATCGGCGACCTCGCCGCACATCCGGTGCGCGTGATCTGGTCGGGCTTCACGGGAGCGCGCGACGTCGATGGCGAGGCGTCGCTGTTCGTCGAGGTCACCCCGGACCGCATCTTCGAATACCAGACAGCTTCCCAGGTGAGCCGCTGCGACGGTCAGCCCGTGCGGCTGTTCCCGCGCGCCTGGGACTTCGCCTCGGCGCGCTTCCGCCCCATCGTCTCGACGCCGCCCGCCCCGGCGGCGCAGAAGCTCACCGCGCGCCGCGGAGATCCCACGATGCCGATCGGCCATGCGCTCGGTGGATTTCACTTCATCTCGGCATCGACGACCTCCGGCGCCGGCGCCGACGCCCGGGGCCTGGCGGCCCCCACCGCGCTCGACGACGGCGATCCCAGGACGGTCTGGGCCGAAGGTCTGGGCGGCGACGGCCGTGGCGAGTTCCTCACCGCCCGCACCACGACGGGGCCCGCGCACGTCCTCGGCCTGCGCATCGTTCCGGGCGACGCGTCGTCGCCCGCGGCGTTCAAGGCGCACAACCGCCTCAAGTCCCTGTCGCTCGCCTTCGGTCCCGAGCCCGAGCGACGCTTCGAGGTCGACTTCGCGCAGGATCCGGCGGCGACGAGCCCTGACAAGCTCGGCGCTCCGTTCTGGATCGCCCTGCCCGCCCCCGTCGACACCGCCTGCGTCACGGTCGTCATTCGCGACGTGTACCGGGGGGCGGAGAAGGTGCCCGCCGGCAGCGGCGGCACCACCGCGATCTCCGATCTCGAGGTCTTCACCGATCTGGACGGCGCCGCCGGCATGACGCGGTTGATCGCAGACACCGCCACGGGCGTCGACTGCGGCTCGCGCGTGCCGCTGCTGGCGGGGCTGGGCGAGCCGGCGGTGACGCCGCTGGCCCAGGCCATGACGACCGCGACGGGGGCGGGGCGGGCTTGCCTGGTGCAGGCGCTGGCCCGGATCGACGCGACGGCCCGAAGCACGGACGCGCTCGACGCGCTCGTGGGCGCGCTGATGGGAGCGACGCCGCGCGAGGAGCGGCTGATCGCCGACACGTTCATGAAGGCGCCGCAGCCGCCGGTCATCCCGCTGGCTGGCATCCTCGGCGCGAAGACCGCCTCGGACGACGATCGGGGCCGGGCGGCGCGGGTGCTCGGCACGCTGCCGGGTGAGGCCGCGACGGCGGCGCTGGTGGCGGCGATGGGCGTGGGCTCCCCCGCCGTTCGCCTGGACACCGCGCAGGCGCTCGGCCATTCGCCAGGTGCCACGGTGGCATTGGTGGCGAGCGCCATCGAGGCGACCCGCGCCCACCCACCCCTCACGCCGAATCGGCTGGGAGATCTGATCCGGGTGCTGCCCGCGCTGGCGCGGCGCTCACCGACGGAGACCGACGCCGCGCACAAGGTGCTGCAACAAGCGCTCACCGGCGCGACCGAGTTCGACGTTCGCGCGCGCATCATCATGGCGCTGGGCGCGCTACCGAGCGGCGACGTCACCGCGGATCTGACGCCCCTGGCGGCCGGCTCGGACGACGCGGTCCTGCGCTATCTGGCCGTACGCGAGCTGGCGAGCCCCGCCTTGGTGGGGGCGCTGCCGACGCTCCGGCAGGCGCTGGGCGATCCCGATCCGCGCGTGCGCGAGACGGCGGCCGAGGGGCTGGGCGCGCGCAAGGACGTGGCTTCCGAGTCGCTGCTCATCGCGGGCGCGAAGCAAGAGGACTGGCCCCTGGTCCGGCGCGCCGAGATCGAGGCGCTCGGACGCCTGTGCGGCGAGGCGGGGCGCGAGCTGCTGATGCGGGCCATCGAGCGCGACGTCGACGACGTCCGCCGGGTCGCCCTGGTCGGGCTGACCCGCTGTCACGACAAGCGCGCCCCCGGCGTCCTGCTCCAGGTCGTCAAGGCTCACCCGCTCGATGGCGCGCTTCGCGAGCTGGCGGCGTCGCTCATCGGCGAGGCGGGACATTCCGGCACGATGAACACGCTCGCCGATCTGCTGCCCGGGCTGGTCAACGAGGCCGAGTCGGATCTGGCCATCGAAGGGGTCGTGGTGGCGACGCTGCGCGCGCTCGCTCACCGTGGCAACAGCCACGCCGTCCCCGCGATCGCCACGCTCACCCGCGACACGCGCCACCCTTATCGTCAGATCGCCGTCGAGACGCTGGGGCAGATCTGTGATCCGAACGAGGGGGCGCGGGCGCTGGCAGCCGTTCGCACGGGGGCCGACCGTGCGCTCGCCGAAGACGCCGCGGCCGCCGAAGCCCACTGCCAGGCCACCGCGACCGCAGCGAAGCCGGCCGGCGCGGCGCCGCCAGCCCCGTGACGGCCGCGACGGCGACCAGCTACTTGGGAACGCTGGCCAGCGCCTGCCGTAGCTCTTCGTTCTTGGGATCGGTCTCCAGCCCGCGCTCGAACATGTTCCGCGCCTTCGGACCCTCCCCCGACCTCAGGTGGATCTGCCCCAACGCCAGATACACGCTGGCCTTGGTGATGCCGGCGGTCTTCTCATCGAACGTCTGCAGCAGCAGCGAGCGGAAATACCGCCGCGCCCCCTCGAGATCGTTGGTGCCGAGCGCCAGCCGCCCCAGCGCCGCCAAGGTCCCTGGATGCCCTGGGTCCAGCTTGTACGCCGCCGTGTAGCGCTCGTGCGCCAGCGCGAAGTCCTGCTTCGCCTCGGCCACCGCGCCCAACCGCTGCAGGACACGCGCGATCTCTTTTCCGCGACGCGCCTTGCCCAGGTCGGCGACCAGCCGCTCGAGGATGACGGTCGCGTCGTCGGTCCGTCCCACGGCGACATAGGCGTCCGCCAGCTCTTCCGCCACCGCGACGTCGTCCGGCGCCAGCGCACCCAGCTGCTCGAGATACGCCAGCGCCGAGGCCGGATTGGCGAACACCGTGCGATACAGCATCGCGATCTCGGCGAGCAACGGCTTGCGCGCCACGGGATCAGCCGTCGAATCCAGGCGCAGCTCGAGGAGCTGCACCAGGCGCTCGTGATCATCCTTGGCCCGCGCCAGCGTCTCCAGCGCCAGCAGCGACGGAATATGGGTCCCATCCGCCTCGAGCGCCCGAATGTAGATGGGATCCAGCTCGTCCTCGGTGGCGCCCTGCGCCTTGCGGATCTGGGCGTTGCGGTAGTGAATCTCCGCCGCGTCGCTGCCCGAGGTCACGGCCACAGCCGCCCGCTCCAGCATCGCCGTCGCGTCTTCCCATCGCTCGGCCGCCTCGTGGATGCGCGCCAGCGACAGCAGCGCCCCCACATGCTCGGGCGCGACCTCCAGGATCTTCTCCAGCGCCTCGGTGGCGCTCTCCGTCGAGTCGAGGTTCTTCTCCCAGACGTCCGCGATCGCCACCCGCAGCGCCAGCTCGGTGGGCCGACGCCCCGCCGCCGCCTCGGCGTCGGCGTGCTTGCCCAGCACGTCGACCAGGTCGTACCAGCGTTCATTGGCGCGCAGGATTCGCTCGAGCTCGAGATAGGCCATCCCGTTCGTGCCGTCGATCTCCAGGATCTGATGCAGGAAGCCGACCGCCTGATCGATGTCGGACAGCTTCTCCTCGGCGTTCTTCGCGATGCGGAACAGCACCGGAACCTGCGCCTCGCCCTCCACGGTGCCCATGCGCCGCAGCAGCACCTCCTGCAACGTCGACCAGTCCTCCCGGCGCACCTCGATGGTCTCCAGCGCGCCCAGCAGGCGGGGATCGTCGGGCGTGCTGTCGAGCGCCTCGCGGAAGGCGTCCGCCGCCCCGTCCAGATCCTCGAGCGACGCCAACCTCACCTCGCCCAGACGAATCAACGTGGCGGCGCGCGCGGCGGGTTCATTCTCGAAGCGCGCGCGCTCCGCCAGCACGTCACACAGCTCGGCCATCTTCCCCTGCGCCTCGAACAGCCGCGCCATCTTGGACAGCACCTCGCCGTCCCCCTCTTCGGCTTCCCGAAGCGTCTGCCAGGCGGCCAGCGCCCCGTCGACGTCTCCCAGCGACTCGCGCAGGCGGGCCGCCTCGGTCAACCGCTCGCGGCGCGCCGCCGGATCGAACTCCATGGCCGCGCGCCGTTCCAGCACCTCGGCCAGACCCAGCTGATTGCCGCTCGAGCGGTGGAACGCCTCCAGGGCCCCCAGCGCATCGGCGTTCTCGGGATCGTCCTCCAGCACGCGGACATACAGCCGCTCGGCCGCCGCCCGCTGCGCCGGATCCGTCTCGTAGAGACGGGCCGCTCGCAGCGCCAGCTCGCGCGCCGCCGTGGGATCGGCGCTGGAGAGCACGGCCTCGATCAACCGCGCCGCCTCGATCGGCTGCGCGGCGAGCGCCGCCACCCGCTCCATCGCGTCGACTGTCTCGCCCGGAACGGGCTCCTCGACCAGCGCCCGCCCCAGCGCCTCCAGCGCCTTCTCGGGCTGGCTCAGGCGCTCTTCCAGGATCTCGGCGATGCGGCGCAGCCCTGCCGCCCGCTCGTTCCGATCGTCGCGCGTGCCCAGGCGGTACTCGTACAGCGCCACCAGCTGCAGGTAGTCCCCGCGGTTCTCGGCGAGGGGTTCCAGGATGTCGAGGGCGCCGTCGCGCGCCTCGGGGCGATCGAGCAACCCGTACAGGGCGCTGTGGGCTGCCTGGTTATCGGGCGCCTTCTCGAGCGCGTCGCGGAACACCGACAGCGCCCCCTCCACCTCGTCGAGGTGACGCAGGCGCACGCCGCCCAGCTGGACGAGGATCTCCGCCTGCTGCATCGGATCGGTGTTCACCTCGGCCTTGCGCTGCAGCACCTCCGCCAGCTCGGCGTGCCGGCCCAGCGCCGTCAGCACGCGATCGAGCGCTTCCAGGACAGGCGCCTCGTCGCCCGGCGTCTCGCCCGCCTTGCGATAGAAGTCGAGCGCCCCCTCCGCGTCGTCGAGAGGCCCCTCGTACAGCTCGCCGAGCCGCATGGTGAGCTGGCGCTGCAAACCGGCGTCGTAGGTCGCCGCCAGGCGATCCTCGTACACCTTCGCCAGCGAGAACCAGTCGCCGTTCGCCGCCGCCAGCCGCTCCAGCGCCGCCCGCGGCTCCGGTTCGTTCGTCTCCTCTGCGAAGGCGCGCGACCAGGCCGCGAACGCCTTCTCGCCGCTGCGGCGCTGCGTCTCCTCGATCTGCGCCATCTCCGCCAGGATCCCCACCCGCACGCTGGGAGACTCCTCGATCGAGATCTTGAGATCGAGCAGCTCGATCAGATCCGCCCAGTCGTTCTCGGCCCGCAGCAGCGGCTCGAGGGCGGCCAGCGCGCCGGCGCGGAACTCCTCGCCGCGCGCGATCTTCCACAGCGCGAACCGGGCCTCGCTGTTGGCCGGGCTCCGCTCGACGATCTGACGGTAGCGGCCGATGGCCCCGTCGACGTCGGACAGCTCGTCCGCGAGCAACCCCGCCGCCCGCATGGCGATGGCGTCGCGCACGGGCGGCTCCGCCTCGATGGCGGCCCGGCGATCGAGCACGTCCAGCAGATCGGCGTGCTGCGCCTCGCGGGTCAGCAGACGATCCATCAGCTCCAGCGTCTCGCGATCGCCTGGCGCGGCATCGAGGATGGAACGCAGCTGTCCGAGCGCCTCCTGCGGGTCGTTCAACCGCTCGTCGAACAGCCGCGCGCTGGTCAGCCGCAGCAGCCGCAGGCTGGTCGGATCGGTGGTGATCTCGATCTTCCGTTGCAGCACGCCTGCCAGATCACGCCAGGCCAGGTTGGCGACATAGAGCCGACCGAGCGCGTCGAGCGCGTCCATGTCGGTGTCGTCGATCTCCATGACGACCTGCCAGGCCTCGATGGCCCGGTCGCGCTGCTTCAAGGCCAGATCGTAGATACGCGCCGTCCGCTTCGCGATCTCCTTGCGCTCGGTCGGATCGGTGACGATGCCCAGGTGCTTCTCCAGCACCTCGGCCAGCTCGGCCTGACGATCGCCGGCCGCCAGCAACCGCTCCATCGCCACGAAGATGTTCTGGTCGTCGGGGCGCGCGTCGAGCGCATGCCGCCAGGCCTCGATGGCCTCGCCCGGATCTTGAAGCTGCGCCTCCAGCACGCGGGCCGACATGGCCCACAGCTCCGCCTGCAAGTCGGCGTCGCCCGCCAGATCGGCGCCTTTTTGCAGCGTCTGCACCAGCGGGCCGTACAGCTTCGCCGACATGGCCAGCGCCTCGATCTCGGACAGCGTCTCGGCGTTCGACACGTCGACCAGCCAGGCGCGAGCCCGGCTGTCGAAGGCGTTGTCGACCCGCGCCAGCCGCTGCTGGATGTCGGCCACCTCGCGCAGCAGGCGCACGCGATCGTCGCGGTCGTCCACCGTCTCGAGCTGGGCCTCGAGCGCCGACACCAGGCGCGACCAGTTCCCGGCGTGCCGGTACACCGGCTCCAGCACCTGGGCCACCCGGGGCCGCTCGTCGGGCGACGCCAGCAGGCGCTCGAGCGCCGTGATGGCGTCCCGATGGGCGGGGCTGCGCTCGAGGATCTCCGCGTAGCGATCGACCGCGCCCGTGATGTTGCCGATCTTCTCTTCGAGCACCTGCGCCAGGCGCAAGGCCAGCGCGTCGCGTTCCGCGCCCTCGCCCGCCCGCCCCAGCTGCGCCTCCAGGTGATCGCCCAGGTCGTGCCACTGCTCCTGCGCCGCCAGCAGCCGCTCCAGCTCGTCGGCGGCGGTGGGGGTGGCGCGGTCGGTGGGATCGAGATCGATGATCTCGCGCAAGGTACGGGCCGCCCGATCCGAATCGAGCAGGTTCTCCTCGTCGAGGCGGGCGCTGCGCCGGAGCAGCAGCTTCTTCGCCTCGAGATCGGCCTCGCGCGAGGCCTCGTCGTCGAGCAGCTCGCGCAGCTCCTGCCAGGCCTCCCAGCGCTCGAGGGCATCCTCGAACAGCCGGGCGATCTCGTGATCGCCGGGACGCGCCTCGTACAGGCGCCGGTACAGCTGGCGGGCCTCCGCCTGGTTGTTCAGCTTGACGTCGAAGATCTCGGCCGCGCGCCGCGCCACCTCGAGGAGAGCCGGGGAGTCCTCGAGCGAGCCGGACAGCGTGTCCGACAGCAGCATGGCCACGTCCTGCCAGCGGTTCTGCCGCCCACCGATACGAACGAGCTGATCGAGGTTGATGCGCTCCGAAGGGTTCTCCTGGAACACCTTGCCGTACCACTTCAGCGCGCTGTCGTAGTCCTCGATCTGCTCCTCGTAGAGGCGCGCGATGCGCTTGGTCAGCGCCAGGCGCGCCGCCGGATCCTCCACCTGCTGCAGGCGGATCTCGCCGATGTGAATCAGCGCCGGCCAGTCCTGGCGACCCGCGTACACCGGCTCGAGCAGCTCGGCCGCCGCCCCCTGCACCCCCAGGTCCTCGAGCATCGCCTCCAGCATGGTGATGGAGCCGGCGTGGTCGGGATCGCCGCGCAAGACGGCGCGCAGCTGCTCGATCGCCTTCTCCGAGTCGCCCAGCTTGCGCAGGCGGATCTCGGCCAGGCGGAAGCGCAGCTCGATCGAGGCGGCCTCGGGCATCCGCCGCTCCAGCAGCTTCTCGATGAGCTGGACCAGGTCTGACCAGCGCTCGTGCTTCGCGTACAGACGATCGAGGGCGAAGATGGCGTCGCGATCGTCACGGGCCAGCTCGAACACCCGCTCGTAGGCGGCGATGGCTTCGATGGGCCGCTCCAGCTTCTGCTCGGCCAGCGCGCCCATCTGCGAGCGAACCTTGCGCTCGATCGACGGATCGCTCGCCTGCTCGGCCTGGCGAATCAAGATGTCGTACAGCGACGAGAAATCCTCATCGGTGCGGTAGATCTGCTCCAGCGCCGCCAGCGCGCCCGCGTCGTCGGGGGCGCGGTCGAGGATGCGCCGGTAGCACTCGGCGGCGAGCGACGTGTTGCCGATGCGCAGCGCCCCTTCGGCCACCACCCGATCGAGCCGCGACTTCACGGTCTCGTCGAGCACGTCGGGCGCGATCTCGCGGAACAGCGCGATGACGTCGGCCGTCTTGTCGGGCCCCGCCAGCCGCTCGTAGGCGTCGAGCAGCGCCGGCAGCTGCGGCTCCCCCAGCGCGTCGCGAATGGCCTGGCCGTAGGCGGCGAACGCCGCCTCGGGGTTGCGCAGCTTGGTCTCTTGCAGCTGCGCCAGCCGCACGTACGTGGCCACCCGCGCCCGCGCGTCGGTCTCGGCCTCGACGACGATCTGCAGGACGCCCGCCAGCTCGGCGAACCGCCCCGCGCTCTCGTAGTGCGTCTCCAGCGCCTCGGCCACCGTGAGCTTCGACGCCGAGTCGACGTTGGTCACCAGCATCTGCTCCAGGGCCGCCAGCGCGCCCGGATCACCCGGCGACAGCGCCAGGATCTCACGCCAGCGCCCCAGCGCCGCGGTCGGGTTGGCGAGCGGACCGCCGGACAGCTCGGCCAGCCGGCGCAACACGTCGACCCGCGCCGCCACGTCCTGCCGGGACGCGCCCTCGCGCTTCACCAACGTCAGCCGCCGCTCCAGGATCTCCAGTCGATCGGCGTGGCGCCCCTGCTGCTCGTACAGCCGGGCCAGCGAATCGAGGGCCCCCGCGTCCACCGGGCTCTCGTCGAGGATGGACAGGTTGGCGGCGATCGCCTCGTTGGGATCGCCGACCTCCTTCTCCAGGATCTCCCCGATGCGCCGCCACAGCGCCTGGCGCGCCGCCAGGTCGCCCACGATGTCGACGCGACGACGGAGGATCTCCACCCGCTGCCGGGGCTGCCCGGCCTTCTCGAACAGCCGCTCCAGCTCGTCGAGCGCCTCGACGCTGGCCGGATCCATGTCGAGGATCGTTCGCAAGGTCGCCACCGCGGCGTCGCTGTCCTCGAGCGAGGTCTCCTCCAGCTCGGCCACGCGGAACAGCAGCGCCTTTCGCGCCTCCAGCGTGTCGGCCCAGCCCACCTGCTGCCGCAGGATCCGCACCAGCGCGGCCACGTTCCCCGTGTCGGAGTAGAGCCCCTCGAGCGCGTCGGCGGCCGGCTTGCCGGTCTCCGGGCTCTCGGGATCGAGGTTGAGCACCAGCTTCCAGGCGTCGATGGCGGCTCGGCGATTGCCGATGCGCCCGGCGTAGAGCTTCGCCGCGCGCGACAGCAGATCGGCGCGCCCCTGCAGATCCGAGGCATCCCGACGGAAGGCGGCTTCTTGATAGAGATCGACCAGCTCGGTCCAGCGACCGAGCGACTCCGCCAACCGTTCGGCCTCGGCCAGCGCCGTCTTGTGCGTCGGATCGGCCACCAGGACCGCGCGCCAGGCGACGAACGCCGGCTCGGGCGCGTTGAGACGAAGCTCTTCCAGCGCGGCGACGCGCGCCAGCAGCGCGGCCGCGGCGGGCCCTTCCAGCCCTTCGCGCTGGATCTGCAGCACACCGACCAGCTCGCGCCAGGACTTGCTCCCCTCGTACAGCGGCTCGAGGATGCGCGCCGCCCGCCCCTTGTGCTCGGGATCCTGCAGCACCTTCTCCAGCAGGACGCGCGCGCCCGCGTGGGTCGGATTCGTCTTCACGATCGACTCCAGGATGTCGAGCGCCCCCTCGGCGTCGCCGAACTTCTGCAGGCGCATCTCCGCGCGCCGATACTCGAGCTCGTGCACCTCTCCCGCCCCGGCGAACTTCAGGCGACGTTCCAGCAACTGCTCGCGATCGCGCCAGCGCTCGCGGGCCGCGTAGTGTCGATCGAGCGCCTTGTAGGCGCGGGGATCAGCGGGCTCGATCTCCAGCATCTTCTCGTAGGTCGCCACCGCGTGGTCGGCGTCGTCCAGCACCGTCTCGTCGATCTCGGCGATCTGCGCCAGCAGGTCGATGCGCTCGCCCGCCTCGGCCACGCGCTCCTGGCGCGCCTCGAGCAGTCCCCGCAGCTCGGGCCACCGCTCTCCGTCGCGGAAGAGGCGTGACAGCGCCCGGAACGCGCCCGCGTGCAGCGGCTCCGCCTCCAGGATCTCGCGATACACCTTCTCGGCGGCCCCGGCGTTGCCGAGCCGCTGCTCGTGAAGCTCGGCCACTTCGACGAGCAGATCACGCCGCAGGCCGAGGTCGCTGGTCTGCGACGCCAGGGCGCGCATCCGCTCCGCCAGCTGGGCGGCGGCGCCCACCTCGATGCCGAACCGCACCAGGGCCTCGCGATTGGCGTGGTTGCCCGGGTTGAACTCGAAGATCTGCGCCGACGCGGCGAACGCCCCTTGCGCGTTCTTCAGCGGCCCGGCGTACAGCGCCACCAGGCGCTCCAGGCGCGGGATCTTCTCGACCGGATCGGTCGCCACGCCCGCCAGCACCTCCAGCGCCGCCGCCTGCTTGGGGGCGTTGTCGGTGCGCTGGTAGAACGGCAGCGCCAGCGAGGCGATCTCGACCTGGTGCTTCGAGCCGCGGGCGGCGATGCGCTCCAGCCCGGCCACCGCCGCCGCCGACAGCGTGTTGATGGCGAGGATGTCTCGGTAGGCCGCGAACGTCGCCTCGAGATCGCCGGTGCGGTTCTCCTCGATGCCGCCGATGCGCAGCAGTAGATCCTCGTGATCCTCCGGGGGGCGCGTGCCCAGCTCGCGTCGCAGGGTCGCGATCAGCGCCGGCCAGTCCTCGCGCGCCTCCTGGATGCGGGCCAGGGAACGAATCGCCTTCAGGGCGACGTCGGAGCCCGCGTCGAGGTCGGCGATCTCGGCGAACGTGCGCGCCGCCGCCGCCAGGTCGCGGCTCTTCTCTTCTTCTATCTGGGCGATGCGCAGCAACAGCTTCGTCCGCTCGGCGACGTCGCCGGTGCGGGCGGCGCGCGCGTGAAGCAGCGCCGCCAGATCGGGCCAAGCCTGGCCCTGCGTGAGGATCTGCTCGAGGGCGGCCTGCGCCTCCGCATCGCCGGGCACCTCGACCAGCAGCGCCTCGGCGTAGCGGCGCGCGTCGGCGGCGCGATGCAGGCGCGCGGAGGCGATCTTCAGCAGCCGGCGCAGCAGCGACTGCTTCTCGCTGGCCTCCGTGGTGACCGTCAGGCGCTTCGCGTACAGCTCCGCCAGCACGTCCCACTCGTCGGCGTCGCCCGCCAGACGTTCCAGGTCGGCCTCCGTCGCCTTGTCGGTCGGCGCCACCTCGAAGCAGCGCGCCGCCCACTGGAAGGCCAGCCCCTTCGAGCCCATGCGCTGCTCGGCGATCTGCCGCGCGTCGCGCAGGATCCCCAGGCGCACCTCGGGGGCGAGCCGGAAGCTACCGTCAGCGGCCTTCCCGGCCAGCACCTCGTACGTGGCCAGCAGCCGCGGCCACTTCTGGGCGGTGCGGTACAACGGCACCAGCGCCTCGGCGGCGCGCACGTTGCCGGGATCGGCGGCCAGGATCCGTTCGTAGGCCTTGAGCGCGCGCTCGGGCTGATGGAGCTTCTCGGACGCCAGGATGGCGATCCGTTCGAGCATGCGCGTGCGCGCCACCGCGTCGGGCGTGCGATCGGCCAGGGTGGCCAGCGTCTCGCAGAGATCCTCGTAGTTCCCCTGGTCGGCGTACAGCCGCTCCAGCGCCGCGAAGTCACCCGCCTGGGCGTAGATCTCGCGCAGGGCCCGCGTCGCCCGCACGTTCTGCGGCTGCAACTCCTGCACCCGCTTGAACACCTCGATGGCCGCCTCGCCCGCGCCCAGCTTCTCGTACAGCAGGACGCCGCGACGTTCGAGCAGGGCCACCTCGGCGGTGGCGTCGCGCGCGGTGGCGCGCTGGCGATCGAGCACCTCGGCCAGCGCCGCCCAGCGACGCTCGCGATCGTAGAGGCCCACCAGGGCGGCGAGCGCGTCGGCGTCGTGCTCGTCGATCGCCAGCACCAGGTTCCACAGATTGATCGCTTCCTTCGGCTCGCCGATGCGCTCCGACACGACCCGGGCCGCCTCGGCCAGCCGCTCGCGCCGCTCGGCCGGCGGCAACAGCGGCGCCTCGCGCCGGGTGAGCTCGACCAGCGCTCGCCATGACCGGCCGCGCGTGTAGATCTCGCGCAGGCGGCCGCGCGCCTCCGCGTCGGTGGGATCGGCGTCGAGGATCTTCTCCAGGCTCGGCACCGCGTTCTGGTGCTTGGACAGCTTCTCCATCCACAGCGCGGCGATCTTGCGATGGATCGTGAGGGCGGTGGCGGGATCGCTGGCCTTGTCGGCCTGGCGGGTGAGGATCTGGATGAGATCGCTCCACCGCCCCTGCGACTCGTAGCGGGCGGCCAGGGCCCCGAGCGCCGCCGGGTGATCGGGATCGATCTGCAGCACGTTGAGGTAGGTGTTGACCACCATGACCTCGAGGTTCAGCCGATCGCGGTAGATCTCGGCGATCTCCAGGTAGCGCGCGATGCGCTCTCCCTTCGCGTCGTCGGCCAGGCTCTCCAGATCGTCCTTCAACAGGTCGAGCAGCGCGTTCCACTTCTGTCCGCGCTCGTAGAGCCGCCGCAACGCCTCGAAGGCCTCCGGCAGGTGCGGGCGCAGCCGCAGCAGCCCCTTCCAGATGTCGATGACCTTCTCGGCGTTCTGGGGGCGCGACTCGGCCGCCTTGGCCATCTCGATGCCGAGGGAGATGCGCCGCTCGGGATCGGGGTCGGCCTTCTGCGCGCCGGCCAGCACCGCCAGCAGCTGGGGCAGGTCGTCCCGCGCGCCGTGAAACTCGCGATAGAAGTCGACCATGATCTTGCTGGCGGGATCGATCCGCCGCACCTTGCGGAAGTTCAGCTCGGCCTGCGGGATCTGGTCGAGCCTCTTCCACTGAATCGTCGCCAGTTGCGTGAGGAGCAGCTCGTCCGAGTCGGCGCGCTTCGAGCGTGACGCCGCCTCCAGCACCTTCCCCAGCTCCGGCCATTCCTTCTGTTCGTTGAGCGCGGCGACCACCGGGCGCAGCGCCTTCGCCTCGCTGGGGTTCGCCTCGAGCGCCTTTCGAAAGTGGACGAGCGCCTGGTCCGGCTTGCCCAGCTTCAACGACAGCTCGGCGGAGGCCACCTCGGCGAGCGCGCGCTCGTCACGCGACGGGGCCAGCGACGCCCGTTCGGACAGCAGCGCCAGCAGCTCGTCGGGGCGGTTGCGACGACGGAGCAGCCGCTCGAAGTGCGCGCCCGAGCGCCGGTTCTTCGGATCGAGCTCGAGGCTGCGCCGCAGGTACGTCTCCCCCTCCGGCGCGTCGGGGCGGTACTTGATGTACATCTCGGCCACCGAACCGAACAGGCTCGACGCCAGCGTCTTGTCGGTGGCCGCTTCGGCCTGCTGCAGGTAGCGCGACGCGATCGGCTGCCAGTTCGACTGGATCAGCGACATCTGCGCCAGCCCTTCCACCGAGGGCGGGTGGCCGGGAACGTTCTTGATCGCCTCGCGCAGCGCCGCCTGCGCCGCCTCCTCGGACAGCAGCTCGTCGGCGAGGACGCGCCCCTTCTCGTGCAGGAGCTCGGCGCGGCGCGCCGGGTCGGTGGTGAAGGGAAGCTCGAGATCGATGAGCTGTGCCCACAGCTCGAAGTCGCCGCGCTCCCGGTGCCAGCGTCTGGCGTCCGTCAAAGCCCGCCCCAGGGCCGCGGAATCGACGCCGCCGCCGTTCGTGGGCTGGAGCCTTTTCAGGGCCGTCAGGGCCTGCGTGTTGTCGGGATCGATTTGTAGCGTGGCAAGGGCGGTCGAAATGTCGGTTTCCATTGGGAATTGGGCTCGCGCACGAACTATAGTCCGCAACGTTCGACGGGTTCAAGAGAAGCCCTGCCTGTTCGTTGGCGCACAGCTGGTGGCAAACAGAAGGCGGCACGTCCCCGGTCGGTGAGGAATACTCCCGCCCGTGCCTCCTCGCCTCGCCTCGCCCCTGGCCGCTCAGCACCCTCCCAGCCGCTCGCTGGCCATCACCCACCGCGTTCGCCCCGAGCTGGGTCTGCTCGCGGCGGGCTCCGCGCTGCTGCTCGGCACCAACGCGCTGGGGATGACCATCCCCTGGCTCCTGAAGGTCGCCATCGATTCTCTGCGAGGTCTTCAGGCGCACGGCGGGGCCGAGGCCGCCAGCGGAACCACCAGGCTGGTCGCGCGCACGGCGGCGCTGATCGCGGGCGCCGCCGTCGCCCAGGCGATCGCGCGGACCTTCTCGCGCGTGCTGATCTTCAACGCCGGCCGCAACATCGAGTACCGGCTGCGCGAGGATCTCTTCTGGCATCTGGGCCGCATGGATCCCGGCTTTTTCCGGCGAAACGCCACCGGCGACGTCATGTCGCGCATGACCAACGATCTGTCGGCGGTGCGCATGTTGTTCGGCCCCGGCGTGCTGAACGTGGTCAACACCGCGATCGTCTACGTCACCGGCATCTGGTTGCTGATCCACCTCAGCCCGCGGCTGACCCTGGTGGCGCTCATCCCCTACCCGGTCCTGATCGTGACGGCGCGGCTATGGAGCCGCGTCATCTACGGGGCGAGCCGGGCCATGCAGGATCAGCTGGGCACGCTGTCGACGGCCCTCCAGGAAGATCTGGCCGGGATCGCCGTGGTCAAGAGCTACGCGCTCGAGGACGGGCGACACCGCGCCTTCACGCGACAGAGCCACGCCTATCTGGAGAAGGCGCTGTCCCTGGCGCGGGCGCGCGGCGGCCTGACGCCGCTGTTCGCGTTGATCGGCGCGCTGGGCACCCTGATCGTCCTGTGGCTCGGGGGGCGCGAGGTGATCGCGGGCAAGATGACGCTGGGGTCGCTGGTCGCCTTCAACGCCTACCTCGTCTACCTGTCGTTCCCGACCATCGCGCTCGGCTGGATCCTGGCGGTGTGGCAGCGCGGGCTGGCCGCCTGGGTGCGCGTGCGCGAGTTGCTGACGACGGAGCCCGCGATTGTCGACGATGCCGCCGGCGCGCCCGCGCCCACCGTGGCGCAGCCGTCGGTCTCGATTCGCGACCTCGAGGTGGTGCGCGATGGCCGCCGGATCCTCGACCGCGTGTCGGTGGAGATCGCGGCCGGCGGCACCCTGGCGGTGGTCGGCCCGACCGGCGCCGGCAAGACGACGTTGATCGACGCCGTGCCCCGCTTCCTCGAGTTCCCGCGCGGGGTCGTCTTCATCGGGGGGCACGACGTCCACGATCTTCCCCTCGCCACCCTGCGCGGGCTGATCGGCTACGCGCCTCAGGAGGCATTCCTGTTCTCGGCGACGGTGGCCGAGAACGTGGCGTTCGGGCTTCCCAAGGCTCTCCCCGCCGAGGAACGGGCCCGACGGATCGCCCGCGCGGTGGAGGCGGCCGGGCTGCTCGGGGACCTGGCGGCCCTGCCCGACGGCCTCGAGACACTGGTGGGCGAGCGCGGGGTCACCCTGTCGGGCGGCCAGCGACAGCGGGTGGCCCTGGCGCGGGCCATCGCGGCCGAGCCGGCCATCTTGATCCTCGATGACTCCCTGTCGTCGGTCGACGCGCAGACCGAGCGCGACATCCTGACCCGGCTCGGCCCCATCTTGCGGGGCCGCACCTCGATCCTGGTCTCGCACCGGGTGGCCGCCGTCCGCACCGCCGATCTCATCGTGGTGATGGACGCCGGGCGGGCGGCCGAGCGCGGGACCCACGCCCAGTTGCTGGCGGCGGGCGGCCTGTATGCCTCGCTCTATCGCGAGCAACTGGCGGCCGAGGCGCTGGGGGTGAACACATGAGCGCGCCCGCGAAGCGCCCGAAGCAGGGCAAGGGCAAGGGCAAGGGCAAGGGCAAGGACGGGCGCACCTTCGATCTGGCGCTGGTGGCGCGGCTCTTCCCCTTCGTGCGCCAGTACGGGCGCGGGCTGCTGGTCTCCATTACGCTGCTGCCGCTGATCTCCGGCTTCGAGATCGCGCAGCCCTATCTGTTGAAGCGCGCCATCGACGAGCACATCGCGCCGCACCGGCTGCCCGGGCTCGATCGGCTCGCCGTGCTCTATCTGCTGGCGCTGATCGGGCAGTACGGCGCGGCGTTCGCGCACAACTACCTCGTGCAGATCGTCGGCCAGCGCGCCATGAGCGACCTGCGCCTGGCCGTGCACCGCCACGTGCTTCGCTTGTCCGCCGCCTTCTTCGACCGCACGCCGATCGGGCAGCTGATGACCCGGATGACGAACGACATCGAATCGCTGACGGAGCTGTTCGCCTCGGGCGTCATCAGCCTGCTGGGCGACGTGGTGCGGTTGGGCCTGATCATCTTCGTGATGTTTCGCACCGACGGCCGGCTGGCGCTGTTCTCCATGGCGGCGGTGCCGCTGCTGGCGGTCATCGCCATGCTGTTTCGCGGCTGGATGCGCGACGCCTTCCGGGAGATCCGTTCGAAGCTGTCGCGGATGAACGGCTTCCTCCAAGAGCATCTGTCGGGCATCAAGGTGGTGCAGTCGTTCGCGCAAGAACGGCGGGTGGCCGACGAGTTCACCGAGGTCAACCAGGGCTATCGCAACGCCAACGCCCGGGCCATCGCGGCGGACGCCGCGCTGTATTCGGTGGTCGAGGCGGTGGCGTCGATCGCGGTGGCCAGCCTGCTGTGGCGCGGGGGGGCGCGCATCGCGGCGGGCGGGCTCAGCTTCGGCGTGCTCGTGCAGTTCATCGAGTACCTGGGGAAGTTCTTCGCGCCGCTGCGCGACCTGTCGGCCAAGGTCACCGTGATGCAGCAGGCGATGACGGCGGCCGAGCGGGTGTTCGGGATCCTGGACACGCCCGAGATCGATCATCCGCCGGCCCACGCCCCCTCGATGACGGCGGTGGCCGAGGCCGCGCCGGCGGTGGAGTTTCGCCACGTCACGTTCGGCTACCGGGAGGGGGTGCCGATTCTGCGCGACCTGTCGCTCGCCATCCGGCGCGGCGAGACGCTGGCGGTCGTGGGCGCCTCGGGCGCGGGAAAGTCGACGCTCATCAAGCTGCTGCCCGGGCTCTATTACCCCCAACAGGGGGCCATCCTCCTCGATGGCGTGGACATCCGCGACCTGGAGACGGCGGCCCTGCGCAGGCGCGTGGTGGTCGTGAACCAGGACGTGTTCCTGTTCGCGGGGACGCTGGCCGACAACATCGGCCTCGGCGACCCAGCGGCCACGCCCGCGGCGTTGATGGAGGCGGCACGACGGGTGGGCGCGGATCGGGTGATCGCGGCGCGGCCCGAGGGGCTGGACGCGCCGGTGCTGGAGCGCGGGGCGAACTTCTCGGCGGGGGAGCGGCAGCTGATCGCGTTCGCCCGGGCGCTGTACCGGGATCCCCACATCCTGGTACTGGATGAAGCGACGGCCAGCGTGGATCCCGAGGTCGAGCGGATCATCGAGCGCGGGATCGCGGAGCTGATGCGGGACCGCACGTCCATCGTCATCGCCCACCGGCTGTCCACGGTGCGGCGGGCCGATCGCATCATCGTCGTCGACCGGGGGTGCATCGCCGAGGAGGGCTGCCACGACGACCTGCTGGCCCTCGACGGCACCTACGCCAAGCTCTACCGCCTGCAGATGCAGCACCCCTCCCCGGGCCGCCGCAACGAAGCCGCCGAGTAGAAACCGGCCTGGGGCGGAGTTATCCCGTATAGTAGGGCCCCTTTATGGCGACCGGGACCACGTTTCATGAACAGCTCGAGCAGCGGCTCTCCGCCGAGCGCGGCACGCTGTTCAAGCAGAGCGAGCTGCCGTTCGCGCTCGTCTACCCGTCGCCTTATCACGTCGGGATGTCGTCGCTCGGGTATCAGACCATCTACCGCGGGCTGAACGCGCTGCCCGGCGTTTCGGCCGAGCGGGCCTTCCTCCCCGACGACGCCGAGCGAGCCCGCGCCGGTAACGAAGGGCTCGTCACCTACGAGTCCCAGCGCCCCGTCGGCGATTTTCCGGTGGTGGCGTTCTCGCTCGCCTACGAGCTCGAGTTGGCGGGCCTCGTCACCTGCCTGGATCTCGCCGGCATCCCCGCGCTGGCCGAGGATCGCGCCAGCGCCCGCCATCGCCACCCGCTCATCGTCGTCGGTGGACCGCTGACGTTCTCGAACCCGGTCCCGGCCGGGCCGTTCGCCGACGTGATGCTGCTGGGCGAGGCGGAGCAGTTGATCGCCACGCTGATCGAGGCGCTGCGCGACGGGGCGGACGATCGCCCTTCCCTGCTGGCCCGTCTGGCGAAGCTGCCCGGGTTCTACGTGCCGACGATTCATGGCGAGCAGGTCCCCGCCATCGCCGCCGCGCACGACTCGTCGCTGCCCGCCTACTCGCAGATCCTGACGCCCCACACCGAGCTGTCGGACATGTTCCTCATCGAGCCGGAGCGGGGCTGCCACCGCGGCTGCACCTACTGCGTGATGCGCCGCTCGACCAACGGAGGCATGCGCCTGGTCGAGCCGTCGCGCGTGCTGTCGCTGATTCCCGACGAGGCCAGGCGCGTGGGTCTGGTGGGCGCGGCGGTCACCGATCACCCCGGCCTGGTGACGATCCTGCGCGGCATCGTCGACCGCGATCGCGAGGTGGGGATCTCCAGCTTGCGCGCCGATCGGCTGACCGACGAGATCGTCGGGCTGTTGAAGCGGGGCGGCTACCGGTCGCTCACCACGGCCTCCGACGGCGCCTCCGAGCGGCTGCGCACCGTGATCGAGCGCAAGACGAAAGAGCGGCACCTGCTGCGCGCCGCCGAGATGGCCCGGACCCACGGCCTGCACCACCTGAAGCTGTACATGATGCTGGGGCTCCCCACCGAGACGATGGAGGACATCGACGAGCTGGCTCGCTTCGGCCTCGAGCTGGCAACCGCGGCGCCGCGCGTGGTGTTCGGCATCGCGCCGTTCGTGGCCAAGCGCAACACGCCGCTCGACGGCGCGCCGTTCGAAGGCATCGCCGCCGTCGAGGCCAAGTTGAATCACCTGCGCCGCGCCGTGAAGGGGCGGGTCGAGCTGCGGCCCACCTCGCCCAAGTGGGCCTGGGTCGAGTACCGCCTGTCGCAGGGGGGATTCGCGGCCGGCCGGGCCGCCGCCCAGGCGGGCCGCGCTGGCGGTCGCTTCGCCGACTGGCGACACGCGCTGGCGGACGTTCCCTTGCCCGTGCCGTCGAACGCGGCGGGATTGACGCCCGCCACCGACGGCGTGCTTCAGATTCCGTCGATGGACCGCCGCAGGACGCGCGCGATCGGCTCGTAGCCGAGCGCCCGGTAGAACCCCTCGGCCTCGCGGTTGTCGGTCCAGACCGTCAACACGGTCTCCACGGCGCCGCGACCGCCGGCCCAGGTGGCGGCGTCCCTCATGAGACGCGCCCCGATGCCGCAACGACGGTAGGCCTCGTCGACCACGATGACCTCCACATGCGCGCGCCGCCGCTTCGTCATCGCCGGGTCCGACGGCGTGTCGACGACGTTCACGACGATGTAGCCACGAATCTCCTGCTCGGCCTCGGCCACCAGGATCTCCGCGTAGGGATCCCGCTCCACGACCATCCCCGGCACATCCTCCTCCAGGCGAAAGAAGTCGGGAAGCAGCCGGGCGTGCAGCGCGTTCACCTGCGCCCGCAAGCGCCGTAGCGCCGGCACATCGGCGCGCGACGCCGGGCGGACCCGCACCGCGGCGGCGGCGCTCATGTCGGCGACACACTCAACCCGGCTCGTCGGCGTCGTCATCGTCGAGCTCGGCCGCGAAACGGTCATACATCACGTTGTAGACGAGGTTCTCGACCTCCCCCTCGGTCGCCAGCGCCAGCGCCTGGGTGGCCAGCTTCTCCGCCTCGGCCATGGTGCAGGCGCGGATGATCGACTTCAACAGGGGGATCTGTCGCGGCGCCATCGAGAGGTGGCGCAGGCCCAGCCCCATCAGGACCAGCACCAGCATCGGATCGCCAGCCATGTCGCCGCACATCGCCACCGGCACGTCGCGGTTCGTCTGGGCGGCGCCGGTCACGATCAGCTTCAGCGCCCGGATGATCGCCGGATGCAGCGGGTGATACAGGTAACCGACGTGCTCGTTCTCGCGATCGGCGGCCAGCGAGTACTGGATGAGATCGTTCGTGCCGATGCTGAGGAACTCGCACTCGCGCGCCAGCAGATCGGAGATCATGGCGGCGCTGGGCGTCTCGACCATCACGCCGAGGGGCACGTCTGGGTTGTGCACGATCCCCTCGCGCCTCAGATCGGCGCACACCTCCTGGCAGATGGTGCGCGCCATGCGCAGCTCGGCGACCCCCGAGATCAGCGGGAACATGATCTTCACCGGGCCGACGGCGGCGGCGCGAAACAGCGCCCGCAGCTGCGTCCGGAACACGTCGGGGCGGTGGAAGGAAAACCGGATCGAGCGCAGCCCCAGCGACGGGTTCTGCCCGCTCGGCATCCGCACCGACAGCGGCATCTTGTCGCCACCGAGATCGAGGGTCCGGAACGTGATCGTCTGCCCCCCCGCGCTCTTCAGGGCGGCGACGGCGTGCCCGTACTGCTCTTCCTCCGTGGGGAGATCGGTGCGCTCGAGGTACAGGAACTCGGTGCGAAACAGCCCCACCGCCTGCGCCCCCAGCTCGACCGACGGCGAGATCTCCTCCATCAGCTCGACGTTGGCGGCCAGCTCGATGCGCACGCCGTCGCGCGTCTCGGCGGGGGCGTCGCGCATCGCGCCCAGGCGGTGGGCTCGCGCCAGCTGACGATCGGCCCGGGCGCGGTAGACCTGCAAGGTGGCGTCATCGGGCTCGAGGATCACCTCGCCCCGCGTGCCGTCGATGACCAGGTTCATCCCCGACCAGGTCTTGTGGTCGAGCCCCTCGACCCCGACCACGTAAGGCAAACCCATGGCGCGCGAGACGATCGCCGTGTGCGAGGTCCGCCCCCCCCCCTCGGTGCAGAAGCCGGCCACCTCGGCGCGCCCCAGCTGCGCGGCGTCGGCGGGCCCCAGGTCGTGGGTCAGCACGACGCTGCCGCGCGGGACGTCGGCCGGATTCGACTCGACCATGCCCATCAGGTTGCGGAGCAGGCGCTCGCCCACCACCGCCACGTCGCTGCGCCGATCGCGAAAGTAAGGATCCTCGATGCGATCGAACACCGCCTGGATCTGATCGAGGGCCCGCCGCACCGCCCATTCGGCGCCCGTCTGGTCGTCGCGGATGATCTTCCGGGCCACCTCGACCAGATGCACGTCGTGCAACATCATGCGGTGGGCTTCCAGGATGCGGTACTGCTGGCCGTCGTGCTCGCGCGCGGCGATCTCGTCCTGGATGCGGGCCAGCTGGGCGTCGGTGTGCAGGATCGCCACCTCGAAGCGCGCGATCTCCGCCTCGACCGCGTCGACCGCGATGCGGCGCTCGTGCACGTCGACCCGGCTGCCGAGGACGTGCCCCTTGCCGATGGCGATGCCGGGCGACGCGCCCACTCCCGCAAGGCGCTCCATCAGGCGCGCTCCGTCCTGGAGACGAGCTCCCCCATCAGGCCGAGCTCCGCATCTCGATCAAGGGTCGACCCCTTCGCCAAATCCCGTTCCGACGAGCTCGACCAGCGCGGCCAGCGCCGGCTCGGCGTCCTCCCCCTCGCAGACGACGCGCATCGTGACCCCGTGGGCTGCCACCAGGGTCAAAAGGCCCATGATGCTCTTCCCGTTGGCTTCGGTGTCGTCCTTGATCACCTTGATCTCGGAGCGGTACTTGTTCGCCAGCTGCACGAACTTCACCGCGGCGCGCGCGTGCATGCCCAGGCGGTTCTTGACCTTGACCGTGCTTTCGACCGTCATCGATTCGTCTCCTCGACCGTTACTTTTCCCGTCAGCTCCGAGCCCAGGCGGATGGAGCGACGCCCCACGTCGCGCAGCAGCTGCGCTGTCTCCACCGGGCGCAGCTCGCGGCGATCAATCGTCGCCAGCTTCAACAACATGGGCAGATTGACGCCGCAGACCACCTCGGCGGCGCGGCTGCCGTCGAGCATCGCCATGCAGGCCTGGTAAGGCGACGACCCCTGCAGATCGACGAGGATGACCACGCCTGCCCCGGTGTCGGCCTTGTCGCACGCCCCGCCCACCAGCTCCAGGGTGCCATCGAAGTTTTCTTCCATCGACACGCACACCGGCACGGCGGCGGGCAGCGGCCCCAGGATCCCCGCCACCGCCTCCAGCAACGCACGGGCCGCGTCGCCGTGGGTCACCACGACCAGTCCAACCCTCGGTGCGTTCAGGTGTGGGATCACGTTCACTCCGCCCACCCATTCTACGTCAATCCAAGCGGTTCCCGGCAAGCGTTCGTCAGATGTTCCGCCCCAGATCACGGTGCCGTACCGACAGGGGGAGGTCCCCCCCCAGCCGCGCCGCCAGCTCCCGCACCAGGGCCACGGAGCGGTGGCGCCCCCCCGTGCATCCGACGGCCAGCGTGGCATAGGCCTTCCCCTCCTTCTCGAAGCCGCGCAGCGACAGGCGCAGCAGATCCTCCGCCTTGTCGAGGAAGGACTTCGCCTCGGCTTGCTCCAGCACCCAGCGGCGGACCGGCTCGTCCTCGCCCGACTGCGGCGCCAGCTCGGGCACGAAGAACGGGTTGGGGAGAAAGCGCACGTCGAGCACGATGTCGGCCTCGGAGGGGAGCCCGTACTTGAAGCCGAACGACAGCAAGGTCGCCGACAGGCGATCACCCTTGCGTCCGAACCGCTCCTGGATGACGTCCCGCAGGGCGTGGACGGTGAGGCCGTTCGTGTCGATGACGTCGCTCGCCTCCTGCCGCATCGGGGCGAGCTGGGCCCGTTCGGCCAGGACGGCGGACCGGATGTCACGGTGGGACAGCGGATGGCGGCGGCGCGTCTCGGAGAAGCGCCGGATCAACGTGTCATCGGCGGCGTCGAGGAAGATGATCTCCAGGTCGTGTCCGGCCTCGCGGATGCCGGCGAAGATGGGGGCGCAGTCGGACAGGAAGTCGCCCGAGCGCGCGTCGATGCCCAGCGCCGCCCGCCCCACCTCGTTGCGCGTCGCCAGCAGCTCGACGAACTTGGGCACCAGCGGCAACGGCAGGTTGTCGACGCAGTAATAGTCGAGATCTTCCAGCGCCCGCAGCGCCGTCGACTTGCCAGCGCCGGAGACGCCGGTGACGATCACCAACCGCACGGACGATCCCCGTTCGTCATTCGACGTCGTCTCGCCAGCGATGATCGCGCGCGTCGGCCAGCGCCCGATCGAGCCGCTCCTGGAACTCGCGCGCCGAATGATGGCCGCGCACCTGCAACAGCCGATTGCGCGCCGCCACCTCGATCAGCGAGCTGACGTTTCGCCCGGGGCTGACCGGAATGCGCAGCAGCGGGGCCGGCACGTCGAGGATGGGATACACCATCTCGTCGAGCCCCAGGCGGTCGTGCGCCTCGGCCTGATCCCAGCGCACCAGCTCGATGACCAGCTCGATCTTCTTGTCGTCGCGCACGGCGGCCACGCCGAACATGTCCTTGATGTTGATGATGCCGAGGCCGCGCACCTCCATGTGGTGCTTGATGAGCTCGGACGCCCAGCCCACCAGGATGTCTCCCGAGGTGCGTCGCACCTCGACCAGGTCGTCGGCCACCAGCCGGTGCCCGCGCATGATGAGATCCAGCGCCGCTTCGGACTTGCCGATGCCGCTCTTCCCCAGCAACAAGATCCCGACGCCCAGGACGTCCATCAGCACCGCGTGGATGCTGACGGTGGGCGCCAGCTCGTGCTCGAGGTGGTTCTGGAGCGCGTCGATGGCCACCGACGACACCAGCGGCGTGCGCAGCAGCGGCACCCCGATCTGATCGCACGCCTCGATGAGGATCCGCGGGACCTCCAGCCCCTTCGTGACCACGATGCAGGCGGGATTGAGCCCCACGAAGCCGTCGACTGACCGCTTCGCGTCGCTCTCCGCCATGCTGGCCAGGTACGAGATCTCGGTCGCCCCCAGCACCTGCACCCGTTCAGGGTGGACCTGCTTCACGAAGCCGGCCAGGGCCAGACCGGGCTTCTGGATGCGCGCGATGGCGATCCGGCGCGACAGGCCCGCCTCTCCGGCCAGCAACACCAGCCGCAAGCCCGAGCGTTCGTCGAGCAGCGAGCGGACCGTCAACTGAGGAACATTCCCACCCGATGTCATCGAGGCAGGAGCATAGCGCGACCGGGCCTGGTCAGTACTTCGCGTCTTCGTCGACGATCACTTGGTACATCGACTGGGCATCGGGCGCCGCCATCAGGCGCGCCCGGAAATCGGCGTCCCGGAACAGCCGCGAAAGCCTGGCCAGCGCCTTCAGGTGCACGCCCGTGGAGCTGGCCGGCGCAACCAGCATGAATACCAGGTGCGTCGGCTTGCCGTCGATCGACTCGAACTCGATCCCCTCGCGGGCGCGTCCCAAGGTCCCCACCAGCCGCCCCACGGCGTCGAGCTTGCCGTGGGGGATGGCGATGCCGTCGCCGATGGCGGTCGATGCCAGCAGCTCGCGCTCCTCCAGCACCTTCTTCAGCACGGCGCCATCGACGCCGACCATCCGTTCGGCCAGATGAGACGCCAGCTCGCCCAGCACGCCGGCCTTCGTGTCCGATCGCAGGTCGGACACGATCATGTCGGCCGCCAGGAAATCCGTCACCTTCATGGGCGTATTCCCCGGACCTCAGGTCGCGGAGGAGGAACGCCCGGTCAGGATGAGGCCGTAATTCCCATCCCCGCGCCGGTAGACGACGGAGATGCCGTGCGAGTCGACGTCCGAGAATACGAAGAACTGACTGCCCAGCAGGTTCAGCTGCATGACCGCGTCGTGCACCTTCATGGTGCGGACCGTGAACGTCTCCTCGGTGACGACGTTGAACGCGGGCGCCGTCGGCGCGCTGGGCGCCGAGCGGGGTCCCTGCTGGGCCTCCAGCGGCGAGCCCGGCAGCGGCTCGAAGGTGTCGGCCGAGATCACGCGCTCGCGCAGCGAGATCTGCGTGTCGTGCGGCTTGTGATCGCGGATCTTTTCCTTCCACTTGCGCACCTGGCGCTCGATGCGCGCCACCGCCAGGTCGATCGACGAGTACATGTCCTCGGTCGTCTCCTTGGCGTTTATCACCAGGCCGCTCGGCAAGGTGATGTTGATGTCGGCGACGTGATTGAAGCCGCGCTCGACCGAGAACACCGCGTGGGCCGCGATGGGCTCCTTGTGGAAGTACTTGCGGATCTTCTCCAGCTTCTCTTCGGAATATTCACGGACCGCTTGGGAAGCGTCCATGTGACGGAACGTGGTCGATAGCTGCATGCCTAAGTCCTTGCTAGAGGAACGTTTCGGTCCCGAACGAGGCCGCTTCTACACGATCTTGCCTCGACAAAGCCAGCCTGGCCACAGCGAACCTCCTCCCGATGTTCGGCGCCCACCGCTCGAGACTTCATCGTTTCCCCTCAAATAGATCTTCTTCGCCGCCGCGCTAGCGCCGAGCGCGGCGAAGACGGGGGCCGGCTTCAGTAGACCTGGCGCCGCTTGCCGCTGGAGAGGATGCGGAGCTGTTCGCGGTACTTGGCGACGGTGCGGCGAGCGATCTCGATGTTCTGATCGCGGAGCAGCTCGACGATGCGCTGATCGGAGTGGGGGTTGTCCGGGCTCTCCTGCGCGACGATCTGCTTGATCTTCAGCTTCACCGCCTCGGACGCCAGATCGTCGCCGTCGGTGCGGGAGATTCCGGAATTGAAGAAATACTTCAGCTCGAAGATGCCCTGCGGGGTGTGCACGTACTTGTTCGTGGTGACCCGGGACACCGTCGATTCGTGCATGCCGATGTCATCGGCCACGTCGCGCAGGATGAGCGGCTTCAGATATGCGGTCCCCTTGTCGAAGAACTCGCGCTGGAACTTCAGGATCGACTCGGTCACGCGCGTGATGGTCCGCTGGCGCTGCTGGATGGACCGGATCAGCCACTGGGCGCTGCGCAGCTTCTCCTGGACGTACTCGCGCGCCTTCGCCCCCCCCGCCAGGGCCGTCCGGTAGAAGTCGCTGATCTTCAGCTTGGGCAGGCCGTCGTCGTTGGCCACCACGAAGTACTTGTCACCCACCTTGTGGATGAACACATCGGGCGTGATGTACGTCGGCTCGTCGGAGGTGTACTGCCGCCCCGGCTTCGGATCGAAGTCGCGGATGACCTTGGCCGCCTCGTAGATCTCCTCGACCGGCTGATTCAGGTCCTTGGCGATGGCGGCGAAGTTCTTCTTCTCCAGGTTCGACAGATGTCGTTCGATCACGCCGACCAGCACATCGTCGTCGACGCCGAAGTGGCGCGCCTGGATCAGCAGACATTCCTTCAGCGAGCGCGCCGCGACGCCGATCGGATCGAACTCCTGGACGCGCTTGATCACGCCCTCGGCCAGCTCCAGCGAAACGTCGGCCTCCTCGGCCAGATCGGCGAGCGGCTCCTCGAGATAGCCGTCAGGCGTCAGGTTGCCGATGATCAGCATCCCGATTCCGTCCTCTTCTCGCGTGAAGTGACCGAGCTTCAGCTGCCACTCCAGGTGATCGGCCAGCGAGGCGCCCCGGGTCAAGGTCGACTCGATCGAGGGCAACTCCTCGTTGTTCGACTTGTAAGACGGCATCGGCGCCGCGTTGGACTGGCTCTCGAGGTACGTCTCCCAGTCGAACTCGGCCACCGCTTCGCCGGCGCTGGTGTCCGCCTTCACCTCGGCGGTCGACGGCGCCGCGTCGGATGCCAGGGCGGGTACGGGGAGCTCGGTCTCGCCGACCCGCTCCGCGCCACTCGCCGCTTCAATCGAGGCGGCTTCGGCCTTCGCCCCTTCGGAACCGATCTCGCCGACGTCTTCCAGGACGGGGTTCTCGAGGATCTCCTCGCGAACGACGTCGGCAAGTTCCATGCGCGACAGCTGCAGCAGCTTGATGGCCTGCTGCAGCTGGGGTGTCATCACCAGCGTCTGGGAAAGCTTGAGGTGTTGCTTGATTTCCATGGGAGGGATTTGGCGTCGAAGGACCCGCGGTCTTCCCTTGTACCATCCGTCCCACCGTCGGTAAAGGTCCGCTGGCTAAAATGGTACGCTACTTGCAGACATGTGGAATACATGTCTGCAAGTAGCGGCTGGCAGTCGCCCCGAGCCGGACGAGCGCTCGGGCGCTACACGACCGCGGACGCTTGCGTGCTCGCGCGATCGGCCGGCGACATCTTGGACAGACGCTCACGCAGCGCCGCCGCCACGAACGACTGAAACAGCGGATGCGGCGCCTGGGGACGGGACTTGAACTCGGGGTGGAACTGGCACCCCACGAAGTACGGGTGATCGGGCAGCTCGATCATCTCGACCAGATGCCGATCGGGCGAGGTCCCGGAGATGCGCAGCCCCTTCGACACCAGCGTGTCGACGAACTCGTTGTTCACCTCGTAGCGATGACGGTGCCGCTCCTGGATATCGCGGGTTCCGTACGCCGCCGCCGCCAACGTCCCCGCCGTCAAAACGCAGGGATACGAGCCCAGACGCATCGTCGCACCCTTCTCGGTGATGTTGCGCTGGTCAGGCAAGAAGTCGACCACGGGATAGGGCGACCGGGTGTCGAACTCGGTCGAGTTCGCGCCCTTCAGTCCGGCGACGTTGCGCGAGAACTCGATGACCGCCACCTGCATCCCCAGACAGATGCCGAAGAACGGCTTCGAGCGCTCGCGGGCGTACCGCACCGCCTCGATCTTCCCTTCGATGCCCCGGCTGCCGAAGCCCGGCGCCACCAGGATGCCGTCCAGCCCCTCCAGCACCGAGGCCGGCCCGTTGCGCTCGATCTCCTCGGAGTCGATGTGCTTCAGGTGGACCCGGCAATCGTTGCCGATGCCGCCGTGGATGAGGGCCTCGTTGAGGCTCTTGTAGGACTCGGTCAGGTCGACATATTTCCCTACCAGACCGATCTCCACCTCGGTCTGCGGGCTCTTCAGGCGGTGCACCACCCGCTCCCACCCGGTGAGCTCGGGCGCGCGCGACCAGATGTTCAACATCTCGCAGATCTTGTCGTCGACACCTTGCTGGTGAAAACGGATCGGCACCTCGTAGATGCAGCTGACGTCCTCCGCCGAGAAGACCGCCTCGGGGGTGACGTTCGTGAACAGCGCGATCTTCTTGCGCAGCGCCGCCTCGAGGGGCCGCTCCGACCGGCACAGCAGGATCTCCGGCTGGATGCCGATCTCGCGCATCTTCATCACCGAGTGCTGCGTCGGCTTCGTCTTCAGCTCGCCCGCCGCGCCGATGTACGGCACCAGGGTGACGTGAACCGACAGCGCGTTCCCGTAGCCGACCTCCAGGCGAAGCTGGCGGATCGCCTCCAGAAACGGCAATGACTCGATGTCGCCTACTGTCCCGCCCACCTCGACGATGAGGACGTCCTCACCCTTGGCGCAGGCCAGGATGCGCTGCTTGATCTCGTCGGTGACGTGCGGGATCACCTGGACGGTGCCGCCCAGATACTCGCCCCGTCGTTCCTTCTGGATCACGCTCAGGTAGATCTGCCCCGAGGTGGCGTTGTTCAGCTTGGTCATCCGCTGCGAGATGAACCGTTCGTAGTGACCGAGATCGAGATCGGTCTCGGCCCCATCGTCCGTCACGAAGACCTCTCCGTGCTGGGTGGGGTTCATCGTCCCCGGATCCACGTTCAGGTAGGGATCCAGCTTCTGGATCGTGACCTTCAGGCCACGCCCTTCCAGCAAGCTCGCGATCGACGCGGACGCCAATCCCTTGCCTAGCGAGGAAACGACGCCACCCGTGACGAAAATATACTTCGTCTGTTTTGGTCCCCGTAAAGGAGCGTTCATGGCAGCCCACCATCGGAGAGATAAGAGAATCGGCAGCCATCAGATTCTCGCCGAGAAAAAACGTCGCGCGTCTTCAACTCGGGCCGCTATTCTTCGCGTCTCGCACCTCGAAGTCAATGGCTACCAAGTTAATTCTCATCATCGAAGACGATCTCCGTATCGCGGCGCTAGTTGCCGAAGTTTTGCGCGAGGCTGGTTACGCCACGCACGTCGTTCCCGACCTCGACAGCGCGCGCGCGTTCGGCGCCGAGGCAAATCGACCGCGCGCCATCATCAGCGATCTCGTGGCAGCCGACGCCGGCGATCCCGCGATGCTGGCGACCGACATCGAAAACATCTTTCCGGGCGTGCCGTTGGCGCTGATGACCGGCGTGCCACCGAACCGGCGCGCCCAGCTCGGCGTCACGCACGACCGGGTGCTCGAGAAGCCGTTCGAGCTCTCCGCGCTGCTCGACACGGTGGTGGCCATGGCCGGTCCCGGAGAGGAGAATCCATGAAGCTCATTCGTTATCGCGATCTTCAGGGCCGCATTCATTTCGCGCACGAGGTGACGGGCGGCATCGCCCACCGCATCGAGGGCGATCCATTCGGCGCCTTCGCCATCACCTCGGAGCGCGCCCAGATCGCGTCACGGCTAGCTCCCATCGCCCCCATCCAGATCCTGGGCATCGGCCTGAACTACCGGCAGCACGCCGAGGAGACGAAGGCCCGGCTGCCCACGCACCCCATCGTTTTCCACAAGAACGTCGCGGCGGTCGCCCATCCCCATCAGGCGATCTGGATTCCCCAGCACCTCGCCAGCACCGAGGTCGACTACGAGGGCGAGCTGGCGGTTGTGATCGGAAAGACCTGCCGGAACGTCTCGCCCGAGCGCGCGCTCGACCACGTGCTCGGCTACACCTGCGCGAACGACGTCTCGGCGCGAGACTGGCAAAAAACCTGGGGCGGCAGCCAGTGGTGCCGCGGCAAGAGCTTCGACACGTTCGCGCCGCTCGGCCCCTGCCTGGTGACGACCGACGACATCCCCAACCCGAACGCGCTGCGCATCTCCACCACGTTGAACGGCGCCATCGTTCAAGAATCGACGACGGCGGACATGATCTTCGACGTGCCCACCCTGATCGCCTTCCTGAGCGGCAGCACCACCTTGCCGGCCGGAACGGTGATCCTGACGGGGACGCCAGCGGGGGTGGGCATGGCTCGCACGCCCCCCGTCTGGCTGCAGCCGGGCGACGTCGTCACGGTCGAGATCGAAGGGATCGGCGCGCTGACGAACCCCGTGGCGCTCGAGGCGGTTTAGTCCTGGTTCAGTCCGGCTTCGAGGCTCTCCTGACCTCGCGCTCTCCTGACCTCGCGATCGATGGCGGCGAACATTCCGGGAATGGACGCCGACACCAGCGCGTCGGTGGCGCGGCGCACGATGAAGCCGGGCAAGGGGGCCTTGATGGTCATCGCCACGCGGTACTCGACACGCGTCCCGGCGGGATCGGCGAGGAACCTCCAGCCCCCCACCGAATCGGTCACGATCTCCCCTTCGACGAAGGTCCAGTCGACGGTCAGGGCGCCGGGATCGCACACCAGATCGAGGACGTAGCGGACCGTCAAGACCACCTCGGCGCGAAACTCGACGCGCACGCGGTTCCCCTGCCGCTCGACGACGCGCACGGTCTTCAGCTCGGGGAACAGCCGCGGATAAGCCTCGAAGCTCGTCACCACGTCGTAGACCGCGCGGGGAGCGATCCCGCGCACCAGATAATTCCTTTCGACGGGCGTACGCGATTCCATGGGCGGCTCATTAGACCCGCCCGATGGCGCGACGGCAAGCGGCGCGGCGACCGCATTCGCGCGTGACCACGACCGAGGGTGGAACGCGGGATCGGGGACGTGTAACGTGCACGCGAAACCACCGTCGAGCGCGGTCCCTCCCATGCCGAAACCCTTCGCCCCCCCTGGAACACCGCTCCGCTTCGCCGCCGACCGCCCCTTTCGCGTGGCCGGCGTCCGCCTGGAGCTCGAGCTGGATCTCGTCGGGCGGCGCCTCTCGGGCGCCGTCACGCATCGGATCGAAGCGCGTCGCGACGAGCTGGACGCCGTCACGCTCGACGCCGTCGAGATGACGTTCGACTCGGTGGTGGTCGACGGAGCCGCCGTCCCCTTCGACTACGACGGCGAGAAGCTGCGCGTCTCCCTGCCCCGCCCGCTGGCGCGCGGGACGGAGGCGAGCGTGACCGTCTGCTACCACGCCTCGCCCCGCCGCGGCCTGTATTTCCTCGGGCCCGATGCGGCGAACCCCAACCGCGCCCCGCTCTGCTTCACCCAGGGGCAAGACGACGACTCGCGCTTCTACTGGCCCTGCGTCGACGCGCCCAACGAGAAGGCGCCGATGGAGGTCCTCGCCACCGCGCCTTCGGGAAATTTCCTCCTCTCGAACGGCGACCTGCGCGGCCGCGACGAGCTGCCCAACGGCCGCACCCGATGGCACTACGTGCTCGACTTCCCGCACCCGCCCTATCTGGTCACCGTCGTGTGCGGCCCGTTCACCGAGCAGGTCGTGCGCGCCCCCGAGACCGGCGTCGAGGTCTTCTTCTATGCCCCTCCCGGCCGTGACGCCGACGCGCGCCGCAGCTTCGCCCGCACGCCGCAGATGATCGACTACTTCTCGGCGCGCATCGGCGTCCCCTACCCGCACAAGCGCTACAGCCAGATCACCGTGCCCGAGTTCATCTTCGGCGGCATGGAGAACACCACGGCCGCCACCTTGACCGATCTCATCCTGCTCGACGAGCGCGCCGCGCTCGATCACGACGTGGACGGTCTGGTGTCTCACGAGCTGGCCCATCAGTGGTGGGGCGATCTGCTCACCTGCCGCGAGTGGTCCGAGGCCTGGCTGAACGAGGGCTTCGCCACCTACTTCGAGTACGTGTGGCGCGAGCACGCCAAGGGGCGCGACGAAGCCGACCTCGAGCTGCGCGCCGACGCCGACTCGTACTTCGCCGAGGCGCATCGCTACGTGCGCCCCATCGTCTGGCGGCGCTACGACGAGCCCATCCATCTGTTCGACGGTCACACCTATGACAAGGGGGGGCGGGTCATGCACATGGTCCGTCACATCCTGGGTGACGGGCCGTTCTGGGAGGCGATCCGCGCCTACGCCACCGCGAACGCGCGCCGCTCCGTGGAGACGCGCGACTGGGCGCGCGCCATCGACGAGGTCACGGGGCGAAACCTGGAACCCTTCTTCGATCGCTGGGTGAGCCGGGCCGGCCACCCCGAGCTCGACTGCGCCTGGCAGTGGGACGACGAGCGGAAAGAGGGTCGCCTGCGCGTGCAGCAGAAGCAGACGATCTCGGACGAGCTCCCCCCGTTCCAGTTCGACGCGGGCGTGCAGTTCGAGGTGGAGGGGAAGGTCGAGGATCGGACGGTGGCGGTGCGCGAGGCGTCCCACGTGTTCACGTTCCGGCTGCCGTCCCGACCGCAGCAGGTCGTCTTCGATCCCGGCGATGTCATCCTCAAGACCGTGAAGATGGAGAAGCCGGCGCCGCTGTGGCGCCGCCAGCTCGAGGCCGCGCCGCTGGGCATCGACCGCATCCTGGCGGCCGGCGCGCTCGGCAATGCCCCTGATCCGGACGGCGTGGTGGCGCTGGGGCAGGCGCTGGCCGCCGACGAGTTCTGGGGCGTGCGCGCTGCCGCCGCGCGCGCTCTGGGGAGGACCCGGCGCCAGGACGCGCTCGAGCGTCTGCTGGAGGCCAGGTCCGCGGAACACCCCCGCGTTCGGCGCGCGGTCGCGGTCGCGCTCGGCGAGTTTCGCGGCGACCCCCGCGCCGGCGCCGTGCTGACGACCTGGGTGAAGGGCGGCGACCCCAGCCTGTTCGTCGAAGGGGAAGCGGCCCTGGCGCTGGGAAAGACCCGCAGCCCCGAGGCGGCCGACCTCCTCGCCGAGGTCGCGACCCGTCCATCGTTCCAGGACACGATCCGTGCACGGGCGCTCGAAGGCCTGGGCGCCCTCGGCGGCGACCGCGCCATCGAGCTGCTGTGCAAGGCGTGGCGCCCGGGCGGGCCGTTTCAGGCCCGCAAGGCGCTGGTGGCTGCGCTGGGCGAGGCGGCGAACGGCACGCCGCAGGTGCGCGCGGTCCGCGAGTTCCTGGAGGAGCGAATCGCCGACGCCGACTTTCGCGTGCGCGGCGAGATCGCCGCCGCGCTGGCCCGGCTCGGCGATCGCCAGGCCATTCCCGCGATCGAGAGAACGCTGGCCGCCGAGCTCGACGGCCGGGCTCGCCGCCGCATGCGCGAGGCGGTCACCTCGCTGCGCGAAGGGAGCGGCGCCTCGACACAATTCGTCCGCCTGCAAGAGGAGGTCGAGCGTCTCCGCACGGAGACGACCAAGCTGCGCGAACGGCTCGACAAGCTGGAAGCGCGCGAGGTCGCGCCCGAACGTTCGACGCCGCCACCCGCCGGTGGAGCGAAGGCCGCAGCGCGCCGACGCCCCCGCGCCGCGACCCGGCGACGACCCCGCTCGCAAACCCCGACCCGCCGCCGTTAGATGCGCGCCCGTCACGGAAGGGGGTGCCCCGGCTGATCGAAATCGAGAGTCCGCGCAACTCCAAGCGAACATCGGGCGACAAGCCGGCGTTCAACCGTACCGCAACGCCGGCCACTACTTCTGTAGCTCGGCTATGATCTCGGCGGCGATCTGGCGAGCGCGCGGCAGCTCGCCTTTCGCGACCGACACCGCCCCCACCACCGGGTGGCCCCCGCCGCCGTAGCGCTCGCAGATCTTGCTGATGTCGTGCGTGCGCGGAACGGACGCCCACGGATTCGAGCCGACCGAGACCTTGGCGCGGGCGCCCAGCGTGACCCCCACTGAATAGCGGGCCTCCGGGAACAGGTAGTAGCCGATGAACTTGTTGAACGCCCCCACCCCTCTGTCGGCCAGGTCGAAGACCACCACGCCGTCTTCGAGGCGCGCGTTCTTCCGCATCGTCTCGATGTTGTCCTGGTGCTGAGCCAGCAGATCCCCCAGCGGCTTCGCGACGTACGGATCCTCGACGATCTCGGCCAGCGGCCGCGACACCAGATCGAGGATGAACTTCTCCGCCAGGGCGGGCTCCCGGTTGTTCTCGATCCAGGTCATCAATCGCAGCGCCGGCTCGCGCAGCTCGACCGCCATGGCGGCGCTGGGAAACAGCGCGCCGTCGATGATCTCCGCCCAGTCGATCAGCTCGGTCAGCGGCTTGGCGTCCCAACCGAACTGGCCGCTCAGCACGCGCGCCACGAACTTGGCGCAGCTCTTGGCGGCGGGATCGTAGAACTTGCGACCGGTGGCATCGGCGCGGAAATGCGCCTCGTCACCGGGAAGCTGGAACGCCGACGCGTGGTGATCGAACCACCAGCTGAGGCGCGGGTCCTGCGAGTAGCGGAAGTCGACGCAGACGTTCTCGTCACCGTCGAAGCAGTCGGCCGGAAAGGGATGCGCCTCCCCTTTGTGCTCGAGGGGACGGAACAACAGCTCCACGTCCCCGCGGGCCACCTTCTCTCGATAGAACCGCGAAAAGATTCCCGCGGAGCTGCAGCCATCGAAACAATTGCCGTGATAAAGCACCCTCAACCGCACCCTTTCACGTTAGAGGGCCGCAGGCTAATGGGCAAGCGCGATCCGCCGATTCAAAGGTAAGAGGCGTCACCATCGTCATCCGACAACGGCGCGCGGCGCCGTCCAATCGAACGGTGACGCGACGACCATTCGTGTTAACTTCCGCCGCATGCCCGAGTTCCTCACCGAATTGAAACGCACTCATGACTGTGGCGCCCTGCGCGCCAGCGACGTGGGCCGCTCCGTCGTGCTGTTCGGCTGGGTCGCCGCGCGTCGCGATCACGGCGGCTGTGTCTTCATCGATCTCCGCGATCGCGGCGGTCTCACCCAGATCGTCTTCGAGCCCCACGTCAACGCGGAAGCCCACACCATGGCCGGCGAGCTCCGCAATGAATTCTGTGTCGGCATCACCGGCACGGTGCAGGAACGGGGCGGCAAGCGAAACCCCAACCTGGCCACCGGCGACGTCGAGATCAGCGCCCTGCGACTCACCATCTTCTCGCGCTCGGAGACGCCCCCCTTCGAGATCGGCGACGACGCCGCCAACGAGACGATTCGTCTCAAGCACCGCTACCTCGATCTGCGCCGCCCCAGCCTGCAGAAGAACTTCTTGCTGCGCTCGCAGATCTATCAGATCACCCGGCGTCACCTGGCCGGCAACGGCTTCGCGGAGATCGAGACGCCGTTCATGGTCAAGTACACGCCAGGCGGCGCCCGTAACTTCCTGGTCCCCTCGCGGCTCAACGCCGGGCAGTTCTACGCGCTGGCCGAGTCGCCGCAGATCTTCAAGCAGCTGTTCATGGTGTCGGGCTTCGATCGCTACTTCCAGATCGTACGCTGCTTCCGCGACGAGGATCTGCGGCTCGACCGTCAGCCCGAGTTCACGCAGATCGACGTCGAGATGAGCTTCGTCACCGAGGAGGACGTGCAGAACATCATCGAAGGGTTGATGGCGTCGCTGTGGAAGGAGATCCTGGGCATCACCCTCGACCTGCCATTCCAGCGCCTGTCGTACACCGACGCCATGGGGCGGTACGGCTCCGACAAGCCCGACCTGCGCTTCGACCTGCCGCTCTACGATCTGACGGAGGTGGTGCGCAAGCATCAGGGGGGGGGCGTCGAGCTGCTGCGCGCCGCGGTGGCCACGCCCGGGCAGATCGTCAAGGGATGGAAGCTGCCGGCCTCGGTGGCGGAAGCCGCCAAGGTGTCGCGCGCCGACTTCGACAAGCTCGAGGAGTACGTCAAGGGCTTCGGCGCGCGCGGTCTGGCGCGCGCGCGCGTGGGCGCCGACGGCACCTGGACGCAGAGCCCCATGAAGACGATGACCGATGCGCTGCGCGCCGAGATCAACGCCGCCGCAGACGCCAAGGAAGGCGATCTGCTGTTCTTCCAGTTCGGCTCGAAGAAGCTGGTGAACGCCGTGCTGGGGGGACTTCGCCTGCACCTGGCGGCGAAGTACAACCTGATCCCCAAGAATCAGTGGCGCTTCGCCTGGATCACCGACTTTCCTCTGTTCGAGGAGGCGGACGGCGGCCACCTGGCGGCCGCGCACCATCCCTTCACCATGCCGGTGCCGGAGGATCTCGAGCGGCTGGAGAGCGAGCCGGCTTCGGTGCGCGCCCGCGCCTACGATCTCGTGCTGAACGGGAACGAGGTGGCCGGCGGCTCGATCCGAATTCACCAGTCCGACCTGCAGGCGCGCGTGTTCCGCGCGCTCGGGCTGTCCGAGGAGGACGCCAAGGCGAAGTTCGGCTTCCTGCTGGAGGCCTTCAAGTACGGCCCTCCCCCGCACGGCGGCATCGCCGCCGGCGTCGATCGGCTGGCCATGCTCCTGTGCGGCGCGGAGTCGCTGCGCGATGTCATCGCCTTCCCAAAGACGCAGAAGGGAACGGATCTCCTCACCGACGCGCCGTCGAGTGTCTCGGCCCGTCAGCTCGACGAGCTTCACATCGCCCTCAAGGAATGAGGCCCGCTGACCGGCGCGCGGCGACTTTGGCGCGCTTGGCGAGCGAGCGGTTCGATCTGCTCGTGGTGGGAGCCGGCGCCACCGGCGCTGGCATCGCGCGCGACGCCGCCCTGCGCGGCCTGCGCGTGGCGCTCTGCGATCGGGGCGACTTCGCTGGCGAGACGTCGAGCCATTCGTCCAAGCTGATTCACGGCGGCCTTCGCTACCTCCCCTACGGCGACTTCGGGCTGGTGTTCGAGGCGTTGAGCGAGCGCCGCACCTTGATGAAGATCGCGCCGCACCTGTGCCGGCCCGTGTCGTTTCTGTTCCCTGCCTACGCCGGGCTGTCGCCCGGCCTGCGGACCCTGGGGATGGGCATCACGCTCTACAACGCGCTCGCGCTGTATCGCCCTCCCGTCGGCGGACGGCGCGTCTCCGCCCGGGAGACCTTGATCTTGTCCCCCTGGCTGCGCGCGGCGGGGCTCGAGGGGGCGCAGCTCTACGTCGACTGCCAGACGGACGACGCGCGCCTGGTGCTCGAGAGCGCGCTCGATGCGGGCGCCGCGGGGGCCGTCGTCGCTCCGCGCGTCGAGGTCACGACCTTGGCGCGAGACGGCCGCGGCCGCATCCGTGCCGCTCACGCCCGCGATGTGCTCAGCGGCGAGACGTTCGTCGTCGAGGCGCGGCTGGTCGTCAACGCCACGGGCCCCTACTCCGACGTCTTCGACCAGGGGCGAAGGAATCTTCGCCCCACGCTGGGCGTGCATCTGGTCTTCGATGCCGCGCGGCTCCCTCATGGCGACAAGGCGCAGGTGCTCCGCTCGCCCCGCGATGGGCGGCTGGTGTTTCTGCTGCCGGCCGGGGCGCGAACGATCGTCGGGACCACCGACACCGACTGGACCGCGCCGGACGACGCGCATCGCTCACCCCAGGCCGGGGATCCGGTCGCCGCGCGCGCCTCGGACGTGGCTTATCTGCTCGAGGTCGCGAATCACGCCTTCCCGCCGGCGGCCCTGAGCACCGACGAAGTCGTGTCGACGTTCGCCGGGCTGCGTCCGCTGATCGCCACTTCGGCGCACACGACCTCTGCCACCTCGCGCGAGCACGAGATCCGCATCGAGCGCGACGGCCTGGTGACCGTGATGGGCGGCAAGCTCACCACGTTCCGTCGCATGGCCGAGCAGACCGTCGACCTGGCGGTGGAGAGCCTGCGCGATCACGGCTTCGAAGGGGCCGTCGGTCCCTGCATCACCGCGACCCGCCCCCTCCCCGGCGGAGCGGCCGCCCCGCCGTCGTTCGGCGAGGTCGAGATGGCGCCCGACGTGGAGAAGCATCTGCGCCAGAGCTACGGCGCCCGCGCTCGCGCGGTGGTCGATCTCTTCGGGCAAGCCAGCGCGGCGACGACGGAGGCGCCCCAACCGGCGCTCGATTCACGCCTCGATCCCGAGCTCCCCTACCTCTGGGCGGAGGTCCTCTTCGCCGCCCGGCACGAGTGGGTCGAGGAGGTCGAGGACGTCCTGTGCCGTCGCGTTCCCGTATTTCGCGATGCGCGCGATCAAGGGCTCGCCGTGGCGGCCCAGGTGGCGGCCCTCCTCGCCCCCGTGCTCGGCTGGACCGCCGCGCGCCAGGCCCAGAGCCTCGACCGCTATCGACGGCGCGTCGCCCAGTCCCGCGCCTGGCGCGGCTGAGGCGCCGGGGCTCAGAGGATCGTCACCACGCCGTCGACGGTGCGAACGCGGGCATAGATCGCGAGCACGTGCGCCGCGCCCGTGGCTTTCACGGCGAAGCGATGGCTCAAATACTTCCCCGCCTTGCTCTCGATGATCTGGTGCTCGACGTCGCGCGCCTCCCCGGCGACAGCCGCCTTTACCGCCTCGGTGATCGGCTCGCCGTTGAACGCGATCACCGTCAACGTGTAGTCGCAGGGAAACGCGTGGGTTGCCTCGAGCAACGCCAGCGTCCGATCGCGCGCTTCGTCCGGCGAGGGCGTCGGGGTTGCTCCACCGCCGGCGTCCTTCTCGTCATCGGCCATCGGGCTGCTCCCACGGTGTCCCGGCGTTCGGTCCCGCGCGCTCGACGACCTGCGCGACCTTGGTGAGCTTCGGCAGCGGCTTCTCGGTGCGGAGCACCTGCACCGGAAGCACGACGCGCATGGGCTCGGGCAAAGGATCGAACTCCCAGGTCGACACCACGTCCTTCATGCACTGATCGACCGGACAGTCTTTCCCGAAGGTCGAGCGGGCGATCCAGTTCGACCGCATCTCCCCCTCGCGATTCAGCGACACGCCCACACCCACATAGCCGGGGTGCTGACACGACAGCGGAAGCGGATCGAAGCATTGATAGAGCGACCCCGCCTGGGACTGTGCCTCGATGCGCAACCATTTCTCCGCCTCCCAGGGCGTCGTCAGGCGGGGGCCCTGCAGGCGCGCCGCGTGCTCGTCGATCGTGACGGCCCTGGGAATCACGGCGAACAGGCTGGCGACCAGCGCCAGCTCGGCCCCCATGACGGCGGCTCGCGAGAACAGGCGCCAGAAGCCCCTTGGAATCTCCGGGCTGGCGTCGCTCGCCTCGTGCCGGCTGCGCACCGTGAACGTCGCCGCGCCGATCTGGATCTCGGCGCGCGCGTCTCCGTCGAACGTCACGGTATGGGGACGACCGCTCGTCAGCGCCTCGAGCGCGATGGGCGACCGCCCGGTGTCGACGTAGCCCTGCATTCCCGGCACGACCGTCAGATCGAAGCGATCGCCCGAACGGCGGACCAGATCGACCTCCACGGGCGCGAACGCGTCGGCGTCGAGGCTCGAGCCCAGACGATACCTGCGCAGGCGGCTCGACACGCGCGAGAACGCGAGCGCGGCCACGCCGGCGCCAATCAGCAACCACAGCGCGAAGAACTCGGGCGCGTAGACTCCCCGGCCGAGGACGCGGGCCCCCACGAACACCGCCGCCATGGCGAGGAAATAGCTGGCCGCCACCAGCGCCACGCCCCGCCAGGCGCCCATGCGCTCACGCTGCAAGGAAAGGCGCCGCACCGAAACGACTTCTCCGCTGACCAGATGAGCGACCTCGACGGTGTATTTCATCGAATTTCCCCCGGGCGAAATCTTACACAGGTTTCATGAATGCGCCCGACCTGGAATTCGTCCCAGGCGGTGCGACGGCGCCGACGCGGCGCCGGCCGGTGGCGAGGTCTCGGGTGTAAAAATTCCTTCGCACCCCTCCCTGACACGCGATCGCCACCAAAGTGCCAGATTTTCGACACCAGCCTCGCTTTTCCGTCGATCCGGACCCTCGCCCCCTGCGTACGCCGTTTCGCGGGTCCGTCTGGACATATTGTGACCACACATAATAATTTCAATAGGTTACGTAATTTTGGCCGTGGCACGATGCGTGCTTTGTTGTGGGCCGACCTCCTGGGAGGAGGGACGAATGGCTCAAATGAATACGCAGACCCTGGTTCCCGTCCGTGATTCCGTATCCGCGCCGCTTCCGAACCGAGAGAAGGCGTTGAAGATTCTTTCGAAATCCATCTACAAGGATCTCCGCCAGAACGGATACGAGCCTCGACAGATCGTCGCGCTCGCCAGCGAGATCATCAGCCTGGTGACGTCCGACATCAAAGATGACGTTCAGCTGGACTAGATCTTTCTCGTCTCGTTTTCATTTTCAGGTTTTTTCATCGCGTTTGCCCGCCGCCGTGGTGGGCACATGAAGCCGGCGGACCTCGCGGTCTGGCCGGTTTTTTTGTAGATTTTCGGTCCTCCTTCGAGCATTCTTCCGGCGCCCGAGCCGCCCGGAATTCTGGCGTCGAGGGAGCACCTGCACAATGTCGATCAAGACGATCTCGGATCTGGATATCTCCGGACGACGCGTGTTCATTCGCGTCGATTTCAACGTTCCCCTCACCCCAGCCGGGGGTGTGGCCGAGGACACCCGGATCCGCGAGAGCCTCCCGACGATCAAGTACGCGATCGAGCAGGGGGCACGTGTGGTGCTGGCTTCGCACCTCGGCCGCCCGCAGGGGAAGCCCGATCCGAAGTACACGCTCCTCCCCGCGGCGCAGCGGCTGGCGGAGCTCCTCGGCTCCGAGGTGCTGCTGACGGACGAGCCGGTCGGTGACGGAGCCCGCAAGGTGGTGGGCGATCTGAAGGCCGGCAAGGTGGCGCTGCTCGAGAACCTGCGCTTCACCGCGGCCGAGGAGGCCAACGACGACACCTTCGCGAAGGGCCTCGCCTCTTACGCCGACGTGTACGTCAACGACGCGTTCGGCACGGCGCATCGAGCCCACGCCTCGACGGTCGGGATCACCAAGCACGTGGCCGCCAAGGGGATGGGCCTGTTGATGGAGCGCGAGGTGAAGTTCCTCGGCAAGCTGCTGGACGAGCTCGACCGCCCCTTCGTGGCCATCATCGGCGGCGCGAAGGTATCGGACAAGATTGGCGTGCTCGAGAACCTGCTGGGCCGCGTGAATCAGCTGCTGATCGGCGGCGCGATGGCGAACACCTTCCTGAAGGCGAAGGGGGGCCGCATGGGGCGCTCTCTGGTCGAGGAAGACAAGCTGGCCTTGGCGCGTTCGTTCCTCAAGAAGGCCGAGGAGGCCAACGTCGAGGTGCTGCTGCCGCGCGATGCGATCGCCGCCCCCGGGATCAAGTCCGACTCGGGCCGAGTCGTGAAGGCATCCGAGATCCCGGAAGAGCTGGCGGCCCTCGACATCGGCCCCGAGACGGCGCGCGGCTTCGCCGACGCCATCGCCCGCGCCCGCACCATCTTCTGGAACGGACCGATGGGCGTCTTCGAGTCCGACCCGTTCGCGGCCGGCACGCTCGCCATCGCGCGCGCGGTGGCCGACAGCGGCGCGCTGACCGTCGTCGGCGGCGGCGACTCCGTGGCGGCCATTCACAAGAGCGGCGTGGCGGACAAGATCACGCACATCTCGACCGGGGGTGGCGCCTCGTTGGAATTTCTGGAGGGCAAGATCTTGCCCGGTCTGGCCGCCCTCGAAACCTAGGAGCGCATCATCATGGCATCGGACAAGCAGCCCGTCTTCGCGGGCAACTGGAAACTCTTCGGCTCGCTCGCGGAATCGCTGGCGCTTGCGGGTGACGTGAAAGCGGATGTGGCCCTCGTGACCGGCGCGATCGTGATCGTGTCGCCCGGCTTCCTGGCCATCACCTCCGTGGCAGAACTCCTGAAGGGCAGCAACGTGGCGGTGTCGGGGCAGGACTGCTCCTGGGAGACCAAGGGGGCGTTCACGGGCGAGGTGGCGACGGCGCAGCTCAAGGACGCGGGCTGCCAGTACGTCATCGTCGGCCACTCCGAACGGCGCGCGCTGTACCACGAGACAGACGCCGAGGTGAACCGCAAGGCGCGCGCGGCGCTGGTGGCGGGCCTGGCCCCCATCATCTGCGTGGGCGAGACGCTGGGCGAGCGCGACGGGGGAACGACCCTGGCGGTGGTGGGAAAGCAGCTCGACGCGGCGCTGGCCGACATGACGGAAGCCGACGTCCAGCGCTCGCTGATCGCCTACGAGCCGGTGTGGGCAATCGGCACGGGGCGCACCGCGACGCCGGCCCAGGCCGAGGAGGTGCATCACTTCATTCGCGGTCGCCTGCAGGCGAAGTTCCCCGCGGTGGCGGCCGGCATCTCGATCCTTTATGGTGGCAGCGTCAAACCCGACAACATCCGTGATCTGATGGCGGAAGAGAACGTCGACGGCGCCTTGATCGGCGGCGCGTCGTTGTCCGCAGAGTCATTCGTTCGCATCGTGAAAGAAGGGACCGAGGTATGGTTACGTTCCTGACAGTCTTGCATATCACCGTCTGCCTGTTTCTGATCCTGGTGGTTCTGCTCCAGGCCGGCAAGGGGGGCGGGATGGGTATTGCGTTCGGCGGCGGTGGTGGCAGTCAGACGGTGTTCGGCTCGTCCGGCGCCGGAAACTTCCTTACCCGCCTCACGTCGATCACGGCCGCCGTGTTTCTCCTGACGTCGCTGGCGCTCGCCCACTATTCGAGCCGCCAGGACTCGAAGCGGCTGCAGGAGCTCGCCTCCGAGCGCGCCGCCCACAAGAAGGCCGACGAGGACAAGGCCGCCAAGATGAAGGCGGATCTCGACAAGACGCGCCCGGCGACGACGACGAAGGATGGCGCGGCAGCGCCGGCGTCCGAGGCGGCTGGCGGCAGCGCCGGCGCGATGTTGACGGTCCCGGCGGCGCCCGCCGCCACCATTCCCGTCAAGATGGAGCTCACGAAGCCCCAGCTCGGCACCTCGATGACCAAGCCGGTCGCTCCGAAGGCCGCTCCCGTCGCTGGAACGCCGGCGGCGCCCGCGGCTCCGAAGCGAGTCGTTCGCCCCAAGCCCGCCGCGGTGGCGAAGCCTCCCGGCGAGGAGCCGGGGAGCGCGCCCGCCCCCAGCGAGCCTGCGGCGCCGTCTGCACCGGCCGCGCCCGCGGAGTAGACTGTCACCATGTCCGCGAACCGATCGCTTCCGTTCGCCAAGGTTCAGGGGCTGGGCAACGACTTCGTCGTCGTCGATCTGCGCGCGGGGCGCGTGCGCGACGACGTGGCGGCGGCCATTCAAGCGCCGGCCGCCGTGCGCGCGGTCTGTGATCGCCACTTCGGCGTCGGCGCCGACGGAATCCTGGCGATCCTGCCCGGAACCGGCGGCGATGCCCGCATGCGGGTGCTGAACGCGGACGGCAGCGAAGCCGAGATGTGCGGCAACGGCATCCGCTGCGTGGCGAAGGTTCTGTACGAGGCCGATGCGTCGCTGCGCCGTTCGCCGCTGCGGATCGACACGGGGGCCGGGCTCCTCGAGTGCGAGATCTCGACGGCGGGGGGCGAGGTCGACAGCGTCGCCGTGCAGATGGGGAGGCCGCGCTTCGAGCGCGGCGAGATCCCGATGAGCCCCGGGGGAACGGCGCGAGCGGTTCGCACCCCCATCGACGTGGAGGGGCGCCGCTTTCATTTCACGGCGGTCTCGATGGGAAACCCCCACGCCGTCATCTTCATCGACGACCCGCAGGCGGACCTGCGCGCGCTCGCCGAGCAGTACGGCCCGCACCTGGAGCATGCGCCCGTGTTCCCCAACCGGACGAACGTCGAGTTCGCGCGGCTGCGGGGCGACGAGATCGATCTGGTCGTGTGGGAGCGGGGCTGCGCGATCACGCTGGCCTGCGGGACCGGCGCTTGCGCGACGGTGGCGGCCGCCGTGGTGGAGGAGCGCCTGCAGCCGGGCCGCGAGATCACCGTGAATCTGCCGGGCGGGGCGCTTTTCATCACGGTCGCCCCCGGTCTTTCGGGCGTGCGGATGAGGGGGCCGGCCACCACGGTCTTCTCCGCCGAGCTCGATCTCGCCCGTGTGACGGCGCTCGCCGCCGACGCGGGTTAGTTCCGCCGGATCACGGCAATCAAGGATCGAACAGCGTCCCCTGGCCCCCTCCGCCAGAGCGCGCGGCGGGTAGCGGAACGCCCAGATGTTCGAAGGCGCGCCGGGTCACCTGACGGCCGCGCGGGGTGCGCAGCAGGAACCCCTCCTGAATCAGGTACGGCTCGTACACGTACTCGAGCGTGTCGCGGTCCTCGGCCAGCGCCGCCGCCAGAGATTCGATGCCGACCGGACCGCCGTCGAAACGCTGCACGATCGTCGACAGGATCCGTCGATCGCTGGCGTCGAGCCCGTGGGCGTCCACCTCGAGGCGGCCGAGCGCATACTCCGCCGCGTCGCGCGTGATCCGTCCGTCGCCGCGCACCTCGGCGAAGTCCCGCACCCGGCGCAGCAGGCGGTTCGCGATGCGCGGCGTGCCGCGGGCGCGGCGGCCGATCTCGGTGGCGCCCGCGTCATCGATGGGGATGTCGAGCAGCCGGGCCGAGCGCCGCACGATCGTCGTCAGCTCGTCCGCGTTGTAGAAGCCGAACTGTTCGACGATGCCGAAGCGCGACAGCAGCGGCGACGCCAGCTGCCCCGTGCGCGTGGTGGCCCCCACCAAGGTGAAGTGCTCGAGCGGCAGGGGAATGGCGCGCGCGCCGGCCCCGACGCCGGTCACGATCTCGATGCGGAAGTCCTCCATCGCCGGGTACAGGCTCTCCTCGACGACCGATTGCAGGCGGTGAATCTCGTCGATGAACAGCACATCGCCCCGCCGCAACGACGTGAGGATGCCCGCCAGATCGCCCTTGCGCTCCAGCGCCGGCCCCGACGTCACGTGAATGGCGGTCCCCATCTCGTTGGCCAGCAGGAACGCCAGCGTGGTCTTGCCGAGCCCAGGTGGCCCCGCCAGCAGCACGTGATCGAGCGCGTCGCCGCGCCGCCGCGCCGCCTCGACGTACACCGCCATGTTCTCGACGATCTTTCGCTGTCCGATGAACTCGTCGAAGCGCTTCGGGCGCAGCGCCGCGTCCTCCTCGCCGTCACCGGGTAGGCGAAGGGCCGGGGACAGCAACCGCGCGTCGTCATCGAAGGGGGGCTCCTCCTGCTTCGGCGCGCCCGCGGACGACACGGGACGGTGAATCACCGGGCGGCTCGTCTCGGGTGGACCTTCATCGTGCGGTTTGCGCGCCATGAGCTTCTAGATCCTCCTCAAGGCCGCCAGCGCCTGCTTGAGGAGATCCGCGGCAGGCTCGGCGGGATCGAGCCGCGCGATGATCGGCTCGATCTCGACGGGGCGATAGCCGAGCCCCGACAGGGCCCCTTGCACGTCGGCCAGCCGCTGGGGCAGCACCGGTCCGACTTGGGCGGCCGAGGCGCGCGTGGCCGAGGCGGGCGCGACCGGAAACGGCACCAGCTTGTCGCGCAGCTCGACCGCCAGGCGCTCGGCGGTCTTCCGCCCCACCCCCTTGATCTGGGTCAGGCGCGCCACGTCGGCGCCCGCGATGGCCGTCGTCAGCTCGGCGCGGGGCAGCCCCGAGAGGATGGCGAGCGCCACCTTCGGCCCCACCCCCTGCACGCCCAGCAAGGTCTCGAACAGCGAGCGCTCCTCGCGATCGGTGAAGCCGAACAGCGACAGGCCGCCGTCCTGCACGAAGTGACTGTAGACCCACAAGCGCGCGTCGGCGCCCGCTGGCCCCAGCTCGCGCGAGGCCGCCACGCTGATCGCCACCTGGTAGCCGACGCCAGCCACGTCGAGCACCACCGACTCGCCGTCTTTCTCCAGCAGGCGGCCGCGCAGGTGAGCGATCACAGCAGCCCCCCCACCCCGCGCTGCCGCGCGTGACAGATGGCTATGGCCAGCGCATCGGCGGCGTCGCTCGAGGGCACCCGGCGCATGCGCAACGTGGTGCGGACCAGATAGGCGATCTGGTCCTTCGTGGCGCGGCCATGACCGACGACGTTCTTCTTGATCGTCGCCGGCGTGTACCCAACCACCGTCAACTTCGCTTCCCCCGCCACCAGGATGGCGACGCCGCGCGCTTCGCCCAGCGCCAGGGTCGATTGAATGTTCTTGCCGAAGAAGGCCTCTTCCATCGCCACCGCGTGGGGCTGCACCTCGACGAGCAGCTCGCGGAGACCGCGCGCGATCTCCACCAGGCGCTCCCCCCGCGGCATGCGCGCCGGCGCCGAGATGATGCCGCACTCGACGTAGCGAACGTCGGCGGCGCCCACCGTCTCGATGACCCCGTATCCGAGCCGCAAGGTTCCGGGATCGATTCCCAGGATCCGTCGCGCCGTCGCCCCTGTGGAGTCGGGCCATCCGGGGCGACGACCGGCTTGCCGCCCGGCCATCGCCGCCCGCTCAGCCGACACTCTCCAGAACCGAGTCGTCGACGTCCATGTTGGAATACACGTTCTGCACGTCGTCGTTGTCTTCCAGCGCCGACACCAGCTTCACGGCCTTCTCGGCGTCGCCGCCCGTCAGGCGCACCAAGGTCTGCGGCACCATCGTCACCTCGGCGGAGACCGGCGCCGCCAGCTTCTTTTCTTTAAATGCCTCGCGGATGCGCTCGAACTCCTTCGGCTCGGTCAGCACGGTGATGCTCTCGGCCTCCGACTTGACGTCGTCGGCGCCCAGCTCGATGGCCAGATCGGTGACGATGTTCTCGTCGACCTCGGTCTTGTCGAACATGATCACGCCCTGCTTCTTGAACATGTAGGCGACCGAGCCCAGCGCGCCCAGGTTGCCGTTGTACCGCTGCAACACGTTGCGAACCTCGCTGGCGGTGCGGTTGCGGTTGTCGGTCATGATCTCGACGATCATGGCCGTACCGCCGGGGCCGTAGACCTCGTAGGCGAACTCGTCGTAGGTGACACCGTCCAGATCGCCGATCCCCTTCTTGATCGATCGTTCGACCACGTCGTTCGTCATGTTCACGGCGCGCGCCTTGTCGACGGCCGTGCGCAGCCGCGGATTGCCGTGAAGGTCACCGCCGCCCAGGCGCGCGGAGACCGTGATCTCCTTGATGACCTTCGTCCAGACCTTGGACTTCTTCGAGTCGGAGGCTTCCTTCTTGTGCTTGATCTTCGACCAGCGATTGTGCCCCGACATGGCCCTTTTCCTACCACGAGGACCGCACGCGGGGGGAGAGCCTTCGCTGTCGGGCGTCCGCGCCGACGAAGCGCGAGACGAACGCTCAGGGCGCCCCCCAGCCTGGCGTCGGTGGCGACGGGATGCGGGTCCAGCTCGGCTCTTGATCGCAAGCGCCTTCCGGGACGCGGTGAACGCTCTTGCCGGACCACGCGGTCGCCGAGACGTCGATCGCCGCGCTGTAGCTCGAGATGACGACGCCGTCAGCCGACAGCAACCGCACCGCCTCGCCGCCGTTCGAGAGGCCGTCCGAGCCGATGCGGCTGTCCACCCGAACGAGCGGCGTCCCGGCCAGCGGCGGCGTGTCCTTCGCGCTCGCGGGATCGAAGCCGCTGGCGACGACGAGCGCATACGCCCCCGCGGCGAGCGTCGTGGGAGGCAGGGTGTCCATCCCCTTCGCGTCGGCGATGGCGAGCCCGCCCAGCTCGACGGCGTCCTCTCCCAGGTTTCGCAGCTCGACGAACTCTTGCGTCGGTTCGGTGCCGGCCGGGTTGGCGAGCAGCTCGGTGATGGCCAGGGGCAGCAGGCCGAGCGGCACGGTCAGCGGCACCGCCGCCGACTCCGCGCGATTGCCGGCCCGATCCGCCGCGGTGGCGATGATCGCGACGGCGCTGCCGCCGGGGAGATCGGCGATCGATACCGCCAGCGAGAACTGCGTCCTGCCGGCCCCCGCCGAGATGGCGCGGCTCGCGTCGCTCCCCTCGATGCGCACGCCAGCCTCGGCATTCTCGTCGGTCTGAAAGCTGACGAGGACGCACGGCCCCGACGGTACGACCGTCAGTCCCGAGATCGCGGGGGGAATCAGATCGACGTCCGCGGCGGTGTCGAACCGTCCGACGACGCCAGCGGGGAGCGGCGCGCCGGCGGCATCCTCGAGGCCGTCGCCGATGCCGACGACGTAGCTGCTCGCCGGAGCGAGCTCGTCGGCGACCCCCACCTGCACGCAGAGCCCCGCCCCTCCGTCGGGACAATCTCCCACCACCGGCTGTGCCAGCATGACCGCCCCGGCCGCCCCGCCGAGCGTCAGGGCCCCATCCGGAAAGCTCACCGGTCCCGTGAACCTCACCCAGAAGGCCGCGAGGTTTCGCGGCACGCCGGTGGCTCCCGCCGCTGGTAAAACCAGGCTGGCCCCGGCCGCGTTCGCCACGTCGGCGTCCGCGGTCCCCTTCCCCGCCAGATCGGTCCTGGGAACGCACCCGACGACCAGAGCCCCGCAAAGCAATGCACGCAGCACGCCTCCCGTTTCGGTCTCTCGCCGGGAGAGTTGCCGAGCTCGCGAGCTTCAGCGTTCCGGGTCGCCGCCGCTGTCCTCGTCGCCAGACCTCTGCTCGCCGGCCCCACCCGGATTCCCGCTGGGGCCGGTGGGCGCGGGAACGGCCGGTGAGCACGTGGCGAGCAGCGCGGTGGCTTGCGCGCCGAGCTCCGCGCGCAGCTGGCCGATGCCCGCCGCCTCCCATTTCGGATCTTGCGCCAGGCACAGGTGCCTGGCGAGGCGGGGGTCTTCCTTCAGCGTCGGGTCGAGGGCAAGGGCGATCTGCCACTGGCGCACGACGTCTCGCCGCCACAGGTTTCGGAAGTGCAGCTCGGCCAGCGCGACGTGGGGCCAGGCGACCCGCGGATCGCGCTGCATGAGCGCCGTGATCTTCTCGTTGGCGTGCGCGGTGTCGCGCGCGGCTATCAGCTGCAGCACCTCGGCCCGCTCGCCGTCGGTGATGGGGACGAGCGGAACGGCGGGCGCGGCGGGCGCGTTCACGCCGCCCGGTCTGGCGCTGGCCAGCCGCCCCGCCGGGCTCACGGGTACGCGCGCCGGCGGAGCGAGGGGAGCCACGAGGGCCCTCGGTGTCGGCGGCGCCGAAGCCGCGATCTTGGGGCTCGGCGTTTTCGGCGGCGGCGCGGGACGCACCGGCGCCGGGGGCGGCGGCGGCGCCATCTCGACCATCGGCGCCGGCGCCACGCGCGCCAGCGGCACCACCGGCAGGGGTGCCCGCGCGGGCGGGAGCTCGTCGCGCGGTGGCACGTCCGCTCTCCGCGCTTCCAGAGCCGGACGCGCCGGAACGACTGTCTCCTCTTCTTCCACGGGCGGCGCTCTCCGCCCGACCTGAGCGCTACGAAGCACGACGCCGGTGCCGACGATCGCCACCAGCACGGCCAACCCCCAGGCGATCTTGACCTTGGACAGCGCCTCGCCGCCGCGCCCCGGAACGCGGGCGGCCTTCCCCTTCCCGACGCGAATCGCGGGTCGCGGGCGCACCGGTCGCACGGGCCTCACCATTCCTTCGGTCCCCAGCGCGCTCAGGAAATCCGCCGCCGATTGAAACCGAGCGCCCGGCTGCGGCGCCATCGCTTTCGAGATCACCCCTTCGAGCCCCTCGCCGATGTCGCGCCCGGGCGCCGCCCGCCTCGGCGGCTCGGCGATCGCCCCCTCGCCTTCCGGCGCGCGCCCCACGCACATCGCGTAGAGCATGCGTCCGATCGCCAGCAGATCGCGGCCGTGATCGCCCCTGCGCTCCGCGAGGCCGACGCCCCGCAATCCCAGCTCGGGGGGCGCGATCTTCACCTGGTCACCAGCGGGCGAATCGACCAGCACCACGCCCGCTGGGCTCAAGTCGCGATGGACGACACCGTGGGCGTGCAAGTGACCCGCCGCCTCGAGCAGCTGAGCGGCGATCCCGACCGCGCGTCGCACGGTCATCTCGTCGGTGCCGATGAGGTCGCTCAACCGCTTCCCCTTCAGCAGCTCGGCGACCAGAAACGGACGCTCGCGCCAGGCGCCGAAGTCCAGGATCCTCGCGACCCGCGGGTGCTTGACCTGCCCGGCGATGCGCGCTTCGCGATCGAATCGCGCCAGCTCGCCCCGGGGAATGCTCTGCGACTCCTCGGCCAGGACGAGGCGCGCCGCCTCGCCGGTCGGCACCCGCTCGACCCGATACGCGACCGCCGACCCGACGTCGTGCAGACGCCCGATGACCCGCCACTTCCCCGCGACCAGCTGGCCGACGAGGGGATCCTCGGGCGTCTTGTGCTTCCCGCTGTCGGTTGTTTTCACGATCTGCGCGTCGAATCGCCGATGGGCGCCCCTATGTCAACACGGCGGAGGCGTGGCCGCCACCAGATCGCTCAGGCCAGAACGGTGCCCACCAGGACAGTGGGCTCGACGTAGTGAGGATCGTCCACGCCTGGGCGAAAGGCGAGCGCTGGCTGCTCGGCGACGAGATCCTCGGGCGTCAGGTGGGTGCCGAGACGCTGGAAGCGATAGCGATCTCCGAGCTGCGCCGTCACCAGCTCCTCGAAGCTCTGCCGCGACCGGAAGGCCTTGTCGTTCGACATCAGCACGAGCTGCCGCGGGGCCATGGCGCGCAGGCTCGCGAACAGCTCCGGCCACAGCAGCCGCAGCACGCGCTCGTTGCCGCGCCCCACCCCGAAGGCAGGCGGATCGACGATGACGAGGTCGTAGCTGGCATGCTCCGGCTTGCGCGCCAGCCGCCGCAGATGTCTCGCCAGGTGAGCCTGCGCCGTGTCCGGCAGCACCCGCATGCTCACGCCGTTGAGCGCGGCGTTGCGCAGCGACCAGGCCAGATAGTCGCGGTTGGGATCGACGTTGGCGACGTCGAGCGCTCCTCCCGCCGCCGCGGCGACGCCGAAGGCCCCCGTGTACGAGAACAGGTTCAGCACGCGCTGGCCGCGCGCCGCCCCGCGCACGAACAGGCGGGCCTTGGCGGCGTCGAGGTAGAGGCCGAAGTCGTGAGCCGGATCGGTGCCGAGCTCGAACTTCAAACCGCGTTCGACGGCGATCAGCGGGGGGGCGGCCGCTCCGGGGCGCACGACGGTCTCGAACTTGTTGGTGCCGTCGGACGACGCGCGCGCCTTCGCCACGACGTGATGGTCGGGGAAAGCCCCCCGCACGACCGCGAGGAGCGCCTCGGCCCCGAGGCCGCCCTCCGCCGCGCCCAGGTAGTCCACCACCACGACGAGCGGTCCACACCGGTCGACGAGCAGCCCCGGCAGGCCGTCGCCGAGGCCGACGGAGAGCCGCACGCAGTCGGTGGCGTGGCTCCCGGAATCCCCCAGGGCGGCCCGCGCCGACAGCAGCCGTCGCAGGGTCTCGGAGCGGGCGCCGTCACTCACCTCACCCGCCTAGCGGAGAAACGCGATGGCGTCCAGCCGGTCGCTCAGTGCGGGCTCCACGAACAGAAGTTTCCGTCGCCGGCCACCACGATGCGCCCCTTGACCGCGATCGGCGAGGTCCAGGGGTGAATGTTCGGGCAGGTGTCGGCGCTGGTGAACACCGTCGCGCCGCTGCCCGCGTCGTACCCCATCAACACGCCGCCGTTCATGGTCCAGATGAGGGGATCGTTCTGATCGTCGCTCGTCGTCACGATCGGCGTCGGCGCGGAGCTCGTGCCTGGCGACGCGGTCATGGCCGCGCACCACTCGACGGTCGGGACGGGCGGCGAGCCCGGCGGGATCAGCAACGACATCAGCACGCGCCCCTTCTGCCCGCCCGGCATCACGGTCGGCACGCCGTTCGGGCAGATGCCGGACGACTCGGTGGTCAGGAGCACGTGCGCCCCCGCGCCGTTCGTGTACGCCGCGGGCACCGTGCGGATCAGCATCCCCTCGGTCGGCCCCGCCACCAAGAAGTCGACCGCCTGTCCCCCCAGGCCACCCAGGTTCTTGCTGTCGAGCAGGTACAGGTGGCCGTCCTTCGCGATGGCGACCACGAGGGTCGAAGGGGTGGCGCCCGGAACCTCGAGATAGAGCGCGTTGCTCGACCCGAAGTCGTAGTCGTTCGAGCCGTCCATCGTCTGCCAGCGCGTCGGATAGAAGTAGTTCTGGTTCGACGACTTGTCGAAGCTCGCCATGCCTGTGAAGCGAACGACCTCCTCGCTGTCGAAGTGGCTGGTGGGCGCCGTCGCGGCGGTGTTGTTGCCGGTGACCGCGAACACGTTGGTGCCGTCCGAGGGGAGCCCCCCCGCCGCCCAGATCGCCTCGCCGGCGCCCGACGTGGCCCAGGTCCCTACCTTCGTCGGATCCGCCGTGTCGACCGCGATCACCCAGCCGTGGTAGGCGCCGCAGTCTCCGCTGTGCCCGCCGTACGCGACATACAGGATGCCGCCGACCAGCGAGAGGGCCGCGCGCTGATTCTGGTAGGAGACCGCCGTCGAGAAGGCGAGCGAGCCAGCGCTGAGCTTCGTCACGTCGATGGGCCAGCCGTCCGTCTTCACGTCCGTGCCGTCGTCGAGCGACAGCGCATGGATCTGGTGCCCCGTGATCGATGTCGTCCCGATGGCACCGGCCACGTAGAGGCGGCGGACCGAGGAGGACGCGTCGATGACCGGGGTGCCGACGATTCCCAGCGGGTGAATGTTGCCACACCGCGTGCCCGTCGCCTGATTGGCGGTGGGGGAGCTGCCTATGTTCGTCTTCCAGACGACGTGACCGTCGGTCTCGTCCAGGGCGATGACGTCGTTGCCGGTGGTGGCGACGATGAAAATTCCCTTTCCGCCGGGGCCGTTCTCGACATAGAGGGGCGACGCCCAGACAGCGCCCGTGAACGTGACCATCGCGTCCATGGTGGTGTTGCTGGTCGCCGTCACGGCGTCCTTCGTCAACATCGGCTGCTGGTAGTGACCGTCGCGCGACAGATGATTGTTGCGCTGCAAGACCGAGGCGTCTCCCGAGGGGGGCGAGCCGCCGCCAGTCCCGTTCGACGTTCCGCCTGTACCCGTTATCCCCCCGGAGCCGGTGGTGCCCCCCGTACCGGTGCGTCCGCCGGTCCCGTTGCTGCCGCCCGTGCCGATGCGTCCGCCGGTGCCAGTGCCGCCGCCCGTTCCGGTGCCGCCGCCCGACCCCGACGAGGTGGCCCCTCCCGTCCCCGAAGAGCCCCCACTGCCTGTCCCACCGCCCTGCCCACTCTTCGAGCACGCAACCATTGCACACATCGCAAAAGTTACGAAAAGTGTCTTGGACATCAGGACTTAACGTTACATGTCTAGATCTGGCTTTCAAGAACGCGGCGGTGTTATTTCGTCTGCGATCTCACGAAAGTTGGCTTACTGTGAGAATCGCCGGACTGCGCTAATCTGGCCGCACCGACGGACCGCCCATGCGCTTTCTCGCCCCTTCCCTGCTGCTCGGCCTGCTGGCCGCCTTCCTGCCCTGGTACGTCCATCGCCTGGGGAGGCGGCGCGCGAACCCGCTCCCGTTCGCGGCCATCCAGCTCTTGCTCCGCGCCGAACGAGAGGTGGCGGCGCGGCGGCGGCTGCGTGACGTCCTGCTCTTGATCGTGCGCACCGCCGTGGCCGCCGCGTTACCGCTGCTGTTCGCGCGCCCGTTCACGGAGGTCCGGTCGGATCTGCCCGCGTCGACGGGTCGGCCACAGACCGCCGTCGTGATCCTCGACGACTCGGCCAGCCTGCAGCGGCGCACCGGGCCGCTGACCGGCAGCACGCTGTTCGAGGCGGCGCGGGGCCGCACCCGCGCGTTGCTGGAAAACATGGCGCCCGAATCCGACGTCGCGCTGTTGCTCGGCTGCGAGGGGAGCCCCTCGCCCGTGGCCGAGCCGTCCAGTGATCGGAGCCGGCTGCTGGCCGCGCTCGACGCGGTGAAGGTGTCGGCGCGACGCGCGGATCTGTCGGCTGCGCTGGGGCGGGCGGCCCAGGTGGCGCGCGCCGGGGCGCACGGCGAGCGGCACATCTATCTGGTCACCGATCTGCAAGCGAGCGGCTTCGCCAGTGAAGCGACGCCGGCGCCCGCCGACGTCAGCGTCACGGTGGTACCGGTGGGGGCCACCGAGCAGTGGGACAACCGCGCCATCACCGACCTGACGGCCACGCCGGCGCCCGATCTGGGCGCCCAGGGCCTGGCCGTGGTGGCCGAGATCGCGAACTTCTCGGCGCGCCCCGCCTCCCATCTCGCGGTCGCCCTGCGCGTCGACGGCGACGAGGTGGGGCGCGGCTTCGTCGACATCGCGCCGGGGGCGCGCATCCACAAGCGCTTCCTGCATTCGTTTCCGCTCGGGGGGACGGCCGGCGCGGCCGCGCACGAGATCGAGGTGGCCCTCGAGCCCGATCGGTTTCCGCTCGACGACACGCGCCGCACCCGGGTCGAGATCTCGCGCGGGCTGCGCATCCTGGTGGTCGATGGCGATCCACGCACCGTGCGGAACGAGGACGAGGTGTTCTTCCTCGAGGCGGCCTTGCGCGCCGGCGGGAGCCACTTTCAGGTCCAGGTGGCCCTGCCGGACGAGCTGGCCGCACGGAACCTGGGCGACTACGCCGCCGTCTTCCTGGCGAACGTGGCCCGCCCCAACGACGCGGCCGCCGCCGCGCTGGTGCGCTACGTGGAGGGGGGCGGTGGTGTGTTCATCTCCGTCGGCGACAAGGTCGACGCGGACGTCTGGAATCAGCGGCTGCACAAGATCCTGCCCCAGCCGCTGGGGCTGCGGCGCACCGCCGCCGCGCGCCCCGGCACGCAGGACGGCGAGACGGTCGACACCCGCCCGGCCGAGCGCCTCGGTCCGATCGACAGGCGACACCCGCTGCTGGCCGGCTTCACGGCGGGCGGCGAGGGGCTGGCCTCCGCGCGCTTCTTTCAATACGAGCTGCTCGAGCCGAGCCCGAGCGACGGCACGCGCCACGTGATCCTGCGGTACGAGACGGGCGCCCCGGCGCTCGTCGAGGCCGAGATCGGCGCCGGTCGGGTGCTGCTGCTGACGACCACGGTCGATCGGGAGTGGACCGACCTTCCCATCCGTCCCGGGTTTCTCCCGCTGATCCAGGAGGCGGCGCGACGGCTGGCCGGTGCGCCGTCGGGCGACGCCATCGGCACGCTCATCATCGGCGCCTCCCGCGAGATCCGCTGCGCCGCCGAGGATCGCCGCATCGAGATCACGAAGCCGAGCGGCGACGTGCGGGCGCTGATCCCCGATGCCCCCTCCGATCCGGGCGCCAAGCCGCCGGGCGGCGGCAGTCGCGCCAGCCGCGTGGTGGTGTTCCGCGACACCGATCAGGTGGGCACCTACCGCGTGCGAGCCTATCGGAATAACGGCGCCTGGGTCGACCGCCCCGGCGAGGCGTTCATCGCCAATCTGGACGTTCGCGAATCAGACCCGGCGATCCTCCTGGACGCCCAGCGTCCCGATCGGCAGGGCCCGGGGAACGCCGCCGTGGGGAACGCGCCGCTTCGGCACCTCGAGCTGTGGCACGTGCTGGGGGGCGCGCTGATCGCCTTCTTGCTGCTCGAATCGATCTTGACCGCGCGCTTTCGCCGCGAGCCCCCGCCACGCGCCGTGGGACTTCCGCCCGACGTGCTTGCGACGAAGGCGGCCTGACAGGCTGCTGAAAACGAGCCGCAGTGTCTTCACGACGACGGCCACTGAGCGCAGCCTCCGGTGATGCGTGCACGCGATCCTGGTCGGTGATCCCGAGGATCGACGTCGCGTCCGGGAAGTCGGGATGCTCGGTGCGGGTGTGGTGGAGCAGGAAGTGCTCGCCCTTCAGCCATTCGACCGTGACGTCGCCGCGCACCACGACGCCGGGCAGAGTCTTGGTCATGGCGTCTCCTCGATGGCTTGCCGCTTGCTGCTGGTTCCGAGCCAGGAGGAATCATGGCAAAACCGTTCAAGGAATGGACCGTCCTGCCGCACGGAAAGCTTCAGCGCGTGGACGATGGCTTGCTGTCGGTTACCGGGCTGTTACAGATGCCGCCCATGGGCGAGGTTCCTCGCCGCATGACCGTGGTCCGTCTGCGTGACGGCCGGCTGGTCATCTACAGCGCCATTGCACTGGACGAAGACGAGATGAGCGCGCTCGAAGAATATGGTGCGCCGGCGTATCTGATCGTTCCGGGCGACATCCACCGCATGGACGCGAAGTCCTGGAAGCAACGCTATCCGTCGCTGGCGGTCATCGCGCCCGCGGGCGCCCGAAGGAAGGTCGAGGAGGTGGTTCACGTCGACGCCACGGAGATGGACTTCGGCGACCCATCGGTTCGCTTCCTGGCCGTCCCCGGCACGAACGAGAAGGAAGGGGCCTTGCTGATCGAGCGGAACAGCGGCACGACGCTGGTGATGAATGATCTGATCTTCGACCTGATGGACCGCCCCGGGGTCATGGGCTGGCTGTTCAAGACCATCGGCATGACCGGGCAAGAGCCGCACATCCCCACTCCCATAAAGATGCGGGAAGTGAAGGACAAGGTGGCGGTGGCGGCGCAACTGGACGACTGGGCTCATCTGCCGCGACTGAAGCGCGTGATCATCTCGCACGGAGAGATCATCACGGAAGCCCCGTCCGGGGTTTTGTCGCGCATCGCCGACGAGCTGCGCGCCTGACGATCGTGAAGGGCTAGCGCCTTGGGCTAGCGCCTTTCCAGGAAGCCTTTGCCTTCGAAGATCGCGGGCATCGCCTTGTCAATCCGCGCCACCCGCGTCGCGGACTGCTTGGCCGTGCCGAAGTGATAAAGGTAGCTCCTCTGCCGGCCAGGCGTCAGCGCTACGAAGGCGCGCTTGAAACGCCTGTCCTTGCGAAACCGCTCCGTCAGCTCCTCCGGAACCGGATAGTCCGACGTCTTCTTCGGCGCCATTCGTAGCCCGGCCTTCCCGATCGCGATGGCCTCGCGCACGTAGGCCTTTATCGTCGCCGCCCGCGCCTGGACCTCTTTCAAGCTGCGGAACCTCATCACGCGCCCGGCGTGTATCTGACCCAGTTGCACCAGCACCTTCTTGGGGTCCTTCAGCAGGGCGCCCCGAAAGAAGCCCAGCGCGAAGTATTCCTTGAATCCCTGGATGATGACGATGTTCTTCCCATCCACCGTGTAGGTGGGCTTGCCCCACTTGCGCTCCTCCTCCATCGGAAAGCCGGCCAGCACGCGGCGCAGTTCCTGGATCTCCGCTTGCCACTGCTCACGATAGGCCATCTCCATATCCACATCCTGCCCAAGCGGTGATTCCTCGTCGATCTTGCTCGGGTGTTCAGGGTCATTCCCCCCCCAGCGACGCAAGGCGCGGGCATTTCCCGGGCCCCCGGATCCCGCGGTGGGGGATAAGGGCCAACGCCGCATCACCAAGGACAACCCTTCGTGAGCTTTCCTTACGCGATTCAGTGGGTATTCAAGGGCGGGACCGCGCTCCGCAAGTGCTACTTCGAGACCTATCGCTTCTCCGAGGACCGTCCTGCGAGGCGGTCCTGAGGACCCCGTGGACCTGGTGCCTTCGGCGCGTTTCCACTTGGCTACAGGATGCCTGCGGATTGCGCCTGGTCGTCGACGAACGTCGTTCAGACGGCGGAAGAACCGTCGCGGGAACCCGACGACGCGGGCGTCCCGTCGGAACCTGAAAAGAAACGATCCGGCGTGTCCATATCCCGACTCTATAGGAGACGTGAACTTCGTTGATGTCCGATCGCGCGCCTCGTTCGGGGCGGCGCTGTTGTTGCTGGGCGCGGCCGGTTGCGCAGCCACGCCGCCCGATTCTGACGGCATTCCGGGGGGCGGCCCGCCCCCACCATACCCGCGGACGGGGTGCGCCGCCGCGCCGACGCAGCCGGTCGCGCCCGGCGGCTACTACGTCAACGGCAACACCATCTGCACGCCGGCCGGGCGGCCCCACCTGTTGCACGGCGTGGATCGCCCCTCGCTGGAGTGGTCCACCACCGGTGAGAACCTGTCGCAGGCCGACTTCGCGTTGATGGCGACCTGGAACGCCAACGTGGTGCGCATCGCCCTGAACCAGGACTTCTGGCTGTCGGCGTCGCCCCAGTTCGGTCCCGGCTACGCGGCCGCCGTCGATGACGCCGTGACGTGGGCCGAGACCGCCGGGCTGGACGTCATCCTGGACCTGCACTGGTCCGACGCGGGCGTGCTGGGCAACTGCACGTCGACGCAGACCACCAGCTGTCAGCAGAATATGGCGGACCTGAACTCGATGACGTTCTGGTCCGAGGTCGCCGCGCGCTACCAGAACGATGGAAGGGTGATGTTCGAGCTGTACAACGAGCCGCACGACATCTCCTGGAGCACCTGGCGCGATGGCGGCCCCGTCAACGGCTACCAGGCGGTCGGCATGCAGCAGCTTTACGACACCATCCGCGGCACCGGCGCCCAGAACCTGGTGTTGATCGGTGGCGTGGGCTGGGCCTACGACCTGTCGGGCATCGAGACCTACCGCGTGACCGGCTATAACATCGCCTACGCCACCCATCCTTACGACACCAGCGGCCGGTTACCCACCATGTGGGACCACAGCTGGGGCTACCTGACCAGGACCGATCCCGTCGTGGTCACCGAGTTCGGCGCCCTGAACGACGCCACCTGCGCCACGGGCTACAGCGCCGAGCTGATCCAGTACGCCGACGCCAACGCCGCAAGCTGGACCGCCTGGGCCTGGTTTCCTGGCGGCTGCAAGTTTCCGGCGATCATCAATGACTGGACCGGGGCTCCGTCCCCGTCAGGCGTGGTGGTGAAGGCCGCGCTGCTCGGCTACGACGATCCGGCCGGCCCCTGACCTCGCCGGACGACGCAGGAGGGCAGTGCATTTAAGCCGGGCTGTCGACCTGGTCAAACGCGCTGAAGTCGTCCGGGGCGGCGGGTCGGGCTCGAACCCGACGGACAACGGTTGAACCGTCGATTGGGCTCCTGTCGCGGCGGAGCCCGGCAACGATCGGCCCGATTTGCCAGGACGCGCCACAAGGCCGACTCACTAAGCGTCGACGACGGGCGACGCTTCCACGGGCGAGCGCGGATCGACCTTGGGGAACGACGCCGCCAGCCCCTGGTGCTCGGCCGTGCCGAGCAACGCCAGCAGCGCGGCACCGGTCGCGGGCGGGCCGACCCGACAGGCCGTCTTCATCAGCCTCACCCGCTCCGCGCTCTCCAGCACGCGTCCGCGCAGCTCGGCGCTCTGCTCGGCCGCGTGAAGCAGCGCCTCGAAGGCGCGGCGCTGGCGTTCGAACGGCTCGCGGATGAGCAGCACGTCGGCCCCGGCGGTGACCGCCATGACCGCCAGTTCTTCGATGGGATGGCGATCGGCGACCGCCTTCATCCCCAGATCGTCGGAGACGATGACCCCTGCGAACCCCAGCTCGCCGCGTAGCAGGTCGGTCAGGATCCGGCGCGACAGGGTGGCCGGTCGCTCGGGATCGAGCGCCGGATAGAGCACGTGCGCCGTCATGAGCGAATCGATGCCCGCCGCGGCCGCCGCCGCGAACGGCGCCAGCTCGACCCGACGCAGGCGGGCCAGGTCGTGCTCGACGACGGGAAGGTCCAGATGCGAGTCGGTGCGGGTGTCACCGTGCCCGGGGAAGTGCTTGCCGCAGCCGACCAGCCCGGCCGCGCGCAGCCCCCGCCAGAACGCCAGCGCCTGGGCGGCCGCCAGCTCGGGCGTGGTCCCGAAGGCGCGGTTCCCGATCACCGGGTTCGCCGGGTTGGTGTGGACGTCGAGCACCGGCGCGAAGTCCCAGCCGATCCCCAGCGCCGCCAGCTCGGCGCCCAGCGCCTGTCCCACCTGAAAGGTCCGCTCCAGATCCTGCGCGGCGCCCACCGACAGCATGTCCGGCCAGACGGTCAACGGGGCGCGCAGCCGCTGCACCAGCCCCCCTTCTTGATCGACGGCCACCAGACAGGGCGCGTCAGCGGGGCCGGCGGACCGGGCCGCCGCCACCAGCGAGGCCACCTGCGCCGGGTCGCCGATGTTGGGGCGAAACAGCATCACCCCCCCCACCTCCGAGGCGGTGAGGCGCACCCGCAACTCGTCCGGCAAGGTGAGCCCATCGAAGCCGACGGTCAACAGCTGGCCGACGGCGCGAGACAGCGACGTCATCGCGCCCGCCGGCGCGGCGTCGACGCGGAAAATTTCATGCGCGTATCCTAACGCGCCGGCGTGCCGGCCCCAACAAACGCGCCATGGGGCACGAAAGTGGAATCGGCGCGGGCGGGCAACCGCGCGTCGCCGGGGCGGGTCGAACGCTCGCGCACAGGGGCCCAAGACGGCCCGCGCCTCCGTTCCCGCTTTCCAACACGTTTAACCATTGATATGAATCGCGGACTTTCGGCCGGCCCGGACGGGCCCGTTCCTATGATCAAGGTGAAACGCATCGACCACGTGGCCATCGCCGTTCGCGATCGCGACGGGGCGTCAGACCAGCTGGCCACGCTCTTCGGGCTGTGCGCGGGGGCGCGCGAGTACGTGGCGCCGCAGCAGACCGACGTGGCGTTCCTGCACGCGGGCGATGCCACCAGCGAGGGCGCGGCGCTCGAGCTGATCGCCCCGGCCGGAAACGAGAGTCTGGACCGGTTTCTCGATCAGCGCGGCTCGGCCCTGCACCACATCTGTTTCGAAGTCGACGATCTGTCCGGGGCGCTGGCGTCGCTGAAAGCGGCCGGCATCCGCCTGATCGACGAATCACCGCGACCGGGCGCGCGCGGACACCTCGTCGCCTTCCTGCACCCCGCCTCGACCGGAGGCGTCCTGTTCGAACTCTGCGCACCCGCGCCCCCCCACGGAGCCAAAGCGTGAGCATCCGATTCGTCGCTCGATCTGCCCTGTTTTGTGTCGGCGTTGCCGTCGTCCTCTCCTCGCTCCCCGCGCTGGCCCAGATGGGTGGAATGGGCCCCGGGGGCGGCATGCCCAACGCCCCCATGGGTCAGAACCCGCAGAAGGACGAAGGCCCGGCCCAGCAGGCGCCCGAGGAAGGGGCGACGCCCGACGATCTCGAGCCGCTGTCCGGCTACGCGAACCAGACCAAGCGCCGCGCCCAGCTGTTCGAGCTGAACGGCTACTTCCGCATGCGCACCGACTACATGCACCAGTTCAGCCTGGGGCAGGGCTACTCGAACAGGGCCTCGCTCGACCTTTATAACGGGGCCAAGCAAGCGAGCACTGGTCTCCCTCCCTTCCCCACCTCGATTGACTGCCCGTCACCAACGGTCATGGGCGGCATTCCCGGTCCCTGCAACCACAAGGATCTGGCGGGCGCGAACATTCGCTTCCGGCTCGAGCCGACGTTGAACGTCACCGACAACGTGCGCATCCACTCGCAGTTCGACGTCCTCGACAATACGATCCTCGGCTCGACGCCCGACAGCCTGGCGGGCCTGAACCGGCCCTACTCGGACGTCGTGCCCCAGGCGCCCATCCCGTTCCTCTACAACTCGCAGGATCCGCCCGAGGTCGGTCAAAACGGTTACGTCTCGAGCATCCGCGCGAAGCGGGCCTGGGCCGAGATCGACACCGAGTTCGGCTCGCTGCGCTTCGGCCGCATGCCCTGGCACTTCGGCCGCGGCATCTCCTACAACGACGGCAGCTGCCTCGACTGCGACGGCGGAACGACCGTCGACCGCCTGGCGCTGCTGACCGAGGTCTACGGTCACCAGTTCACGCTGGCCATGGACTACGGCTCGCAGGGGCTGACGTCGAACCAGCTCGCCCTCGGTCGTTACAGCTCGGACGGCACCCCCATCGATCTGGCCCAGGACGACGACGTGTACGAGTTCATGGCGGCCGTCACCCACATCGACAACCCCACCCAGCTCCGCGAGAAGGTGGATCGGGGCGAGGTGGTGCTGAACTACGGCCTGCAGCTCGTCTACCGCTCGCAGCACTCGGCGTATGACACCTCGTCATGCGGGACCACCGGGGGAGCCTCGGCGGGGTGCATGACCTCGACGATGCCGAACTCGAACCTGGCCGTCGACCCGATCTCGACGAAGGAGCAGGCGCTGCCGCTCCAGGACATCAACGCCTACTTCTTTCAGCCGAATCTCTGGGCCAAGCTGCACTACCGCGCGCTGGTGGTCGAGTTCGAGGGGACGGCGTTGCTCGGCAAGATGGATCGCGGCGGCGTGCTGCTGGCGGCGGGCGACCAGGAGAAGCCAGCGTACTTCCGGCAGTTCGGGGCAGTGCTCGCCAGCGAGCTGCACCTGTACCGCGACGCCTTCTTCGTCGGCTTCGAGGCCGGTGGCGCCTCGGGCGATCAGGCGGAGAACGACGCCGGGTACCTGAACTACCGCTGGCGCTTCGCCCAGCAGCCGGCGGGAGACCACAGCATCCGCGACTTCAAGTTCTCCCCCGAGTACCACGTCGATTCGATCCTGTTCCGCTACATCCTGGGAACGGTCACGAACGCCATCTACTTCAAGCCGGCCGTGTCGTACTGGTTCGATCTGACGCAGGGGCGCCAGCTGGGCGTCTCCGGCAGCATCATCTACAGCATGGCGCAGGTCCCCGTCTCGACGCCGGGAAACGCGCTGGGGTACGGCCTCGAGATGAACGCCAGCGCCACCTACCGCAACACCGCGGAGGGCTTCTACGCCGGCATGACGTGGGGCGTGCTGTGGCCGTTCGCGGCGTTGAACCGCCCCTCCGCCCTCTGGCAAGAGGGTTCGGGAGCCGGCGACGCCAGCGCCGCGCAGGTGCTGCGCGGCTTCCTGGGCGTGAAGTTCTGAGCACGGGGGGGCAAGCCCCCCCGTGAACCCCCGCGGATCCTACTGAGGTGAGCCGGCGCGGCGAGGCCGCGCCTCCCGGTGAAAGACCCGCTCCCTCCCGGTCGCTCTGGCGCCGCGACAAAATGCCTCGGAAGAAGACAAGAAGAAGACAGGAAGAAGACAAGAAGAAGACCGGGGAAAGACAGGGAAGAACTGGAGCGATGGCTCGGAAGATAGCTGGGGCGAAGGCCGAGGCAATCATCCCGCGAAGCCGAACGACCAGTCACCCTCGCCCCGCGCAGCGGGGAGAGGGTCGGGGTGAGGGGTCCGCGCCGGCTTACGGGTAGGTGACGGTGCCTTCGTAGGCCTGGCTCGCGCCCGGGATTCCGTTCACCGTGATGCCCCATTTCGCGTAGATACTGCCCGCCGTCGGCGTGGCCGCCGTCAGCGTCAACGCGTTGTACTTGATCTCGTTGTAGTAGTCGTAGGTGAAGCTCAGCCCCTGCGTCGTCGACGTGTAGTGCGCGATCGACTTCAGATCGCCGTCGATGGTGGACGTGCCGAAATCGAGCGAGCCCGTGATGTCATAGGTGACGGCGGACGTCCCGGAGGCCGCGGTCGTCTCGGCGATGGTGAGATCGGCGGTGACCGTCGTCTTGCCCGCGGCCGCCGCCGACGACACCGAGCCGTTGAGGACGACCAGATCGGTGCCCGAGCCGCTCGCGTACATGTTGTAGACACAGCCGGTTGCCGTGCAGTCGACCGTGCCGCCGCTCGGTCCGGCCGTCGACACGGCCGAGCGCCGCGCCATCAGCCCCGACGTCGACACGAACTGCGCGGCCGCCGCCGGCGAGACGATCTCCTGCGCCCCCACGATCCCGACGATCTCGACGTTGGCGGACAGCGAGGCGCCGTCGCCGCTATCGAGCGCGGTCTTCATCGACGCCGTCGACGTCACCACCTGCGTCGCGGTGGTCTTGTTCGTGGTGCCGGGCTTGGCGGCGGGTCCGCTGCCGCCGCCACCGCCGCCACCGCATCCAACCAGTGCCGCCCCCAGGACCAGCCCCACGCTCGCGACGCTCGCCATTCGTATCGAAAAGTTCATCTAAGGTCTCCTCGCTCTAGGTTTATTTCGTCCAATCGCGGACGAGAGGGCCCGATTATATCGGACGGAGATGACCCAACCAAACGCGATGATCATTTGGGAAACGCGCGGTTCGTCGCCGCGCGAGCGCCGGCGGCGTCAGAATTCCAAGCCGTTCGCGGTCACGGCGACAGCCGACCGAGGACGCTTGCGGGGGGGCTCCGCGTTGGTGAACGTCGCGCCCGTGCTGCTGTCGACGCGCGTGCTCGAGCCGAGCACCATGACGAGCCCGCCGATGGCCGCGGCGATCCCCACCACCAAGATGCCTGCGCCCGCGGTCGCCGTTCCGGTGGAGCGGTTGCTGGTCTGCGTGCCGTCGTTGAAGGTCTGCGCGGCCAGGCCCACCTCGGTCGTGATCAGGCCAACGTAGGCCGCGACGATGCCCCCGACCAGCAGGGCCGCCCCCCCCGTCTGACGCGCCGTCGAGCCGGCGTGAACCTTCAACGTCACGTCCGGACGATCGTCTGGCAGCAGGAACTGGGAGGTGGTCCGCACCCCGTCCCCCTGAATGACGTACAGGTTGTTTCGCGGAAGCACGCGGGTGCATGGAGCGAAGCAGACGGGCACCGTCGCCCCCGGACCCACCACCCGATCCAGACGAACGCCCGGACCGTCGGCCTTGACGTCGACCCGGATGAAGCCGCCGTCCGGCGGACCGTACCCGGCGGGCGCGCCTGGCTGAAACCCATCCGGCGGCGCCGCGCCGAGCGGCGCCGCCGCGTATCCGCCCTGGGGATAGTTTCCCGGCCCCTCGGGCGAGGTCCAGGGATCGGCGGGACCAGACCCCTGAGGCGCTGGGCGCGGTGGGGCGACGGCGGGGGCCGGCGGTGTCGGCGATGTCGGCGGTGTCGGCGGTGTCGGATAGGGCGCCGCGCCCGATGGATTGGCCCGAGCCGTCGACATCGCGAGGCCGAAAATCCCGCAGAAAATCCAGGTGGTCATGCGGAAGCCGATTCGACGCCTGCCCACGCCCTGGAATTGTCGCATTGTTTTCATGTTAAACCGGTCCTGGAACGCGGTCTAGCTCGCTAAAAAAACGCCAGCGCTTGCGCCATCACGTCCGTGTACGTGCCCGCGACATCGACCCCGACCCTCAGATCGAGGCCGCGCATCAGGGTCACCGCGGCCGTCACCTGGGCCCGGCGGTTCTCCCGGCGGTCGCCCAGGAAGTACAGGATCTCGCGCGCGCCCAGCAGGAACCGCCAGCGCGCGCTGGCCTCGGCGACGAGCCCGGCCTCGAGGCCGCCCCCCACGCGATAGCGCTGGCCGGTCTTGAACGCCGGCCCGGCCCCCGCATCCGTCTCGACCAGCGCGAAGAGCAGGAGCCGCCCTTCCGGCCCGAACCGCGCGGCGCCGCCCCCCCCCGTGGTCGCCCCGGCGTAGAGGCACCGCCAGCCCTGTCGCTCCGATTCGGACCGCTCGCAGCCGAGCTCGCGCGCGTTGTCCACCCCCAGCCACACCTTCCAGGACAGGCTCTTCACCCAGCGATCGAGCGGCGAGGCCGAGACGATGTCGATCATATCGAGGTGATCGAGCGACAGGCGATGCGGGCCGTCGGTGAACCGCAGCACCAGGTTCGCCATCGCCAGCTGGGCATCGCGCGGGTAGCCGCGCGAGGAGTCGAGATAGTCGTGGATGGCGCCCCGGACCGCGAGCGTCTGGAACCATCCCCGTTGATCCGACGTGCCCGCCCCCAGCCCAATCCGCAAAGTGCCGTGGCCCCGCTCGGGCGCGTCGATCCCGGGGCTGGTGTCGATCTCCTGCGAAGGGATGCCGACGCGTCCCCGGGCCAGTAGCAGGCGCCGCTCTTTCTTCTTGAACGCCAGCGTCGGCTCGACGCCCAGCCCCTGACGATAGCGAAAGTAGTCATAGGCGGCGTCGAGGATCAGGGCCTGCCGCTCCTTCGAGAACGGGGCCAATACCGCCACGGGCAGCGCCCCCTCGCCAGGCGCCAAGGCCAGCTTCTCGGCCACCGTGATCTCGGCCGAGGTCAGCTTCGCCTTGCGCCGGTTCATCACGCTCACGATCGAGGGACGCGGGCGACGATCCTCGACCAGCTTGGTGTCTCGCAGCACCACGCGCACGGTGTCGGAAGGGATGACCCGCGTCGTGAAATGACCCACCAGATCGAGGGACGGGTCGGCGACCTCCAGCAGCGAGAGCAGCTGGTAGGAACAGTTACGCGTGAAGAAGAAGTAGTCGAAGTGGGTGGTGCGTGTCTCCCAGACGTGCCGCACCAGCCGGTCGACCTGCGTGGGCGACAGCGCGAGCTGGTACTCCCACAGGTCGCGGCTCTCCATGTTCGAGTATTCCTGGACCTTCACGTAGTACGGCATCACGTAATAAAGCCCCTGGAAGCCGCCGGTCACCCCCTTCACGGCGTAGACGAGCCCGTTCTTGGTGTCGACGTCGGCCGCGAAGTTGATCACGTAGTCGAGCAGCGGGTTCCCCTCCCCCGTGGCGCGCGACAGCCTGAAGAACGTATGCCCGTACATCGACGCGGGGCTGTTCAGATAGGCGGTGGCGTAGACGAGCGTGATGGCCTCGGCGGCGATCACGCGGTGCCACTCCTCGAACACCGGACAGGGCACCTCGACGACGTCGGGCCCCGACAGCGCCAGCGCCTGCTTCAGCCACTGCCAGCGCGCCGGGAACCGGCACTGCGCGTGATCGGTATCTGATGGGGGAGCGCCTTTCGCGGGCGGCGCCTCGAGCGGCGGCGCCGGGGCGAGCAGGGCCACCAGCGTGGCGTCGAGCTCGGCCTCGGGATCGGTCCGCCCCTTGGCGCCCGCCAGGAAGAAG